>JBDUAD010000069.1:0-15901 GCA_040004775.1 bacterium | reverse complement strand
CGACCAGCGCGGCAACGACAACCGGGGAAACGATTCCCGGGTCAATGACAATCGGGACAACGGCTCGGACGACGACGAGGAGCGCGGCGGGCGACGTGGTCGCCGTTACCGCGACCGACGCGGGCGCAACCGCACGCAGGGCAGCCCGGCCGGCTCCGGCAGTCAGGGCAACGCCGACATCGAGCCCACCGTGTCCGAGGACGATGTCCTGGTGCCGGTGGCCGGCATCCTCGACGCGATCGAGGACAAGAACACCTGGTTCGTGCGCACCGCCGGCTACTTCGCCAGCAGCGACGACATCTACGTGGCCAACTCCTTCGTGCGCCGGTTCAACCTGCGCCGCGGTGACGCCGTCACCGGTGCCATCCGCGCGGTCGGCGGGGAGAAGCGGGAGAAGTTCAGCCCGCTGGTTCGCCTGGACACCGTCAACGGTGCCGACCCCGAGCAGTCACGCAACCGGGTCGAGTTCACCAAACTCACGCCGTTGTACCCGCAGGACCGACTGCGCCTGGAGACCGAGCCGCACATCCTGACCACGCGAGTAATCGACCTGGTCATGCCGATCGGCAAGGGCCAGCGGGCGCTGATCGTCTCCCCGCCGAAGGCCGGCAAGACGATGGTGCTGCAGTCACTCGCCAACGCGATCGCGGTCAACAACCCCGAATGCCACCTCATGGTCGTCCTCGTCGACGAACGACCCGAGGAGGTCACCGACATGCAGCGCTCGGTGAAGGGTGAGGTCATTGCCTCCACCTTCGACCGGCGCCCACAGGACCACACCTCGGTGGCCGAGCTGTCGATCGAGCGGGCGAAGCGCCTGGTCGAGATGGGTCACGACGTCGTCGTGCTGCTCGACTCGATCACCCGGCTGGGACGCGCCTACAACCTGGCCGCACCGGCCAGCGGTCGCATCCTTTCCGGTGGCGTGGATTCGACCGCCCTATACCAGCCCAAGCGCTTCCTCGGCGCGGCTCGCAACATCGAGCATGGCGGCTCACTGACCATCATCGCCACCGCCCTGGTCGAGACCGGGTCGGCCGGCGACACGGTGTTCTTCGAGGAGTACAAGGGGACCGGCAACGCCGAGCTCAAGCTGGACCGAAAGATTGCCGACAAGCGGGTGTTCCCGGCCATCGACGTCGACCAGTCCTCCACCCGCAAGGAGGAGATCCTCCTGTCGCCGGACGAGCTGGCCGTGACGATCAAGTTGCGGCGCGTGCTACACGCACTGGAGTCCCAGCAGGCGATCGACCTGCTGCTCGACCGACTGCGCAAGACCCGCAACAACGTCGAGTTCCTCATGCAGATCGCCAAGACCACGCCGGGCGCCGACTGAATCCAGCACCGGCGAATCCGCCAGTGCGTTCCGCCAAGCCCGCAGCGCACTGATCGCGCTCTCAGCGAGGCCCGCGTCCCTTCCGGGTCGCGGGCCTCGTGGCGTTTCCGGCTCGTGATCACCGGAGGCGAAGGACACGGCGGCGGTGACGTAGCGTACGGCGCAGTGCCCCGCGCGGTGGGGCGTAACGGTTCGGCAACGGAGTCGGTCCGTGGCGTGCGGGGTGTTTCCACGGTGTGACATGGTTCCGAGTGATGTAAGCGGTATCACCAATACCGCGACCGACGGAAGGGGCACTACATGCGTTTTCGCAAGGTGACGACAGTCGTCACCCTGGCCACTGCGGCGACACTCGTCGCCGCTGGCTGTAGCTCGAGCAAGAGCGGTGGAGGCGGCGGCGCGGCCAAGTCCGACAGCGCTGCCTGCAAGAAGTACGCGGACTACCAGGGCAACTCGGGTCAAAAGGTGAACATGTACGCCAGCATCACCGACCCCGAGGGTGGTTTCCTCAAGCAGTCCTGGAAGGAATTCGAGTCCTGCACCGGGATCACGATCCAGTACACCGGTGACAAGGAGTTCGAGACCCAGCTCAAGATCAAGGTAGAGGGTGGCAACGCGCCGGACATCGCGATCATGCCCCAGCCGGGTCTGCTGGCCACCTTCGCCAAGACGGGCAAGTTGAAGCCCGCGTCGGCCAAGGTCAAGGCACTGGCCAGCAAGAACTGGGCGGCCAGTTGGATCGGATACGGCTCCTACAACGGCCAGTTCTACGGCGCTCCGATGGGCTCGAACGCCAAGTCCCTGGTCTGGTACTCGCCCAAGGCGTTCAAGGCCAAGAACTACACGGTGCCGACCACGTGGGACGAGATGATCTCGCTCTCCGACAAGATCGTCGCCGACGGGCAGAAGCCGTGGTGCGCGGGCATCGAGTCGGGTACAGCCACCGGATGGACGGCCACCGACTGGATGGAGGAGGTCATGCTCCGCCTCTACGGTCCGGACGTGTACAAGCAGTGGTACACCCACGAGATCCCGTTCAATGACCAGAAGGTCCAGGACGTGCTGGCCAAGGTCGGCCAGATCTGGAAGAACGACAAGTACGTCAACGCCGGCATCGGCAACGTGAAGTCCATCGCGACCACCGCGTTCGCCAAGGCCGGCTTGCCGTTGGCCACCGGTAAGTGCTGGATGCACCAGCAGGCGTCGTTCTACGGGGCCAACTGGCCCAAGGGCAAGACGATCGGCCCGGACGGTGACATCTATGCCTTCTACGAGCCGGCCATCAACAGCCAGTTCCCGAAGCCGGTCGAGGGTGGTGCCGAGTTCGTCACCGCGTTCTCCGACAAGCCGGCCGTTCAGGCGGTTCAGCTCTACCTCGCGTCCGCCGACTGGGCCACCTCGCGGGCCAAGGTGCATCCCGGCTGGACCTCGGCCAACAAGAACGTCGACAAGACCGTTTACACCGACCCGGTGGACAAGCTGTCAGTCGACATCCTGACCGACCCCAAGGCGGTCATCGGCTTCGACGCCTCTGACCTCATGCCGAGCTCGGTGGGCACGGGATCGTTCTGGAAGCAGATGACCCAGTGGGTCCTCGGGCAGAACGACAAGGCCACGTTGGACAACGTGGAGAATTCCTGGCCGAAGTAAGCCGGGGTCTGTACCTCGAGCAGCTCTAGCACCACACTGAGCACGATCGCGCGGGGCGATCGGGCGGTACACCGCCCGGTCGCCCCACCGCGTCAGCACAGGTCCGCGTCATCTCCCGGCTGGAAGGCGTGATCTCCTTGGACTGGTTGAACACCTGGGCGCATTCGTCCCATTGGTACGGAAAGATCGGCTTCGCTATCGCTGTGTCCGCCGTGTTTCTTGCGGTCATCGGGCTGCTGCTGTTGCTGGTCGACCGGGCCCCCAAGACCGGACGAGAGAAGTGGCAGGCCTTCCTTTTTCTGCTGCCCGCCCTGATCCTCACCCTTATCGGGTTCGTCATCCCGATCATCTCGACCGCGATCTCGTCGTTCACCAACGCCAACGGCGACTGGGCCGGCTTTTCCAACTTCAGCTGGGCGTTCGGCAACGTCGAGGCCCGCAAGGCGATCTACAACACCCTCAAGTGGGTCATCATCGCGCCGATCGCCGCCACCATCATCGGCCTGGCTTACGCGACCGTCATCGATGGTGTACGCGGTGAGTCCTTCGCCAAGGCCCTGGTTTTCCTGCCCACCGCGATCTCCTTCGTCGGCGCGGCGATCATCTGGGGCCTGATGTACCAAGAGCCGGGCCTGCTGCCCTCCGGACTGGTCAACGTGGTCCTAGGCTGGTTCCACCTCGGCCCGCTCGGTTTCCCGACCAATTCGCGCTCCATCACCTACCTGCTCATCGTGGTGATGATCTGGATCCAGGCCGGCTTCGCCACCGTCGTGCTGTCCGCGGCGATCAAGGGCGTTCCGACCGAGTTGCTCGAGGCGGCCAAGATCGACGGGGCCAGCGCCTGGCAGGCGTTCCGGCGAATCACGATTCCGCAGATCCGCCCTTCGCTGGTGGTCGTCCTGGTGACCATCTCGGTGGCCACGCTCAAGGTGTTCGACCTGGTCCAAGCCTTCGGCGCCCAGCAGTACGGCGGTGACACGTTGGCCAACCTGATGTTCACGACATTCAAGCAGGCCGAGCCCGGGACCATCGGCGAGCACCGCTCGTCCACGCTGGCCATGCTGATCTTCATCCTGGTGGTGCCGTTCGTGGCCTTCCAGGTCCGCCAAATGATCGATAACCGGAGGGTCCGATGACTACCGAACCGGCCATCGACGAACCGACCTCCGTCGGAACCGCCCCCGGCGGGGGCGGCACGATCACGATCCCCAGAACCCAGGGCGGCCGCGGTACGGCAGTCGGCCGGGTGCGCAGCGCGCTCACCAGCCGGACCGCGTCGCTGATCGCCGTGTTGATCGGTGCGCTGTGGAGCATCCCGACGATCGGTCTGTTCATCCAGTCGTTCCGCACTCAGGACTCGCAGGACACCAAGGGCTGGTGGAACGTCCAGGACGGCACCGGCCAGTACACCTTCGACAACTACAAAACGCTCACGACGGGCATCGGCGGGGACAACTCCTCGTCGCTGCTGCCCTTCATCGTCAACTCGTTGGCCATCGTCATTCCGGCCGCGGTGATCCCGCTGACCGTCGCCGCGCTGGCCTCCTACGCCCTGGTCTGGATCGACTTCCCGGGCCGGGACTGGATCTTCGTGTTCATCTTCGCCCTGCAGGTGGTCCCGTTGCAGGTGGCGGTCGTTCCGGTGTTGAAGTTCGTGGTCGGCGGCTGGCACCTCGGCGGCCTGACGATCTTCCCGTCGACGAAACTATCCGGCACCTTGGGGGCGATCTGGCTGGCTCACGCGTGCTTCGCGCTTCCGCTAGCGGTGTTCCTGGTCCACAACTTCATGTCCGAGATCCCGCGCGACCTGCTCGAGGCGTCGCGGATCGACGGCGCGAGCCACGGGCAGATCTTCCGTCAGGTCATGCTGCCGCTGCTGACCCCGGCTCTCGCCGCGTTCGGCATCTTCCAGTTCCTGTGGGTCTGGAACGACCTGTTCGTGGGTCTGGTCATGAGTGGCGGCAACCCGGACATCAGCCCGATCACGGTCAAGATCCAGGCTTTGATCGGCTCCAACTCCGGGGCGGGCACCGAGCTGCTGCCGGCGGCGGCGTTCCTCGCCATCATCATCCCGCTGGTGGTGTTCCTGAGCCTGCAGCGCTTCTTCGTCAAGGGACTGTTGGCCGGTTCGGTCAAGGGCTGACCTCGGCGCGTCACGGCAGGGGCATCGGGAACACCCGGTGCCCCTGTTGCGTTCGGTTTCCTGATTGGGTTGCTGGCTCTTTGGCTGGCAGACTGGTCGACACCTCACCCCGGTTCCGGTTCACGCCCGCCGGCCGCGTGCCTAATTCGGCATGGTGGCCGCCCGGCGACCCGGCGACCACCATCAGGACACGGCCCGCGGGCCGTGCCGCGAAGGGATCCAGAAGTGAAGAACGGCATTCACCCGGACTACGTCGAGACCCAGGTCACCTGTTCCTGCGGCAACTCGTTCACCACGCACAGCACCGCGGCGGGAGGCGCCATCCGCGCTGACGTCTGCTCGGCTTGCCACCCGTTCTACACGGGCAAGCAGAAGATCATGGACGTCGGCGGTCGCGTCGACCGATTCGAGAAGCGCTTCGGCAAGCGCACCCGCACCACCGCCAGCTAGCACCCGTACCGACGCCCGTCCCGGGCGGCCCAGCCAGCTTGGCCACCCGGGGACGGGCGTCGTCGTGTCCGGGCGACGTTGACCGGGTCGCTCGTGTGGACGGTTGCGCAGCGGAGGCGAGAGCGGGCGGGTCGAGATCCCGGCCGCCGGCAGAGAGGCAGGTCTTGTGAGCGAACAGCGCGCAGGTGACGTGCGCGGTTCGGGCGCCGAGTCTGTTCCCGCTGGGGGCGGCACGCTCGACGTCCTGCGCGCGGAGTATCGCGACGTCGAGCGCCGGCTGTCCGACCCCGCCGTGCACGGTGATCAGTCCCAGGCGCGCACGCTGGGCCGGCGTTACGCCGAGCTGGCTCCGCTGATCGCCACCGCGGCCGAACTCGACGCCGCGCGCTCGGACCTGGGCACCGCTCGCGAGTTGGCCGCGCAGGACCGCGAGTTCGCCGACGAGGCGGCCGAGTTGGAAGTGCGCATCGGCGCGCTGACCGAACGGCTCAATGCCCTGTTGCTGCCCCGTGACCCCGCCGACGACAAGGACGTCCTGCTGGAGGTCAAGGCTGGTGAGGGCGGGGAGGAGTCCGCCCTATTCGCCGGCGACCTGCTGCGGATGTACCTGCGCTACGCCGAACGCCGCGGCTGGACCACCGAGGTGCTCGACGCCGAGCCGACCGACCTGGGCGGCTACCGCTCGGCCACCGTCGCCGTGCGGGCGCGACGCGCCGACGACCCGGTGTGGGCTCGCCTGAAGTACGAGGGCGGCGTGCACCGGGTCCAGCGCGTGCCGGTCACCGAGTCCCAGGGCCGCATCCACACCTCGGCCGCCGGCGTCCTCGTCCTGCCCGAGGTGGACGACCTGGACATAGAGATCGACCCGAACGACCTGCGCATCGACGTGTTCCGCTCGTCCGGCCCTGGTGGTCAAAGCGTCAACACCACCGACTCGGCCGTGCGGATCACGCACATGCCAACCGGGATCGTCGTGTCGATGCAGAACGAGAAGAGCCAGTTGCAGAATCGCGAGGCGGGCATGCGGGTGCTGCGGGCCCGCCTGGTCGCCGCGGCCGAGGAGCAGGCAGCGCAGGAGGCGTCGGACGCGCGCCGTTTGCAGGTCCGCACCGTGGACCGCTCGGAGCGGGTGCGGACGTACAACTATCCCGAGAACCGCATCAGCGATCACCGCGTCGGCTTCAAGGCCTACAACCTCGACCAGGTCCTGGACGGTGCCCTGGACGATGTGATCGACGCCCTCAGCGCCGCTGACACCGCCGCGCGCCTCGGCGGGACGAGCTGAGCACGTCCGTCCCCGCACGGATCCGCGGCGCGGCGGATGTGCTGGCCGCGGCGGGGGTCGCCGCGCCGGTCGTCGAGGCCGAACTGCTGCTGGCCGCGGTGCTCGGCCGGCCCCGAACCCAGCTCCGGCTGAGCCCCGACCTGAGCGCCGAGCAGGAGGCGGCCTACGCCAGGCTGGTGCAGCGCCGCGCCACCCGTGAGCCCCTGCAGTACCTGCTCGGCTCGGCCTTCTTCCGTCATGTCGAACTGGCCGTCGGGCCCGGTGTGTTTGTGCCCCGCCCGGAGACCGAGCTGCTGGTCGACGCCGTTCTGCCGCACCTGCGCGGGCTGAACCAGCCGGTGATCGTCGACCTGTGTGCAGGGTCCGGCGCGCTGGGGTTGGCCGTGGTCGACGAGTGCCCCGCGGCGGTCGTGACCGTGGTGGAACGCGGTCCCGAAGCCCTGCGCTGGCTGCACACCAACGTCGACCGGCTGGGCCGCGGTCGGGTGTCGGTGGTGGCCGCCGACGTCCTCGACGCGGCGTTGCTCACCGACGCGTCGCTCTTGGGCGGCCTGGCCGGCCGGGTGGACGCCGTGGTGGCCAACCCGCCCTACGTCCCGGCGGCCACGCCGGTCGGTCCGGAGGTCGAGCACGATCCACCCGAGGCGGTGTTCGCTGGTTGGGACGGGCTCGCTCTCATGCCGGGCTTGATCGCGGTGGCCGCCGGTCTTCTCCAGTGCGGTGGCGTGCTGGCCATCGAGCACGGCGACACCCACCGCGCAGCGCTCGTCGCTGGGCTCGACCGGGACTCGTGGCGGGACGTGATCGACCACGACGACCTCACCGGCCGCCCACGGTTCGTCACCGCCGTCCGGCGCTGAGTTCATGGGACTTGGCGCGCTTCTGACGAACCGGCGGCAGCTGAGCGATCCTCATGACCCACGCGCGCTGCAGCCCACCTCGGGCATGAACATCGCGTCGAGGTCAGCAAAAAGGCGACGGCTGAGCGATGTTCAGGGCCTACGCACGCGCGGACCGGCCTCCGGCATGAACGTCGCTGCTGGCCAGCCTGCCCCGCCTAGGTCGACGGTGATGCACTCCCCGCCCCGTACCGCGCCGCCGGTATCGGCCTGACGTAGGCAGTTGCGCAGCGCGAGCTGGCCCCAGTAGTTGGGGTGCAGGGACTCCTGCACGGTGAGCGGGCCGTCCTGCCCGGTGACCGTGCGGATGTTGGCTACCCACTCGCTGCGGTCGACGGCATGCGGCGCGCGCCAGCCCGCCTCGCCGGCAATGTAGGAGTCGCCGAGGCTCACTACATACGCCGGCCCGCCCGGTGGATGCGGCGACGTGAGCGCTCCGGCGCCACCGACGTACCGGTCGTCGTGATCGTCGTGATCGTCGTGAGCAGGGTCGCGCCGAGGACCGTGGCCAGGCCTGCCGCGGCGGCAACGGCGTACCCCCGCGCGTGCGGGCGCCGCGGCACGGTCCGCCCGGATCGCATCCGCCCATGATCGAACGGGTGACCGTCCCGCGCCGTGGAGCAGGATGCACGCCGTGAGCTTCAGCTACTCCTGCGCCGATCCGATCGAGCGCGAGTCCGGCCTGGCCGCGGCTGCCCGGGCGGTAGCCGGTGGGCAGCTGGTGGTGCTGCCCACCGACACGTTGTACGGCCTCGGCGCGGACGCCTTCGACGCCACGGCGGTCGCCGAGCTGCTGGCCGCCAAAGGCCGCGGCCGGGACATGCCGGTGCCGGTGCTCGTCGGGTCGTGGGACACCCTGGAGGGCCTGGTCTCCTTCGTCCCGCAGCGCGTGCGGTCGCTGGTCGAAGCGTTCTGGCCGGGCGGGCTGACTCTCGTGGTCGAGCACGCACCGTCACTGAGCTGGGATCTCGGCGACGCCCGGGGGACGGTGGCCGTGCGCATGCCCCTGCACCCGGTGGCCATCGAGTTGCTGGCCGAGACCGGCCCGATGGCGGTCTCGAGCGCCAATCGCTCCGGGCAGCCGCCCGCGGCCACGGTCGAGCAGGCCCAGGAGCAGCTCGGCGACGCGGTGGCGGTCTACCTTGACGGCGGTCCGATCCCGGCGGCGGTGCCCTCGACCATCGTGGACACCACCGCAGAGGTTCCGCGGGTGCTCCGCCTGGGAGCGGTCGGTCTGGCCGAGCTGCAGTCGGTCGTGCCCGAGATCACCGGCTGAGCGGCAGGAACAACCGGCTGCTCACCGGCCACGTCGAGCGGCTCGACACCGGCGGTCCGGCCGGGATCGGGCGGTAGCCTCGCATCCGTCCGGACCGTACAGAAGGAGACTTCACGCTGATGACCACACCTTTCTGGGGACCTGACTTCGACGCCCTGAGCGCGCTTGACCCGGAGCTCGCCGACGTCGTGCTGGACGAGCTGACCCGGCTGCGCAGCGGGCTGCAGCTCATCGCCAGTGAGAACTTCACCTCACCGGCCGTGCTCGCCGCGCTGGGCAGCACGCTGAGCAACAAGTACGCCGAGGGTTATCCCGGTAAGCGCTACTACGGCGGCTGCGAAGTGGTTGACCGGGCCGAGAACCTGGCCATCGACCGGGCCAAGGAGCTCTTCGGCGCCGACCACGCCAACGTTCAGCCCCACTCCGGCGCCAGTGCCAACCTGGCGGTGTACGGGGCGTTCCTCAACCCGGGGGACACGTTCCTCGGCATGAGCCTGCCGCAGGGTGGTCACCTGACCCACGGCACCAAGGTCTCCTTCTCCGGCAAGTGGTTCAACCCGGTGCGCTACGGGGTGCGCGCGGACACCGAGGACATCGACTACGACCAGGTCCGCGACCTGGCCCGCGAGCACCATCCGAAGATGATCATCTGTGGCGGCTCCGCTATACCGCGCCTGATCGACTTCGCCGCCTTCCGCTCCATCGCCGACGAAGTCGGCGCCATCCTGATGGTCGACGCCGCGCACTTCATCGGCCTGGTCGCCGGGCAGGCGATTCCGTCGCCGGTGCCCTACGCCGACGTGGTCACCTTCACCACCCACAAGGTTCTGCGCGGGCCGCGCGGCGGCATGATCGTGTGCAGGGCCGAGCACGCCGCGGCCATCGACAAGGCGGTCTTCCCGATGATGCAGGGCGGCCCACTCATGCACTCGGTCGCGGCGAAGGCGGTCAATCTCAAGGAGTGCCTGACGCCTGCGTACCGGCGGTACGCCCGGCAGGTCATCACCAACGCCCAGGCCCTGACCACCGCCCTGACCGAGCACGGCATGCGCCCGGTCACGGGTGGCACCGACACGCACCTCGCGCTGCTCGACCTGCAGGGCACCGGCGTGAGCGGGCGTGACGCCGAGCAGCGCTGCAGCGCGGCCGGGATCGTCCTGAACAAGAACGCCATCCCCAACGACCCGCAACCGCCATCGGTGGCCTCGGGCATCCGCGTCGGGTCCCCAGCGGTCACCACGCAGGGCATGGGCGAGGCCGAGATGGCCGACGTCGCCGCGTTCATCGCTACCGCCGTGGGCACCGACGACGCCGGGGTGCACGCCACCATCGGCAAGGAGGTCGGGGAGCTCGTCGCCCGCTTCCCGGCCTACCCGCGCGGCTGAGCCGCACCGGATCGGGGACGGGCGAGCGCGAGGCGGGGATGCATCCGAGTCTGGAGTACGCACTGGTCCTGCTCGTCGCAGCGACCGGCAGCTTCCTGCTCACCCCGATCGCCCGGCGGATCGCGTTGCGCTGGGGCGCAGTGGCCAGCCCGCGCGACCGCGACGTCCACGCCATCGATACTCCGCGCCTCGGCGGCATTGCTCTGCTCGGCGGGCTGTCGCTGGCCATCCTGGTCGCCCATTCGCTGCCCACACTGCAGTCCACGTTCGCCAACGGCAGTGAGGCGACGGGGGTACTGCTGGCCGCCACCATGTTGTGCGCTCTCGGGGCACTTGACGACCGCTACGAACTCGACTCGCTGACCAAGCTGGCCGGCCAGGTCGCCGCGGCCGGCGTGATGGTGCTCGTCGGTGGCGTGCAGCTGCTGCAGATCTCCCTGCCGTGGGGCAGCGCCGACACCATCTCCCTCGGCCCGGACAATGGTGTGCCACTGACCATTCTGTTCACGGTGCTGGCGATCAACGCGGTCAACTTCATCGACGGGTTGGACGGCCTGGCCGCCGGCGTCACCGCGATCGCCGCGCTGGCCTTCTTCGCGTTCAGCTATCACCTGGCCGCGGTCTCCTACTACGACGTCGCCGCGGCTCCGACGCTGCTGGCCGCCGCACTGGCCGGCACCTGCCTGGGCTTCCTGCCTCACAACTTCGCCCCCGCGCGGATCTTCATGGGTGACTCGGGATCGATGTTCGCCGGGCTGGTCCTGGCCGCGGTCGGTGTCACGGCCAGTGGCCGGATCGACCCCCAGAGCTTCGGCACCCTCGTCTCCTTGCCGGCGGCGCTGGCCCTGCTGATCCCCCTGTCGGTGCTCGCCCTGCCGTTGGCCGATCTGGTGCTGGCGGTCGTTCGGCGGGTGCGACACGGACGCTCGCCGTTCTCACCGGACAAGCAGCACCTGCATCACCGGCTGATGGAAATGGGTCACAGCCACCGCCGGGCGGTGTTGCTCCTCTACTTCTGGTCGGCTCTGGTCGCCTTCGGCGGGGTGGCCGTCACCTTCACCCAAGGACCGTGGCTGGTGATCGGCGTCCTCGCCGGCCTCACGCTGCTCGGGATGCTGATGTCGGCCGTGCCCCGGCTCCGCCCGCCGGGTGCGCTGCGGCCGCCGTGACCGACACGGCCAAGCCTGCGCAGCGCCGGCCGCGCCGCCGGCTCGGGCTGGTGCTTGCGCTGACGGCCGTGATCGGCGGCTCCGCGTTCGCCATCGGGTCCGACCATCCGGGCCGGGCCGGCGGCAGCTTCCTCGCCGGCCTGCTTCTGGTCGTCGCGGCGTTCGAGTTCGGCCGGTTCAACATCACCATGGCCGACCGCTACGTTCCCGGTCTGGCTCTGGCTGCGGCCATGTTCAGTTACGTGATGACCGCGGTCGGCCTGGGCATCGTGCTGGCCATGTCCAGCCCGCGGGTGGTGGACGCCACGGCGATCGCCAGCGGGCTCGCAAGCGGGTTAGTGGTCTGGCTCGGGCACCTCATCCGGGCGACATGGCTGCGTCCGGAAAACACCCCCCATCCTGTTAACATCTCGTTGCACGATGGCTCCCCAACCGATACCTGATCAGCCGGCCCCGGCCGGGGATCCGTGGGCGGCGTTCGGCTACATCGTCGCCGGAGTGACGTTCTACGGTGCGGTCGGCTGGGGACTCAGCGTGTGGACGGGCGCTTCTTTCTGGATCCCCATCGGAATCCTCGTCGGGCTCGGTTTCGGGATGTACCTGGTCTTCGCCCGGTACCGCATCGGCGGCACGAACAGCGGTGCCGTGGACCGGCGTAATGAGTCGCGCACGCACGATGCAGCCCCAGAAGTACGGCCACCGAGAGATGACCGAGGAGAAACTTCGTGAGCTACGCCGGCGCGGCGACCCCCGATCGGCTGCTGGCCGTCGCCCCGGGCTTTCATGCGCCCGGCCCGCTGGACTTCTTCCTGCCCGACTTCATCGGCAACCACTGGGGCCACCACGGCTACACCGAGGTTCTCACCAAGTCCGGCGCCCTACTCGTGCTGGGGGCGGCGCTCGCGTTCGGCTTCCTCGCATCCGCCGCCCGCCGTGGTGAGGTCGTGCCGTCCAAGTGGCAGTTCCTCGGTGAGTCGGCCTACGACTTCATTCGCAACGGCGTGGCCCGCGACATCATCGGCGAGGCCGCGTTCATGCGTTACGTGCCGCTGCTGGTGTCGCTGTTCTTCTTCATCATCATCAACAATTTGTTCGGCATCGTGCCCCTGCTCTCCTTCGCGCCGTTCTCCAAGGTCAGCTTCGCCTACGGCCTGGCCCTGCTGGTCTGGCTGATCTACAACGGCGTCGGCATCATGGACAAGGGACTCGTCGGCTATCTCAAGCACGCCACCGTCCCGGCCGGTGTCCCGAAGTGGATCCTCCCGCTGCTTGTGCCGCTGGAGTTCTTCTCCAACATCCTGGTCCGCCCGCTCACGCTGTCCCTGCGACTGTTCGCCAACATGTTCGCCGGCCACCTGCTGATCATCCTGTTCTCCACCGGTGGCGCGTACCTGTTGCTGACCGCGGAGGGGTCGCCGATCCTCAAGCCGGCCGGGCTGCTGGCCTTCGTCATGGGTATCGCCATCGGGTTCCTCGAGGTCATCGTGGCCGTGCTGCAGGCCTACGTATTCACGTTGCTCACGGCGACCTACATCTCGGGGTCGCTGGCCTCGGAGCACTGAGTTTTCCGTTCGACCCCGCGCACGGTGCGCAGCTAGGACTCAACGGTCACGAGGACCGACAACGAAAGGAAGAACCCTCATGGGTGGCACGCTCAACATGGTCGGCTACGGCCTCGCCGCGATCGGCCCCGGAATCGGCGTGGGGCTGGTGTTCGCGGCGTACATCAACGGCACGGCCCGTCAGCCGGAGATGCAGAGCCGGCTGCAGCCGATCGCCTTCCTCGGGTTCGCCCTGGCCGAGGCCCTGGCCATCATCGGCATCGCGCTGGCCTTCGTCCTCAAGCCGTAACGCTCGCCGACGACCGGGAAGGTATCCCCCACCATGTCGCACCGATGGCTGGCGGCCGACGAGCCGAACCCGCTGGGTTTTGTCTGGTCGGAGTTCATCCTCGTCCTGATCGTGTTCGGCCTGCTGCTGTGGCTGATCAACAAGTTTGTTGTGCCGCGGTTCGAGTCAACCTTCGCCGCCCGCCGGGCCGAGATCGTCGGTGGAATCGAGCGGGCGGAGGAGGCCCAACGGGAGGCGGCCGAGCTGCTGCGCCAGTACCGCGCGCAGCTGGGGGAGGCCCGCACCGAGGCGGCCCAAATCCGCGACGGAGCCCGGGCCGAGGGCCAGCGCATCGTCGAGGAGCTGCGCACGCAGGCCCAGCAGGAGTCGGCCCGCATCGTGAGCCGAGGCGAGGAGCAGCTCAACGCCCAGCGCGGCCAGGTGGTGCGCGAACTGCGCGGGGAGATCGGGACCCTTGCCGTCGAGCTGAGCGAGAAGATCGTCGGTGAGCGGCTGGCCGACGATGCCGCAGTCCGCCGCACCGTCGACGCTTTCCTGGCCGACATCGAGCGCCAACAGGACGGTGCTCAGCCGCGCAACGCCCAGTCCGGCAGCGTCCAACCCGGCAGCACCGTGCCGGCCGGTGGTCCGTCGGGTGGGACGTCGACATGATCCACGGCGCGTCCCGCCAGTCGCTGGCCGTCCTGCGCGAGTACCTCGCCGCGCTGTTGTCGGCGCGCGCCGCGTCGCCGGCCGAGGAAGACCGTCGGCTGGCCGACGAGCTCGACGCGGTGTCGCGTCTGCTGGCCGCCCAGCCGCGGCTGCGGCGCATCCTGGCCGATCCCGCCACGGACAACTCCCTGCGCGGGGATCTGCTGCGCCGTCTGTTGGCCAACAAGATCGGGCCCCAGACGCTGGACCTGGTCGCCGACGCCGCCCGCCAGCGCTGGTCGACCCCGTGGGACCTGGCCGACGCGATCCAGAGCCTGTCCGACGACGTCCTGCTGGCCACCGCCGAGCAACAGGGTCGCCTCGACGCGGTGGAGGACGAGCTGTTCCGCTTCGAGCGCATCCTGGCCGACAATGACGCGCTCAGCGCTGCCCTGGACGATCGTGCGGCGCCCGCCGATCGTCGCGTGGGGCTACTGCGCGCGGTGCTCGGGGACAAGGTCGAGCCGATCACCTCGGAATTGCTCGTCCACGCCATGAACAGCGGCCGCAAGCACCTGGCACTGGCCATCGACGACCTGCTCGAGGCCAGCGCCGTCCGTCGCTCGCGGTCGGTGGCCCGGGTGGTGAGTGCCAGCGAACTGACCCCGGAGCAGAATCAGAGGTTGAGCACGGCGTTGACCCGGTTGTACGGCCGGGACATCACTGTGCGTACCGCGGTCGAGCCCGATGTGCGCGGCGGCCTAGAGGTTCGGGTCGGCAACGAGGTCATCGACGCCACGGTGGCCACCCGACTGGCCGCGGCCCGGGCCGCGGTCGCCGGCCGCACCTGACAACTACGACTGCTGCCGCGGCACCACCGGCATCACCGCAGCACCGGCACCACCGATTCGAAGATCTGATCTGCACCACCGATCCGGATAGAGGGATTCACATGGCCGAGCTGACCATTTCCGCCGACGAGATCCGCAATGCCCTCGAGGGCTACGTGTCCGCGTTCTCCGCTGACGCCAGCCGTGAGGAAGTCGGGGTCGTCGCGGAGACCGGTGACGGAATTGCCCGCGTCGAGGGCCTGCCCAGCGCCATGACCAACGAGCTGCTCGAGTTCGAGGGCGGCACGCTGGGCATCGCACTGAACCTGGACGTGCGCGAGATCGGCGTGGTCATCCTCGGCGACGCGGCCGACATCGAAGAGGGCCAGCAGGTCAAGCGCACTGGCAACATCCTCTCGGTACCGGTGGGCGACGAGTACTTGGGTCGCGTGGTCAACCCGCTGGGTGACCCCATCGACGGCCTGGGCGCGATCGGTGCCACCGAACGTCGCGAGCTGGAGCTGCAAGCCCCCACCGTGGTGCAGCGGCGGGAGGTCAACGAGCCGCTGCTGACCGGCATCAAGGCCATCGACGCCATGACCGCGATCGGCCGCGGCCAGCGGCAGCTGATCATCGGCGACCGCCAGACCGGCAAGACCACGGTGTGTGTCGACGCGATCATCAATCAGCGCGACAACTGGAGGTCGGGCGATCCGAAGATGCAGGTGCGCTGCATCTACGTGGCCATCGGGCAGAAGGGCTCCACCATCTCCGGCGTGCGGGCCACGCTCCAGGCCGCCGGCGCCCTGGAGTACACCGCGATCGTCGCCGCACCGGCCTCCGACTCGGCCGGCTTCAAGTACCTGGCGCCCTACACCGGCTCCTCGATCGGGCAGCACTGGATGTACCAGGGCAAGCATGTGCTCATCGTCTTTGACGACCTGACCAAGCAGGCCGAGGCCTACCGAGCGGTGTCCCTGCTGCTGCGCCGCCCGCC
>JBDUAD010000068.1:0-15973 GCA_040004775.1 bacterium | reverse complement strand
TCGACCGTCAGCTCAACCTCAACGAGTCGGTGCTGCGGACCAAGGTCCTGCGCCCGGACGCGCGGTAACCGCCATGGCCGGAGAAACCGTCATCACCGTGGTCGGCAACCTGACCGCTGACCCCGAGTTGCGCTTCACTCCCTCGGGCGCAGCCGTCGCGTCGTTCACCGTCGCCTCGACCCCGCGCACCCTCGACCGGGCGACCAACGAGTGGAAGGACGGCGAAGCGCTGTTCCTGCGCTGCTCGGTGTGGCGCCAGGCCGCCGAGAACGTCGCCGAGTCGCTCACCCGCGGTATGCGCGTCGTCGTGCATGGGCGTCTGCAGCAGCGCTCCTACGAGACCCGCGAAGGCGAGAAGCGAACCGTCGTCGAGATGCAGGTCGACGAGGTCGGCCCGTCATTGCGTTACGCCTCGGCCAAGGTCAACCGCACTCAGCGCGGGTCGGGCGGCTACGGCTCGGACTCCGGCTCCGGCGGCTCCAGCGGCTCCGGCGGCTCCGGCTCCTCCGGTGGTGGCGCTCCGGACAACGACCCGTGGAGCTCGGCCGGACCCGTCGGTTCCGACGAGCCGCCCTTCTAGGAAGCGCCCGCGCTTTCTGTTCACCTTTCCGCTCTCGTACTGGAGTACATGCACTCATGGCCAAGCCACCCGTTCGCAAACCAAAGAAGAAGGCCAATCCGCTCAAGGCGGCCAAGGTCGGCTACATCGACTACAAGGACACGAACCTGCTGCGCAAGTTCATCTCCGACCGCGGCAAGATCCGCGCCCGGCGGGTGACCGGGGTGACGACCCAGCAGCAGCGTCAAATCGCCAAGGCGGTCAAGAATGCCCGCGAGATGGCGCTGTTGCCCTACACGTCCACCGCGCGCTGAGGAGGATCACCCCATGAAGCTCATCCTCACCCGTGAGGTCGCCGGCCTGGGCCAGGCCGGCGACGTCGTCGACGTGGCCGACGGTTACGGGCGTAACTTCCTCGTCCGCCGCGGCGACGCCATCGCCTGGACGAAGGGCGGCGAGAAGCAAATCGGCCAGATCAAGCGGGCCCGGGACGCGCGTGAGATCCGCGACCTCGGCCACGCCAAGGAGATCAAGACCGAGCTGGAGAAGCTTTCCGTCACCGTGGCGGCGCGGGCCGGGTCCGGGGGCAAGCTGTTCGGATCGATCAGCCAGAGCGACATCGCTGACGCGCTGCGCGTAGCGGGTGGGCCGTTGGTGGAGAAGAAGCGCATCCATCTGCCGGGGCACATCAAGACCACCGGCCAGCACTCGGTGACCGTCGACCTGCATCCGGACGTCGTCGCTACCATCCCGGTCACCGTCACCGGGTGACCACCGCCGGGGTGCGCTCGCTCGGTGTCCGCTCCCTGGGGATTGAGGAGGAGTTCCTTCTCCTGGACTCGAGTGGTTTTCTCGTGCCCGCCGGTGACGACGTGGTGGCTGCTGCGGTCTCGGCCGACGCCGCAGGCAGCGACGCCTTCGAGCACGAGCTGAAGAACGAGCAGGTCGAACTCAACACCGCGCCGCACACCGAGCTCGACGACCTGCGGGCCGAACTGCGGGCCCGGCGAGGCGAGCTCGCTGCCGCTGCCGAGCAGCGGGGAGCGTACCTGCTGGCCCTGGCCAGCAGCCCGGTCCCGGACCGGCCGACCACGACCGACGACGCGCGCTATCGGAGCATGATGCGTGAGTTCGGCTCGGTCGGACGCCAGCAACTCACGTGCGGGATGCACGTGCACGTCGGCGTGGCCTCCCGGGCGGAGGGCGTAGGCGTCCTCGACGGTCTGCGCGCCTGGCTGCCGCTGCTGCTCGGGCTGAGCGCGAACTCGCCGTACTTCTACGGCGAGGACACCGGCTATGCGTCGTACCGGACCGTGCTGTGGGGTCAGTGGCCCACCGCCGGGCCGGGGCAAGACTTCGGCAGCGTTGCGGCCTACGACTCTCTCCGCTCGGATCTGATCACCAGCGGGGCGGCCCTCGACGACGGCATGCTGTACTTCGACGCCCGACTTTCGGCCCATTACCCGACGGTGGAGATCCGCGTGGCGGACGTGTGTGTGCGTTCCACCGACTCGGTCCTGATCGCCGCGCTGGCTCGCGCGATGGTGGAGCAGGCCGCCCGCCAGTGGCACGCCGGCGAGGTCCCGCGCGGCCCGCGGGTGGAAATCGCGCGGGCCGCCCAGTGGCGAGCGGCGCGGCACGGGATCAGTGGTGATCTCCTGCTGCCGACCTCTGGCACTCCGGTGCCGGCTCGGGAGGCCTTCGACACGCTTCTCGATTGGTGCGAGCCGGCTCTGGGCGACAGCCGAGATTTCGACACCGTCCGCGGTGGGGTGGCCGAGATCCTGACGCGGGGCACCGGCGCGGATCTGCAACGGCGGGCCGTCGCCGGCGGTGGCGGGCTGACCGGTCTGGTCGACGCCGTCCGCGCCGCGATGGCCGACTGACTGGCGAGTGGCCGAGCACGCCAAATCGATTTGCGACCCGCTGCCCGGAGATCATCTAGTCCCTTCGGCGCGTTAACGCAAGATGTCATGGGCGTGGCGGCGCGATGTCGCCGGGAGAGTTTCACTGCGTGAGACGAGGAACGCGACGATCTAATTTCCACAGGCTGGTGGACAACGATGCCTAGTGTTTGCGCCGATTTGAGGTCGGCGAGCAGGGATATGCACAGGTCCGTGCACAGAGGGTGAACAGGGCTCTCGCGCGCCGTCCCCAGGGTTGTCCACTGCTGTGTGCACATCGAGGGTTGAGCGGCGCGGTGGGTGCGTGCCAACGTCTGCGACCGATCGCCGGAACAACAGCGATCCGGCGCGGTGCAGCACGAAAGTGTCTGCGCCGGGCCGTATAACCCAACCCGTGACCGACGTCCCCATGCGAGTGACACCCGTCGCTCGATCCGGGGCGGCGAGGCCGCCGGGCTCGCTGACGTCTCGCTCGAGGAAGGACGGCGCGCACGTGGCTCTGGCGGCAGCGGAAGGCGGGGAGTTCGAGAACCCGCGAGGTGCGTCGTTCGACCGCACCCCTCCGCAGAACGTGGCCGCGGAGCAGTCGGTCCTCGGCGGCATGCTGCTCAGCAAGGACGCGATCGCCGACGTCATTGAAACCCTGCGCCCCGGGGACTTCTACCGCCCAGCGCACCAATTGGTTTTCGACGCCATCCTGGATCTCTACGGCCGCGGCGAACCGGCCGATGCGATCACCGTCTCCGCCGAACTCATCCGCACCGGTCAGATCGCACGCATCGGCGGGGCGAACTACTTGCACACCTTGATGTCGTCGGTGCCCACAGCGGCCAATGCTGGCTACTACGCCGAGATCGTGCGGGAGCAGGCCATCCTGCGCCGGCTGGTGGAGGCCGGTACCCGCATCGTGCAGATGGGTTACGGCGCCGCCGGCGGGGCCAGCGACATCGTCGGCTCGGTCGACGACGTCGTGGACCGGGCCCAGGCCGAGGTCTACGACGTGACCGAGCGGCGCACGTCCGAGGACTACGTGCCGGTGGCCAGCCTCATCGAGTCCACGCTGGACGAGATCGAGCGGATCTCCTCCAGCGGCGGCGTCGGCACCGGGATCCCGACGGGATTCGCCGAACTGGACGGCATCACCAACGGCCTGCACCCCGGGCAAATGGTGACCGTTGCCGGTAGGCCGGGTAGCGGGAAAAGCACTCTGGCCATGGACATCGCCCGCTCGGCGGCGATCAAGCACCAGCAGCCGACCGCGATCTTCTCCCTGGAGATGGGCAAGCAGGAGATCATGATGCGGTTGTTCTCGGCCGAGTCGCGGGTGCTGCTGAAGAACATGCGCTCGGGCATGCTCAGCGACGAGGACTGGACCCGCATGGCCCGCCGGTCCGGGGAGCTGGCTGAGGCGCCGCTGTTCATCGACGACTCGCCGAATCTGACGATGATGGAGATCCGCGCCAAGGCCCGGCGGCTCAAGCAGCGTCACGACCTCAAGCTGATCGTCATCGACTACTTGCAGCTGATGTCTTCGGGCAAACGGGTGGAGTCGCGCCAGCAGGAGGTGTCGGAGTTCTCGCGGGCGATCAAGCTGCTGGCCAAGGAGCTCGATCTGCCGGTGCTCGCGTTGTCCCAGCTCAATCGCGGCTCCGAGCAACGCACGGACAAGAAGCCGATGCTGTCCGACCTGCGTGAGTCCGGGTCGATCGAGCAGGACTCCGACGTGGTCATGCTGGTCCACCGCGAGGACATGTACGAGCGCGAATCACCCCGGGCCGGCGAGGCCGACATCATCCTGGCCAAGCACCGCAACGGCCCGACCGGCACCGTCGTCGTCGCTTTCCAGGGCCACTACAGCCGCTTCGTCGATATGGGCCATCCGGCCTGATCTATCGGCTGGTTGGCTTGTGCCGTGGTCCCGTCGAACCGCGCCGACGCCTACCTCCTCTGCGCCACGCCGCGAAGTGGCAGCACGCTGTTGTGCGGGTTGCTGCGCTCCACGGGCGTTGCCGGCCGGCCCGAGTCGTACTTCCGACTGCCCGACGAGCAGTCGTGGGTCAGTCGGTGGAAACTCGCGCGGAACTCCGCAGGACGCATCGTCTACCGGGACTTCGTGCAGGCCGCAGTCGCCGAAGGAAGTACGGACAACGGTGTCTTCGGCGCGAGGGTCATGCGGGAGACCATGGACGAACTGGTCGCGAACCTCCGCGCCGTGCATCCGGACGTCCGCGGGACCGATGTGAAGCAGCTGACTCGGGCATTCGGCCGGACCCGGTTCCTTCACCTCTGGCGAGAGAACGCCCTTGCTCAGGCGGTGTCCTGGGCCCGTGCCGAGCAGACCCACGTCTGGCACCCCGGAGACCCAACACCCTCATTACGGCATCAGCCGCACTTCGACTATGAGCAGCTTCACGGCTTCGTCCAGAAGATCAACGATGACAACGCCGCGTGGCAGGCCTGGTTCGCGGCGTCCGACGTCCGGCCGCACCGGGTGCGTTACGAGGAGCTGGTCGCTGACATGGCCGGCGTCACTCGCGGCGTTCTTGGCTTCCTCAGCCTCGCGCTTGCCGAGGATCAGACGATTTCTCCTCGAGACCAGCGCCAAGCCGATGAACTCAACGACGAATGGATTGCCCGTTACCGGGACATGAGACAACGCCGCGTGATGGGATGAGTGCCCGAGCGTCACTTCTCGACCTCGAAGACGCCCGGCACGCTCCCCCTTCCGCACGATCAGCACGGCCCGCCACCACCGAGAGGCAGTCGTCATGACCCGTGAGGCCATCAGCAGCCGGGACGCGCCCGCGGCCTTGGGGCCGTACAGCCAGGCCATCGTGGCCGGCGGTTTCGTGTTCTGCTCCGGCATGGCCGGGATCGACCCAGCTACCGGTTCGGTACCGGAGGCGATCCAGGCTCAGACGGAGCAGGCGCTGGCCAACCTCGACGCGGTCCTGACGGCGGCCGGCGCCTCGCTCGCCGACGTTGTGAAGACCACGATCTTCTACGCCGACGTGGACGATTTCGCCACGATCAACGAGGTCTACGCCCGGCACATGCCGGATCCGCCGCCGGCCCGCTCGGCGCCGGCGAACGTCCGGCTCCCGCGCGGTCTGTTGATCTCGATCGATGCCATCGCCGTCCTACCCGAAACATGACCGGTCCGACGGGCCACGGCTCGACGTGGCCCCAGATCGCATCGTGGTACGACGTGCTCGTGGACCGCGGGAGCGGCCCGCACGAGACCGCGATCGGCTGTCTGCTGCACCTGCTGCCCGACGTACGCGGGAGCACCGTCGTCGACGTGGCCTGCGGAACCGGCATCGCCGCGCGGGCCGTGGCCAGGGCGGGAGCCGCGCACGTGATGGGCGTCGACCTGGCCGAGCCGATGCTCGAACTGGCCCGTCGACGCACCGAGTCGACGCTGCCGATCACCTACGTGCCCGGGGACGCGCAGAGGCTCGGCGCCCTGGCCGATGCCAGCATCGACGGCGCCGTGTGCCAGCTCGGGCTGATGGACATTGCCGACCTGCCCGCGACATTGAGGTCGGTCCGGCGCGTGCTGCGCCCACACGGGTGGTTCGCCTTCGTGGTCAGTCATCCCTGCTACCTGAGTCCGCACGCCGAGACGCTGACCGTCGAGCACCGCCTGGGCCGATTGCTCACCGAATACTTCGCCGAGGGCTTCTGGCGCTCGACGAACCCGGACGGCGTAAGGGGCAAGGTCGGCGGCTACCACCGCACGCTGGCCACGTACCTCAACGCGCTCGTCGGTGCCGGCTTCGTCCTGGAGCAGGCGCACGAGCCAGTCGCCAACGCTCGGCTGGCCGAGGAGCAACCCGTCTACAGGCAGGTGCCCATCTTCTTCGCCGCACGGGCGAGGAGCACCGCGGCGGCAGGGTGAGGCTCTCCACCGGAAGGCCGGTGGAACTCTCGACCGGGTCCTAGCCGCGACCGCGGTGCGGTCCGTACTCGCGACCACGATCCAGGATTCAAACCGGGGAGACCGACCATGGCCGAACGCAACGTCGTCTTCATCCACGGGCTGTGCTGCACGCCGACTCGTGGCGGCCATGGGCGGACCTGTTCCAGGAGCGCGGCTACACGCCGCACGCGCCTGGATGGCCAGGAGACGCAGATACCGTGCAGGAGACGCGGGACAACCCCGACGCGGTGGCCGACCACGGCGTCGAGGAGGTCGCAGCCCACTGCGCCAAGTTCATCGACGGCCTCGACTCCCCGCCGATCCTGATCGGGCACTCTTCGGCGGCATGCTCATCGAGAAGCTGCTGGGCGAGGGCTACGGCTCGGCCGGGATCGCCATCGACGCCGCTCAGATCGAGGGCGTGCTGCCGCTTTCCGCTGTCGGCGTTGTACGCGACCCTGCCGGTCTTCAAGAACCCGGCCAACCGCCACCGCGCGGTTTCCCTGACCGCTGACCAGTTCGCCTACGGCTTCGGCAACGCACTGAGCCGTAAGGAATCGGACCGGCTGTAGGACGCGTGGACCATCCCGTCGCCGGGGCGCCCCCTCTTCCAGGCGGCCGCGGCCAACTTTTCCTCGCGCTCGCCGCTGAAGGTGGAGACCGCCAACAACAGCCGCGGCCCCTTGCTCCTGATCACGGGCGCTCGGGACCACACCGTCCCAGAAACGATTACCAAGGCGACGCTCAAGCAGTACCGCAAGTCGACCGCGGTCACCGATCTGGTCGAGTTCGACCGGGGACACTCCCTGACCATCGACAGCGGGTGGACCGAGGTGGCGCAGTCGTACCTGTCCTGGCTCGACGCCCAGAATCTGTGACCGACGTCGATGCTGGCGATGTGGCGATCGACGGCGGCTTGGCGAACCACGTCGAGCTGTCGATCGGCGACGGTGCCCTGACGGACCGGGCGGCTCCGTGCGAACTCCGACCGTCATCGTCTCGCACACCGAACCGGCCGACGCCGCCGCCGCGAGCGAAGGACCTGGCACGCGCGATGCTCACGCGGCGATCCGTTGAGAGATAGCCATATAGGCATACGATGCCTGTATGGCTCGGGCGGCGACCACCACGGACGCGTTCAACGCGGTCGCGGAACCTCGTCGACGGTTGATCCTCGACCTGCTTGGCACCGGTGAGCGACCGGTCAACGACCTGGTCACCGACCTGGGTGTTTCCCAGCCCGTGGTGTCGAAGCATCTGCGGGTCCTGCGCGAGGTGGGACTGGTTGACGTGCGCGACGTCGGCCGCCAGCGCCTGTACCGCCTCGACGGACGCCCGCTGAAGTCGATCTCCGACTGGCTCGTGCCTTACCAGGAGACCTGGTCAGAGCGCTTCGAGCGGCTGGACACCGTCCTCGAGGAATTGAAGGACGACGAAGCAAGAACCGACGAGTTGGCCAAGAACGGGCCCGCCCGGCGAGCCCCAGGACGACGAACAAGGAGGAACCGATGAGCGGTAAGGCCACGGCGGTGGTCAGCCTCCTGACCGACACCCAGATCCAGGTGACGCGGGAGTTCGACGCACCCCGCCATCTCGTCTACCGGGCCTGGACGACGCCGGAGTTGATCCGGCGCTGGTGGACGGCCAATCGCGGCGAGGCCACGGTGATCGAGGTGGATCTGCGGGTCGGTGGCCGCTGGCGCTACGTCATGACCGCGAACGGTGGCTTCGAGGTCGCCTTCCACGGCGAATACCGGGAACTCGTCCCCGACGAACGCATCGTCTCGACCGAGATCTATGAGGAAATGCCCGAGGCCGAGGCGATCACCACGATCACGTTCGCCGAGCAGGACGGGCGCACGACCGTGACCCTCCTGGTCGACCACGACTCGCCGCGGGCGCGCGACTTCCACCTCCAGTCCGGTATGGAGTCCGGCCTGCAGGATGCGCTCGATCTGCTGGAGCGGGTGGCCCAGTCCCTCGCCGGGCAGCCGGCCTGACCCTGGCCGCGCAATACGCCCCTGGTTGACTGGTCACCAGGAGGCGGAGCATGTTCCTGGCGACGGTCAGCGTGGTGGTGTTCTTCGCCCTCTTCTTCGTTCTTCCGTTGTATCTCGTGCTGCGCAAGGGTTCCCGGGGCGAGGTCACCGGGCCGCAGGATGGCGACATCGACTACGAGGATCCCTACCGCGGCGCCAGCTTCTGGACCAACCGGCGCCGCCGCTGAGCTGTGTCGGCGCAGTATCGGCTTGGCCGGCGCCGCGCGCGGTGGGGATGCTGAGGCCATGGCTGAAAACTTCGCTGAAATGTTCGTCGACATCGACGCCGATCCCCGGGCTGAACCGCCCGAACGCGGGGACGAGCGGGCGACCCTGTCCGGGTTCCTGCGCTGGCACCGTCAAACCCTCGAGCTCAAGTGCTCCGGGCTTGACGCCGAGGCCCTCGCGCGGCGCGCGCTCGATCCGTCCGGCTTGTCGCTGCTCGGGTTGGTGCGGCATATGGCCGACGTCGAACGCGGCTGGTTCCGTCATCGGCTGGCCGGGCAGGACGCGCCGGCGCGGTTCCGACTTCCGGACGACCCGGACGGCGACTTCGACCATGCCACGGCCGACCCTGCCGTAGTGGCAGAGGCCTGGGCGGCCTGGCGGGAGGAGGCGGCGTTCACCGACCGGTGCATCGCCGAGCTGCCCGACCTGGACGTGACCATCGAGCATCCCAACCACGGCCGGCTGTCCGCCCGTTGGGTGCTGGTGCACATCGTCGAGGAGTACGCGCGGCACAACGGCCACGCTGACATCCTGCGCGAGCGCATCGACGGCCGCGTCGGTCAGTAGGCCCGCCCACGGCCGCTGGGGCGGCGTGCCCGTCCTGTCAGCTCGAGATGGCGCGGTGCTCGGCCAGGACCTCGGCCACGACGTGCGCCGCGCTGGCCGCCGCGGCCGGGTCGGTCCCGCGAGTCGCGACCACGGTGATCAGCGCCTTCCACAGCGCCCAGCCTCGACCGCGCGCCCACAGCGCATCGTCACCCGGCAGCGTGGCCCGGTAGGCCGCCCGGCTCGGTCCGCGGAACATGGTCCAGGCGATCACCGTGTCGCACGATGAGTCGCCGACCCCGGACGAGCCGAAGTCGATCACCGCGCTGAGCCGGGCGTCGCGAACCAGCAGGTTGCCGGCCGCGACGTCGCCGTGGAACCACGCCGGTGCCTCGGTCCAGGTCGCGGCCAGTGCTGCCTCCCAGGCCTCGGTCGCCAGCTCGGGATCGACGTCGGCCCGGAGCCGCTCGATGGCCGTGCGGGTCTCGGCGTCGTAGGTGGTCAGCGGGGCCCCGCGGAAGAAGTTGTGGGTTCCCGCCGCCGGGCCGCCGGCGGGGTCGATGCGACCGAGAGCGGTCAGGAAGTCGGCCAGACCAACCGCAAAGCCGGTGAGGTCGTCCACCGCCGTCCTCGCCGCGACGTCGCCGTCGATCCAGCGGTATACCGACCAGTCCCACGGATACCCCTCGCCCGGGACGCCACGCGCCACCGGCGTCGGGATGGGCAATGGCAGCTGCGGCGCCAGCACCGGCAGCCAGCGGTGCTCCTTGGCCACCTGCTCGGTGTAGCCGGCCGCACTGGGCAGCCGCACCGACAGCGACGGGCCGAGCCGGAAGGTGCGGTTGTCCACGCCACCGTGGTCGACCGCCCGGACCGGCAACGACGACCACTGCGGGAATTGGACCTCGACCAGCCTCCGCACCAGCGGCTCGTCGATCACGACATGACCGGTGTCCGGATCGGCCAGCACCGCCGCAGCCTGCCGGTGATCCGGGGGCCGGGGCAATCGAGTTCGCCGGCCCGGCCGCATGGGCGTGATCAGCTGTTCGGGATCAGCTGTCCTTGGTGAGCTCGGCGGCGTGGGCCGCGGTCCATGCCGCCGCGGCGCGGATGCCCTGAGCCACGCCCCGCTCGACCAGCCGCCGGCGGGCGGGATCATCGTCGGCCGCCTGCGCCTGGATGCCGCGCCAGGTCCGTTCCTGCCACCAATGGATCCGCGCGACCAACGCCGGCCGCTCGATCTCCGGGCCGTAGGCCGTGGCGAGGATGCGCAACCGTCGAGCTGCCTCGGATACGTCAGATATCCCAGGCCCGAGCTCCAGCCACTGCCAGGCCAGATGGGCGACGTCGTCCAACCGCGGACCGGGAGCGGCGGCGTCCCAGTCGATGAAGGCTATGGGCCGTGCGCCGTCGGTCGAGCCGGCGTAGACCGTATTGGACGGTGACAAGTCGTTGTGGCACACCGTCTGCGCGCCGGCGACCAGGTCGCTGCCGGCAGCGAGGTCGTGGAACGCGCGGGTCAACCGGGCCAGGTCCCGCAGGGCGTCGTCGGTAACCGCCCAGTCCGGCACGGGGTGAGGCCACGGGACTTCGCCCTCGATGAAGTCGAGGGTTTCGACGCCCCGCGCGTCCACCGAGCGCAGGCGGGGCGCGCCGTTCCACTGCCGGTCGGCGAAGAACCGCAGCAGCCGGCGGGAGAAGTTACTGCCCTGGCCGCCAGCGCGGATCACGGTTTCGCCGTCGCGACGGGGGGCGCCGATGTTGCCTCCGGGCAGGACACCGTCGTGGACCGTCCTCTCCTCACTGCAGCCCGGTGGTGGCAGCGCACTCACGACGGCGTGTGCTGCGGCTGGAGGACGATCTCGGTCGGGCAGCCGGTACCGGAGAACGTGACGACGAAGCGGACGGCGGCGGCCACGTCGGCAGGGGTCAGCAGCCGCTCCGGCGAGGTGCGACCGGCCGGGGGGAGCAGGCCGGCGCCGGCCGCGACCAGTCCCGGTGACACCAGGCTCACCTTGACCCCGCGGTCGCGGACGTCGAGGAACGTTGCGCCGGCCAGACCGGCCAGACCGGCCAGTCCGTGCTTGCTGGCCATGCCAACATGGCGGCCACGGCCCGGCCGATATCGCTCGAGGCCCCAACCACGAGGGCTCGCGAACCCGGCATCCGGTCAGCCTGCCAGGCGTACTGAGCGCCGGGCCGGTCCAGGCCCGGAGTCGGGCAGAATGCGCGTCCATGCCGTGGATCGCTCCCCAACCGCCCGTCCTCACCGACGAGCCGACGACCGGGGCGGACCGGCCGATCCTGCGGGCGCTGCTGGCCTATCAGCGGCGCACACTGCTCAACATCTGCGCCGGGCTTACCGGCGAGCAGCTGGCCGAACGCGCGCTACCGCCCTCGACGCTCTCCCTGCTGGGCCTGGTCCGGCACATGGCCAAGGTCGAGCGGACCTGGTTCTGCGAACGGGTGGCCGGCCAGGACCTGGAGCCGATGTACGACGCAACGCTGGGCAAGGACGCCGACTTCGACGACCTGGACGCCGAGCAGGCCGAGGCCGACTTCGACCGATTCACCGCGGCGTGCCGGGCGGCCGACGATGCCGCCGCCGATGTGGACCTGGACTTCGAGCTCGAGGACCGCGGCGACCTGCTGTCGCTGCGCTTCGTCTATCTGCACATGCTCACCGAGTACGCGCGGCACAATGGCCACGCCGACCTGCTGCGTGAGCGCCTGGACGGCACCACCGGCCGGTGACCTCGCCTGTTCAGCCGCCCGTCGAGCCGCCATCCGACGATCCGTCGGCCGACGCGTCCGCGCCGAGCAGCCAGCCGTCCGGGTCGGCCAGGGCGTTGGCCGCGGCCGGACCCCAGGAGCCGCGCGGATAGGGCTGCACCGGCGGACGGTCCTGCAGGATCGGGGTGATCGCGTCCCAGGCGTGGCCGAGCCCGTCCGGACGGGTGAACAGGGAGCGGTCGCCGGTGACGACGTCGCTGATCAGCTTTACGTATGGAGGCAGGGGGTCGGCATCGGCCACGTCGGCGAGGGCGAGGTCGCTGGTCGCCGCGGTCAAAGTGAAGTCCGGACCCGGCTCCTTGACCACCATGCGTAGCTTGATCTCGCCGGCGCCGGACAGGTCGATGGTCAAGACATTGCCGAGCTCGGGACTCGCCGAGTGCAGTGGGCCGCCGTCCGGGCGCTGGAAGATCAGGTTGACCTGCTGGGCGCCGGCGGCCAGCTGCTTGCCGGTGCGCAGCAGGAAGGGCACGCCGCGCCAACGGTCGGTGTCGATCCACAAGCGGGCGGCGGCGAAGGTGTCGGTGGTGGAGTCCGGCGCCACCCCCTCGGTGTCGGTATAGCCGTCGAACTGGCCGAACACGACCTCGTCCGTGGCCAACGGGCGGAAGGCGGCAATCACGGCCTCCCGTGCGGATTGCAGATCGGCCGCCTTCATCGACACCGGCGGCTCCATGGCCACCTCGGCCGCCAGCTGGAAGAGGTGCGTAATGATCATGTCCAGGAAGGCGCCGGTCTTGTCGTAGAACTCGGCGCGGTCGTCGATGTCGAGGGTCTCGGGGACGTCGATCTGCACCGCGCGGACGTGCTCGCGGCTCCACACGTGGTCGAACAGGCCGTTGCCGAAGCGCAGGGCGTGCAGGTTCTGGGTGCCCTCCTTGCCGAGGAAGTGGTCGATGCGAAAAACCTGGTCCTCGCGTAGGACTGCGTGAACCGCGTCGTCGAGCTCCTTGAAGTTCTCCGGCGACGTTCCGAACGGCTTCTCGTAGACCACCCGTGCGCCCTCGGCCAGCCCGTGCGCGCCGAGACCCTGGGTGACGCCGATGAAGGCGGTCGGCGGAATGGCCAGGTAGTGGATGTACTGGGCGTCGCCGCCAACCTGATTTCGGGCCTCGGCCAGGACGTCGAGCAGGCTGCCCGGGTCGTCCTGGTCGAAGCCGCCGCCGGCGAAGCGCAGGCGGGAGCTGAAGTCCCCCCACCGGCCGTCGTCGGGCTGCGGGCCGAATTCGCTCAACACGTCGTGGACGTGGCTCTTGAAGTCCTCGTGGGAGACGTCGCCGCGGCCGTTACCGACCAGCAGCCACTGCGCGGGCAGCAGGTCATGCTGAGCCAATTCATAGAACGCCGGCAGGACCATGCGCTTGGCCAGGTCCCCGGTGGCGCCGAAGAGGACGAAAACGGTGGGCGGGGCGTCGCTGCGATCGGCCACGAACGGCTCCTGTTCGCCTGACGGGTGCGAGGCCGGCAGGGTTGAGCGACCAATGCATCCCGGTTCCATTCAACCGTGCATCAGGGGCCCGACCGAACCGAGGTGGCCGGCGCCGAGCCGCTCGGCCAACGACGTGTGCGGCGAGCTAGCCGGTCCGGCCGGCGCGGGCGACGACCAGGGTACCGGCGACCTGACCGCTGGCCAGCAGCCGGCCGAAGGCGGCCGACTGTCGCTGGGCGGTGCGCCAGGCGTCGTCATCGGCGTGGCGACGTTCCAGTTCGGCCTCGACCGCGTCGGCCCGGCGGCTCCAGTCCGCCGGCGGTGGACCCGAGGCGTCGGCCGGCGTCATCGCCTCGACCTGCAGGTCGCTGTCGCGCAGCAGGCGGCGCAGGGCGTCCGGAGTCGGGAAGTCGTTGCCGTCCGGGGCGCCGGTCACCGCGGGCACGGACGCGGTGAAGACCAGCAACCCGAGACGGGCTCCGTCGCGCAGGACCCGGCGCAGCTCGCGGACCAGGCCGGGTTGATCCTGGCTGGTGCACAGGACGCCGAGGCACCAGGCCACGTCGAAGTGGTCCGCCGGGAACGGCAGCGCCGCGGCGTCGGCCTGCACGACCGGGAAAGCGAACAGGCGCCGGGCCGCCCGGCAGGCGCCCTGCTCCGGCTCGACCAGGACCGGGCGGACCCCCGCCTCCTCGGCGGCGAAGGCGGCCGGGCCGCCCACTCCGGCGCCGGCGTCGAGCAGACGTTGGGACCGCCCCAGCTCCAGCCGCTCGACCAGCCAGCGCAGCGCGGCCGGGCTGCCACTACCCCGGCACCCGGCCGGGACGAAGAACTCGGGTCCGAGGTCGACGGCCACGTCGGCGGTCCACGCCGCCACCGTGTCGAACTCTGCCGACGTCGCCTCGCTCATGCTGACGCTGCCTCGCGGATGCGCACGCCGATCTCGGCCTTGACCTCGGCCGCAAACCGGTACCCGCGGCCGGAGGCCCGGCCGGAGAGGTTCACGCCGGCGATGCCCGGTACCCGGAGCAGGGCCTCGGCTTCGGCCACCGCGGCCGAAATCCCGGCGGCTACCGGATCGGCCGCGCCGAGCACGCGCGCCACGGTCGCCGGGTCGAGGTCGAGCCCGGGCAGTCCCTGCAGGACGGCGGCGGACACGTCGTCGGTGTAGACCGCGACCGACGCGAGCACCGGCAGGGTGGCTCCGGCGGCGCGGGCGGCGGCCACGAACGCGGCGACCTGCGCGGCCCCACCGGCGTGGTTCAGCACGGCGACGCTTGCCCCGGCCCGCTGCTTCTGGGCCAGGCGGGCCGGGCGGACGTGACGCGGTGGCGCCGCCGGGGTCTCGGGCACGGCCGCGCGCAGCCCGAGCATCGCGGTGAGCGCGGCCAGTCGCGTCCCGTCGAGGTCGAAGACCTGGGTGACGTCCGGGCGCACGTCGTAGCCGCGCCCGTCACCGGTGACGCAGAGCACCGTGTCCACGCCGACATCGCGCAGGCCCCGCAGGTCCTGTTCCAGGACGATGCGGTTGCGATCACGGCAGGTCAGCGTGATCCACGGGTGCGCTCCGGCGTCGAGGATCCGCGCGGCAAGAAGCGTTGGCGGGAAGTCCGGCCGGTTCTGGTGCTCGCCGACCAGGACTGCGTCACACGACGGCGCCAGCACCGCGGTGACCTCGGCCAGGGCGGCCGCCTCGAAGGGCGGCACGCTGAGGTCGGTCAGGACAAGTGGAACCCGGTGTTGCGGCCCGCCGTCCTGCGCTTGCGTCACAGTCGCCGGGTGCCGGCCGGTGGATTCGTCACCGGGCCAGGGCACCAGCTCCGGGAAGACGCACGGTTGATCGCGCATCTCGCACCGACCGTCCGCCCGCACGCCACCACAGGGACCGAAGATCATCCGCTTGGGGCAACCGCTCGTCCCGGCCACGGTAGGGGCCACTCCGGTGACGGGCATCAGCTGAGCTTGACACACCCTGTGGGCCGACCGCCCCTGCTGTCGCACGCGCGATCCCACCTCACGATCGCGGTATCCGCATCGACCGAACGTCCTCGCACGGATCGTCGCCGTTGCCAACACCATGCCGTGCAGCGCCCGCTGCTCAGGAGGCCCAAACAGGTGCGGAACTGATCACCGGCTGCATAGGCCGACCGGCTCAACTCCCACCGCACTCAAGACCGTGCTCGCGGCCATGGCCACCTAGTCGGCTCAGCGTTTCGACGGATCGCCGGGCCCGGATTCGCGCACACATGTTCAAGCTCGAGGGAGCCGTCGGCGGGGAGTCTTAAGAGGGATTGACGAAGTGGAATCGCCGGCACAACGCCGTGGCCAGTCCGACGGCGATGAGTCTCGCAGTGTTTCCCAGTCTCTACCCACACCGATCAACCGCACACAAGGAGAACGACATGACCGCTATCTACACCTTCGACGTCTTTTCCAGCCTCGACGGTTACGGCGCTGCCAGCGCCAACTGGACTGGCTACTGGGGTAAGCAAGGCCCGGAGTTGCTCGACCACCGCCTTGCCTTGTACGGCGCGGAGCAGCGGATGGTCTTCG
>JBDUAD010000067.1:0-16026 GCA_040004775.1 bacterium | reverse complement strand
TCGGCCCGAGCACCGTGGTGCACTCGTTGGCCACCGAGGGCCAGTTCCACTCCCAGAGGTTCGCGCTGACGTCGCGGACCTGACCGCGGTGCCCGCGGGCGCCGGGATCGAGCGCCGCGGAGGGCCGGGCCTGGGCCACGGCGACCGACATGGCCACAGTGGCCACGGCGGCGGCACCGGCGGCGATCAGCGCCCGCCGCGGGGGCGCGGATCGGGCGCCGGGGACACGGCGGGCAGGGCTGATGTTCATGGCGGTCCTCTCGCGGGGGGCGATGGAACGACCGGGTGGCACGACGAGCCGCCCGGTCGATGATCACTGTCTACCGACGCCGTTCACAGATAGTCAAGGGGCGTCCCTCATCACCCGACCACCCCCGCCGGCCGGTTGGGCGCTCGGATGGACCACCGGTGTCCTTCACCGCACCGAAGTCGCAGGAGGCAGCGGCGGAGGCTCAGTGCGCGATCGAGCCGTCGGCCAGCACGAGGCCGTCGGCGCAGCGCGACTCGACGCGCCCGTCGCCGAACTGCTCGTGGTACAGCGTGGCGTAGGCCCCGTCGGCGGCGAGCAGGGTGGCGTGGTCACCCGACTCGATGATGCGCCCGCGGTCCAGGACGAAGATCACGTCGGCCGCGATGATCGTCGAGAGCCGGTGGGCGATGGCCAGTGTGGTGCGGTCGGACATGAGCGGGTCGAGGGCCTGCTGGACGATGCGCTCGCTGGTGGTGTCCAGCGCCGACGTGGCCTCGTCCAGGATGAGCACCCGCGGGTCGTGCAGCAGCACCCGGGCGATGGCCAGCCGCTGCTTCTCACCGCCGGAGAGCCGGTAGCCGCGCTCGCCGACCACGGTGTCGTAGCCGTCGGCGAACTCCATGATCCGGTCGTGGATGAACGCGGCCCGGGCCGCGGCCTCGAGATCGGCCTGGTCGGCGTCCGGGCGTCCGTAGAGCAGGTTCTCGCGGACGGTGGCGTGGAAGAGGTAGCTCTCCTGGGTGACATATCCGACCAGCCCGGCGATCGAGCGCGAGGTCAGGCGCCGCACGTCGTGCCCGTCGAGCAGCACCGCGCCCGAGGTCACCTCGTACAGGCGCGGCACGAGGTAGCTCAGCGTGGTCTTGCCCGCGCCGCTGGCTCCGACGAAGGCGGCCAGCTGGCCGGGCTCGACCACCAGCGACACGTCGTCCAGCGCCACTCGCATCGCCGGCGGACGTTCGACATCCTCGACCGTGACGTCCACCGTGACGTCAATCGTCTCGACCGGTGGTCCGGCGACCTCGTCCGGACTGTCCTCGGTTTCCTCCGCGGCCGGGTAGCTGAAGGTCACGTGGCGCAGCTCGACCCGGCCGTGCATCTCCTCCGGCGCCAGGTCAACCGCGTCGGGCGCGTCCTCGATGTCCGGCTTCAGGTCGAGGTAGGCGTAGATCCGGTCGAACAGGGCCAGGGACGACCGAAGCTCCACCGCCACCTGCAACAGTGAGCCGATCGGGAAGTAGAGGCGCGTCTGCAGCGTGGTGAAGGAAACGATGGTGCCCGCGCTGATCGCCGCACTGCCCTGGCTCAGCAGGATGCCGGCCAACAGGTAGATCGCGGCCGGGGTCAGGGAGAGGAACACCTGCACGGCGGTGAAGAAGGACTGGCCGATCATCTGCTGGCGGACCTCGAGCCCGGCCAGCTCCTCGCTCTTGGTCGAATACCGCTGCAGTTCCTGCGGCTGGCGGCCGAACAGCTTGCTCAGCAGCACACCGGACACTGACAGCGTCTCCTGGGTGATGGCGCTCATGTCGGCCAGGGCCTCCTGCGTGGCCGCGGCGACCTTCCGGCGACGCTCGCCGACGATCTTGGTCAGCCAGAAGAAGACCGGCACGGTGATCACCGAGACCACAGTCAGCTGCCACGAGATCACGACCATGGCAATGAGGCTGGACACGAAGATCACGACGTTGGAAAGCACGGAGGACGCGGTGTTCGTCAGCACCGACTGCACCCCGCCGACGTCGTTGGCCAGCCGCGACTGGATCTCTCCGGTGCGGGTGCCGGTGAAGAAGGACAGCGACAGCTTCTGCAGGTGCGCGTAGAGCTCAGCGCGCAGGTCGCGCATCACCCGCTGGCCGACCAGGGTCGTGTAGTACGTCTGGCCGAGACCCAGCACGCCGGTGACCAACGGCAGCACGGCCATGATCGCCACGAGCACGCCCAGCCGGCCGAGGTTCGGTCCGCCCGGTACGAACAGGGCGGTGTCGAACACGACCTTGATCAGGATCGGGTTGACCACGCCCAGCGCCGACGTCACCACGATGATCGCCGCCACCACCGCGACCTGGCGGCGGTAGGGACGGAACTGCCCGACCACCCGGGCAAACGTCTGCCGGCCGACCGGCGGCGGCACCTGCGTCACGCCGCCGCCGAAGCCGAGGCCGCCCGGGCCTCGCATCATCGTCATTGGTGGATATGGCGCTGCCAGTCGGCCGGCACCCGCTCCGCCGGGCCGGGCACGGTCTGCTCGACGGGGTGATGCTGGGGATCGGCCAGGCGCGGTCCGTCGTAGCCGGTTTCCTGGTCGTAGTTCCAATACCAGTCCTCGCCGGGCTCGAAGCTGGTGATCAGCGGGTGGCTGGTGGCGCGGTAGTGCGCGGTGGCGTGCTGGGCGGGCGACGTGTCGCAACAGCCGATGTGCCCGCACTGACTGCAGCGACGCAGGTGCACCCACCAGCCGCCGGCCGCTTCGCACTCCACGCAGCCGGTTCCGCTCGGCGCCACGCTCGGGTCGATGCCGACGATCTCAGTCATGGCTTCGGCTCCTCAGTCGATGCGCCAGGTGAACTGGCCACCTCGGCCGCACGCAGCGGCAGGGTGACCGTGAACCGGGTGTCGCCCGGAGTGGACTCCACCCGCAGGTCGCCGCCGTGGCGGGTCACCACGATCCGGTAGGAGATGTCCAGGCCGAGCCCGGTTCCCTTGCCCACCGCCTTGGTGGTGAAGAACGGCTCGAAGATGCGCTCGCGGATCTCGGCCGGCACCCCGGGGCCGGTGTCGCCGATCTCGACGGCGACGCGGCCGTCCTCGGCGCGGGTGCGCAGGGTCAGCGTGCCGGTGCCGTCCATCGCCGCCACCGCGTTGTCGATGAGATTCGTCCACACCTGGTTCAGCTCGGCCGGATAGGCCTGGATGCTCGGCAGGGACGGCTCGTAGTCCTTCACCACATCGATCCCGTGCAGCTTGCCGGCGAGCATCACCACCGTGCTGTCGAGCAGAGCGTGGACATCCACGGTTTGGTACGGCGCGCGGTCGAGTTGGCTGTACTGCTTGGCCGCGTCGACCAGTGCCGAGATTCGCGCGGTGGAGTCCTGGATCTCGTTCATCAACAGCTCGGTCTCGACCGTGTAGCCCAGCCAGTGCATCGCCGAGTTCAGGTTGGCCTCGCCGACCGTGGCCAGCACGCGTTCCAGCCACTCCTCGTCGAAGCCGGCCTGGACCAGGGTGGGGGCCAGCTCCCAAGCGCGGTAGATGTCGTGGGCGTCGAGCCAGTCGGTGAGGATGTCCTCGCGGTCGCCGACCTCCAGCGGGGTCAACACCGGCGCCTTGGCCACCTGTTCGGCCGCCCGTTCCTGCAGCTCGATGAGCGCGGCCAGGTCGTCGCGCTGGTAGCCGCCCGACGCGATGAACTCCAGCTTGTGCCGCATGCCGGCCACCCGCTCGCGCAGCGCGCCAGTGGCCCGCACCGCGGCCGAGGCCGGGTTGTTGAGTTCGTGGGTGAGCCCGGCCGACAGCGAACCGAGGGCCAGCAAGCGTTCCCGCTGCCCGACCTCCTGCAGGTTGCGCCGCATGCCGAGGAAGAGCCCCTCGAGCATGTGGACGGCCATCGGGAACCAGGCCCGCATCATCTCGGCCAGCACGTCGGCGTCGAGGACGAAGAAGGTCGACGGCGTGGTGATCCGCATCGAGTTGCTGTAGGTCTGTGCGGCCCGCTCGCCGAGGTAGGCCTGGAAAGCGCCGGCGTACACCCCGGGCTGATCGGTGCGGCTGAGGTCGACGTCGTCCGCGCCGACGCGCGCGGACAGAACCAGCGAGCCCTCGACCAGCACGTAGAAGCAGGTCGCCGGCTCACCGTGTTGGTACACCGGACCCGCCGGAAACCGTTCCAGGTGCCCGGCCCGCATCAGCCAGTCGATCTGATCGTCGTCGAGGGCCTCGAACAGGAACAGCGAACGCAGCAGGTCCGGGGTGAGCTCGGGGACGGTTTCCTCGGCCGCGGTGGTCATCGCTTCTCCAGGTACCGGTGCACCAGGGTGACGGCCATGGCGCCCTCACCCACGGCCGACGCCACCCGCTTGACCGACTCGGCCCGCACATCGCCGGCGACGAACACGCCGGGGACGCTGGACTCCAGGTGGTACGGGTCACGGTCCAGCGACCAGCCCGGCGGGCGACGGCCGTCGACAACCAGGTCCGGGCCGGCCAGGACGAAGCCGCGCTGGTCGCGCACCACCGTCCCGTCGAGCCAGTCGGTGCGCGGGGCGCCGCCGATGAACACGAACAGCGAGGACGTCTCCACCGTCTCGGTCTGCCCGCTGGGTCGGTGGAGCAGGGTCAGCCGTTCCAGGTGGTCACCGCCCTCGGCGGCGACGATCTCGGTGCAGGGACGGACCTCGATGTTTTCGACCGCGTCAATCTGATCGATCAGATAGGACGACATCGACGCCGTCAGCGACGGCCCGCGCACCAGCACGGTGACCGTGCGCGCGTAGCGGGCGAAGTAGACCGCGGCCTGGCCGGCCGAGTTCGCTCCTCCGACGATGTAGACGTCCTCACCGGCGCAGGCCTGAGCCTCGGACAGCGCGGAACCGTAGTAGACGCCGCGCCCAGTGAGCTCGTCGGCGCCCGGAGCGTCGAGCTGGCGGTAGGACACGCCGGTGGCCAAAACGACGGTGTGGGCGGCGATGCGCCCGCCGTCGGCGAACACCACGGTGCGCGCCGATCCGTTGGCCTCCAGGCCGGCGGCCTCGCGGGTGGTGAGCAGTTCGGCGCCGAACCGGGTGGCCTGGCGGCGGGCGCGGTCGGTCAGCTGGGAGCCGGACACGCCGTCGGGAAACCCGAGGTAGTTCTCGATGCGCGAGCTCTGCCCGGCTTGGCCGCCGGTGGCCATCTGCTCGACCAGCAGCGTGCGCAGTCCTTCGGACGCTGCGTACACCGCCGCGCCGAGACCGGCCGGGCCGCCGCCGACCACCACCACGTCGTAGAAGTCGGCCGCGGCCGCGGTGGACAGCCCGACCTCGGCGGCCAGCGTGGCGTCGTCGGGCTGGACCATCGTCGTTCCGCCCGCGCTGACCACCACCGGCAGCTGGTCCGGCCCGGCGCCGGCGGCCAGCAGCAGCCGGGCACCTTCGGGCTCCTCGGCCAGGAACATCCGGTACGGCACCTGGTTGCGGGCCAGGAAGTCGCGCACCGCGTAGGAGCGGGCCGCCCACCGGCTACCGATCACCTTGACCTCATCGAGCGGGATGTGGTCATCGGCCCGCCACGACTCGAGCAGCTCGTCGACCACCGGATAGAGCTTCTCCTCCGGCGGGTCCCACGGCTTGAGCAGGTAGTGGTCGAGGTCGACGACGTTGATCGCGTCGATCGCGGCCTCGGTGTCGGCATAGGCGGTCAGGAGCACTCGACGCGCGGACGGATAGAGATCCATCGCCTGCTCGAGGAACTCGATGCCGTTCATCTCCGGCATGCGGTGGTCGGCCAGCAGCACCGCGACCTGGTCCCCGCGCAGCTTCAGCTCGCGCAGTGTCTCCAAGGCCTGAGCGCCGGATTCCGCCCGCACTATGCGGTGGTCGGCGCCGTAACGCCGGCGCAGGTCCCGGGCGACGGCCCGGGAGACTCCCGGATCGTCGTCGACGGTCAGGATGGCGGTGCGACCCGGCGGCGGCGCGGGGTCGGTCACCGGCACCGCTCGGGTTGAACGGACCGGCACGGACGCTCCCGGCCTGGCATGCGTTGCACAGTAGCGCGGGAAAACGACGCCTCGCCGATTGTGATCTCGCACAGCGAACGGCGCACCGGAGCCGGCAGAAGACAGCGGTGGCGGTGGGATTTGAACTCGCATTCGGCGCTGTCCGCGGTTGGCCGTGGATTACCTACATGACTGTGTCTTCGCAGGTCAGAGGCAACCCCAAGCTGCACGTCCTCGACTCCGGCGTCGCCGCCCGGCTGCTCCGCCTCACGCCGACAAGCTCGCCCGCGAGGACCCGACCGCCCTCACCGACCTCGGTCACCTGCCGAAGACCTTCGTTGTGGGCGAGCTGCTCAAGCAAGCTTCCTGGCTCGACGGACTCGCGGGCCCGGGCGGACGGTGGCCGGCGACGCCTTCGTTGCCGGAGTGGTCCTATACACCGGATCCCGGTCGTACAACGTCGAAGACCGACTGCACGTCATGCCCGTCGACCGGCTTTGGTCAGCCTGAAGGTCCACGTCCCCGAGAGCCCAGAGTCGTTGGAAGTCATTGGCAGGCAGCAAAGGCGCCTGGCCGCACGAGCACCTAACGGCACCTCACCAGCCTCAAAAATAATGTTGGCTAACGGCACCTGCACGCGGAAAGTCGGTTACTTGATGCCGACGACCATAGAGTCTGGACCGACGAGGTGCTCCACGAAGCTGTCGCGGAAACCGACCTCGGCCATCCAGGCTTGGCATTCAGCGCCGGTGTAGTCAAATCCGTCCGGCGTCTCGATAAGCATGTTCACGCTCATGAGCAGTCCGAAGGTATTGGCGCGGCGCTCGTCGTCGATGATCGTTTCGTACACGATGAGTGCACCACCGTCTGGCAAGGCGTCGTGGGCCTTGCGCAGCAATAGAAGCTTCTCCTCCAGGCTCCAATCGTGAAGGATGTGGCCCAACACGAGCACATCGGCCCGGGGCAGGGGGTCCGCAAAAAAGTTGCCCGGGTGGAAGCGGAGCCGGTCAGCGAGTCCGAACGAGGACACGTAGTCCTCGAAGCCGGGGCGAACAGGGGGAAGGTCGAACCCACCACCGGTGAGATGGCCGTGGCGCAAGGCCGCCTGAACGGGCACGCATCCCTCCGCCGATCCGATGTCGATCACCGTGCTGTGATCTGCCCACGGGAACTTCTCCGCAATTGCCAGCGCCGCCCCCATGCTGATGCCAGTCATCGCGTGCAGGAAATCTCTGAGCCGATCGGCGTCCTCGTAAAGGGCGGTGAAAAAGTTGCCACCTGCCTTCGCTTCATTTTGAGGTTCCCCGGTGCGCAGTGCCTCCGTCAGTGATCCCCAGTATGGGTAGAGCCGCGCGTTCGCCATCTCGAGCATCCCACCGACGTAGGAAGGCTTGGCGCGGTCGAGGAACAGGTTGGTCGCCGGAGTGTTGCGGTATTGGTCGCCGGACCGGTCGAGCATGCCCAGAGAAACGAGAGCATCGAGGACGTCTGTGGTGCCTCGCGGCTGCAAACCCAGTTCCGACATCAAAGCCTTTCCGGACAAAGGCTCGCGGGCGAGGGTTGTGAACACGCCAAGCTCAACCGCGCTCAGCAGTGCTTTGGAACCCCAAAACCCCAATCCGAGCTGCATGATCGCGTCCGGTGTCACTGACTCATCCATGGGAACCCCTTTGCTCACCGTGAACGTCGACGCCCCCAGCGGACGCCGAAGCGTTCCCGCCCCGCCACGATCCGAATGCACCGTCTGACTGGAGACTTGCACGGGACACACCGCTTGACTACCGGCAGATCCCGCCATTACCCGACAAACAGGAACGCCGCCTTCTGGCAGCAGACGGTGTAGCGCTGCCTACGCTCTCCCGGCGACGGCGCCCCATCCACCCGGAGACGATCAGCTAACAGTTCGGGAAGGCAGCCCGCGCCGCCAAGCTGCCACGCATCCGACTGCTCGACCTCAGGGACACCCACGCGACCCTCGCGCTCAAGGCCGGGGTCCACCCGCGCATCGTCCAGGAGCGCCTCGGCCACGCGAACGTCTCGATCACCTTGGACACCGACTCGCACGTCGATCTGGACATGCAGGCGGCCGCGGCCCGTCAGGTCGCCGCCCTCATAACGCCGGCCGAGGAAACCACGCCGGAAATTCCTGTGACCACTCTGTGACCACTAGGCCCTAAAACGGACACTGGCCACGTCCCCGCAACCCTCTGACCTGCGGAAACGTCGCCAGCACCTGGCGGTGGCGGTGGGATTTGAACCCACGGAGGTGTGACCCTCACACGATTTCGAGTCGTGCTCCTTCGGCCGCTCGGACACGCCACCGCGGACGAGGCTACCTCAGGCCGCCTGGCGTTCCGGGCGCTCGCGGGCCGGCCCGGTCGCGGCCCAGCATCGGGTCAGGAACGGTCAGTAGGTGGACATCACCCGGGCCAGCGCCTCGGCTTCGTTGCGCCGGCGGGCGGTCTCCCACAGGTCCACCGGCGGACCAGACGGCGGGCCCGGCAGCGCCCCGGGCACGAGTTGCAGATGAGCCATCCGCAGTGTGCCCCACGCATTGACCGCCGGGACGACGTCCACCGTCGTACCCGGCCAACCGACGTCGACCGGGTACAGCAGCGAGCGGTTGCGGTAGGCCGCCGGGGTCAGCTCGCCGCCGAGACCGACGAGGACGTTCAGAACCGCGCAGACGGCTACGGCGAAGAGCAGCACGAGCGGTGCGGCGACCAGATGCACGGGCCCCGGCGGAACGATCAGCAGAACCGCGACGAGAGCTCCGCCCAGGCCGATCAAAGGAATCAGTACGCGGACAGTAAGCACGCGCGCCGCCGGGCCCCGCTCGTTGGGCAACACGTCGAGACGTCCCCACGACACCCGTAGCCGCCCGGCTGGCGACGGTCCCACTGGTGCGGGGGCCGGCGCCACCGGCGCGAGCGGCGGCAGACCGGGTAGGCCGAGGTAGGTGCGGATGCGGACCACGTCCTTGTCCACCGCGGCCGGGTCATTGCGGCGGGCCAGGGCGTCGACGCTGAGCACCCGCTGGTCGGTGAGCGTCAGCACGGGCATGTCGCCGAGCAGGCCGAAGTAGGGCCGCTCCGCCTGCACGCCGCCGACGGTGGACCAGCCGACGCTGCGTCGCCCGGCCAGGCTGGACACCGCCACGGATTGTCGGGACAGCACGATCCGGCTGGTGATCACGCGCACGGTCAGCACGGTGATCGTCGTGGCGATCAAACCGGCGCTCAGCGCGAGGACGAGCCACCAGCGCGTCGCGGACTCCCGCAGGCCGAAGTCGGCCAGGGACAGGGTGACGATCCAGATCGCCAAGGCCAGGCCGCCCAGACGCACCGCCCGCAGACCGACCGCGTTCGGCCGCCGGAGCACGAGGTCGAGGCCGACCAGCTCCTCCTGCGTGTCGGCCACGACCACCTCCGTTCTTATCGCGCTCGCCGGGCTCGCCCGCGCCGGTTCTCGGGGGACACGCCCGGCGGGTTCGAGACGGGCGGGAGTCGCCTGGTCGCCGAGCCTATCGAGGCCCGGGCCCGAGAAGGGCTACGGCGAGCGGCGACCGGCGAAGAAGTCCGACAGCAGCTGTTGGCATTCCTCGCCCCGGACTCCGGCGATCACCTCGGGACGGTGATTGAGCCGCCGGTCGCGCACGACGTCCCAGAGCGAGCCGACCGCGCCGGCCTTCGGGTCCCAGGCGCCGAAGGCCAGTCGGTCCACCCGGCTCAGAACCACCGCGCCGGCACACATGGTGCACGGCTCCAGGGTGACGACCAGCGTGCAACCCGTCAGCCGCCAGCGGCCCAACGCAGCGCCGGCCGCACGCAGGGCCACCACCTCGGCGTGCGCGGTCGGGTCGTGGCCGCGTTCCCGGTCGTTGGCGGCGGCGGCCACCAACGTGCCGTCAGCATCCAGGACCAGAGCGCCCACCGGCACGTCTCCGGCGTCCCGGGCCAGGCGGGCCAGCCGCAGCGCCACATCCATGGCTGCGTCGAGGTCGAGGCCGACCGTGGCCGGGTCAGGACGGGGCGCGGTCACCTCACCGCGCGGGCCGAAGCCGTCGCGCGCTCGAACACCTCGGCGACACCGATGCGCTCGGCGATCTCGTCGAGCATCTCGTCCGGAAAGGAGTCCAGGTCATCGACGATGGCTTCCATATCGTCCTCGCCGAGGCCGAGGTCCTCCAGCAGGTCGAGGTCGCCCAGCGGCCAGATCTCGTCGAGCTCGTCCTCCGACGGCGGCTCCTCGCCGAGGCGCTCGAGAACCTGCGCGGCCAGCGGGTAGTCCACGGCCGCGGTGAGGTCGGACAGCATCAGGTTGATGTGGGCGCCGTCCTGGCGGGCGAGGACGAAGAACTCGTCGTCCACCGAGGCGATGACGAACGGGCCGCCCTCGGGCGGTTGGGAGCGCAGGGCCTGCAGAAGCGCGGTCAGCTCCTCGAGCACCGAGGTCGGCAGAGGCTCGCACCGCCACGTGGACCCCTCGCGGAAGGCCGCCACCGCGTATCCGCGCTGGGTCACTGCCGCCTCCTCGGTTGCCCCGTGGGGTCCCGTCAGCCGCCGGGACCGTTCGCGAGCCAGGCTAGGCCGCGAACGGTCCGGGCGGATGGCGTCAACCCCGGGCCGATGCTCTGGCCCGCGCCCGATACTGACACGGATGCCGCGCTGAACAAAGCCATTGCCCGATATGGCTTCCCGGCTCACTGACCCGCCTGGCACCGGCATCCGACCAGTGCCCGCACCAGCGGGGGAACGCCCGTGCCGGCCGGTAGCCTGACGCCGTGCTCGCCGGTCCCGACCGCGTCGCCGTGGTCGGCCTCGGCCTCATCGGCGGGTCGCTGTTACGCGCCCTGCACGCGGCCGGACACGAAGTCGTCGGCTGCGACGTCGATCCGGCAACGCGGGCCGCGGCGCGCGCGGCCGGGTTCAAGGTCGCCGCATCGGGTTCCGATGCAGTGGCCACCGCCGACCTGGTCATCCTGGCCATGCCGTTGCCCGGGCTCGACGACGCGCTGGCCGAGATGGCCGGGTCGGTTCCCGCCGCGGCCGTGCTCACCGACGTCGGCACCCTCAAGCGGCCGGTCCTCGACGCCGTCCGCCGGGTGCTGCCGGACGCGCGCTTCGTCGGGGGTCATCCGCTGGCCGGCCCGGAGAGCAGCGGTTGGGCGGCCGGCGATGCCGGACTGTTCCGGGGCGCGCCGTGGTCGCTGACCCTCGAGTCCGACACCGACCTGTCCGCCTGGCTCGGCCTGGCCGAACTGCTCTGTGAGCTCGGCGCCCATCCGGTGCCGACGACGGCCACCGATCAGGACGCGGCGATCGCCCGGGTGATCGGCCTGCCCCACGTGCTGGCCGAGGCGTTGGCCCTGACCGGTCTGGCCGGCGGCGAGCTGGGCCTGTCCCTGGCCGCCGGTTCCTACACCAGTGGCTCGCGCGTGGCCCGGACCCGGCCGGAGCTGGTGGCCAGCTGGTGCGACGGCAACACCGCGCTGGTCGGTGTGCTCGACGAGGTGCTCGAGCGCCTGGCCCGGACGCGCACCGCCCTGGCCGAGGGCGGCTCGGTGTTGCCGTTGGCCCGCGACGGGCACGCCGCCCGCATGAACTGGGAACGCCGCGGCGCCCACCCGGTGGAACTGCGTCCGGACGCCGAGGATCTGCTCGCCCACGGGCGGGCCGGGGGCTGGATCACCGCGGTGCACGACGGCCCGGCCGGCGTTCGGCTGCGGGGCATGCTGCCCAACGAGCCATGGTCGGCGTGAGCAGCGGCTCGGGGGTCAGCGCCCGCACGAGCCGGGCCGCCGCGCCGGTACGGCTCACGCCGGGCGAGGTCGTGGTCGAGGTCGTGCGCAACGGCGTGGTGGAGGGGCTGCACCACGGGCACGCCGTGGTGGTCGGATCGGGCGGCGAGGTGCTGGCCCAGGTCGGCCGCCCGGAGCAGCCGGTCCTGGCCCGCTCGGCGCTCAAGCCGCTGCAGGCGGTGGGACTGCTTGGCGCCGGGCTCGACCTCCCGGCCGCTCGGCTGGCCCTCGCCTGCGCCTCCCACGCCGGCACCGCCGAGCACGTGGCTGCGGTGCGGCGCCTGTTGACCGCCTACGACGTGGACGAGGCCGCGCTGCAGTGCCCGGCGGACCGTCCGCTGGACGACGCCGCGTGGGCGGCGGTGCTGGCCATGGGCGCCGGCCCGCAGCCGATCCTCATGAACTGCTCGGGCAAGCACGCGGCCTTCCTCGCCGCCTGCCGGGTGAACGGCTGGCCGCTCGGGTCTTACCTCGACCCGGACCATCCCCTGCAACGCCACCTCACCGTTGCCGTGGACGAGCAGAGCGGGCCGTTGGCCGCGGTGGCCGTCGATGGGTGCGGCGCTCCGGCCTTTGCTGTCGCTCTGGTGGCCTTGGCCCGCGCCTTTGCCGGCTTGGTCGACGCCGCCGACGGAGCTCCACGCCGGGTGGCTGACGCCATGCGCGCCCACCCCGGCCTGGTCGGCGGCCCCGGCCGGTCGGCGACCACGCTCATGCAGGCCCGGCCAGGCCTGTTGGCCAAGGAGGGGGCCGAGGGCGTGTGGGCGGCCGCGGTACCCGGCCTCGGCGCGGTCGCGCTCAAGATCGACGACGGTGCCGGCCGGGCCGCGGACCGGCTGCTCCTGGCCGCTCTGGCCCGTCTCGGCGTGGAGGACACCGCGTTCGGTGCGGCGCCGGTTCTCGGCGGCGGACGGCCGGTCGGCGTGGTACGGGTGCGGCCCGGACTGTTCGACTGATCGCCCGCGGGGTCGAGCCGGTGCGACCTACTGGGCGCAGCTGGCGTCGGCGGCCGAGATCCCGGTCGGGGTGGCCGCCGGGCTGCGCGGAGCCGAGCCGGTGGGCGCGGTGCGGATCTTCACCCAGGACGGCAACCCCTGGCCGGGGCGCACCGAGCGAACGCCGTGGAACCCGGAGCCGACCACGACCTCGATGTCCCCGGCGTGGGCGGCGTCGACGCGCATGACGGATCCCGGCAGGGCCGCCGCTACGGTGCGGGCTGCGGCCACCTGGGTCGGCGCGAAAAGCACCGTCGTCGTCGTTGCTCCGGACCGGCGCAGGTTGAGCACACCGGCGCCGAATCCGACGCCGATCAGTTCCCGCTGCACGTTGGTGGCCAGGTTCGGCGTGCCGACCGCGTTGGTCACCGCCACCGTGATCTGGCCTGGAGCGACGGTCACCCGGGTGGCCGCTGGCGGCGAAGCGCTGGGCGACGGTGCGCTGCCACTCGGGGTCACGACCTTCTTCTGGTCGGCGATGATCGAGTCGTAGAGCACGCGTCCAGCGGCGGCGTCGAGCAGCACGCGGCCGCCGGGCTGACCGGGGTCGTCCGGGTTGTAGGCCGGGTCGGCGATCGGCGCGGTGTAGAAGACCACGCGCTTGGGGTCGAGTCCGCGCAGCCCGTCGAAGAGCGTCTTGAGTTCTGGGAAGGACGTGCCCTTGTCGACCACCACCGCGCGCGTCACCGCGTCGAGGAAGTGGGTGGCCGCGCCCGGCGTGCGCAGCAATCGCCCGCCACGGGCCTCCCGCAGGATGGCGCCGAGGAAGCGTTGCTGGCGCTTGATGCGGCCCAGATCCGAGCCGTCGCCCAGTGACTCGCGGGCCCGGACATAGGCCAGCGCCTGAGTTCCGTTGAGCTTGTTGTTGCCGGCCTTGAGCACCAGCTTGCTGCCTACGTCGTTGACCGGACTCGGGCTGCAGATCGTGATGGAACCCAGCGCGTTGACGATGCGCCTGAAGCCCTGGAAGTCGATCTGCACGTAATGGGTGACCGCGATGCCGGTCAGCGCTTGGACGGTCGCGATCGTGCAGGCGGCCCCCCCGTCGGTGAACGCGGAATTGAACTGGCCGACGTGGGCCGGGGCCACCGAGCCGTTGGCCCGCTTGCACGCAGGAATCTTCAGCCACGAGTCGCGCGGGATGCTGATCACCGTGGCCCGCGAGCGGTCCGGGCTCAGGTGCGCCAGCATGGTGGTGTCCGAACGGGCGCTGGTCATGTCGTGGCCGAAGCTGCCGTCGGTGCCGGCCCGGCTGTCCGAGCCGATGACGAGGTAGTTGGCCGCATTGAGTTGCTTCGTCCCGCCGCGGATGCTCGGGTCCTTGGTGTTGAGCACGTCTTCCCGGGTGATCTGCCCGTCGTAGTGCGTGTAGAGGTAGCTCAGCACCCCGACCGAGACAGTGATCAGCAGGACGGTGAACGCCGCCGTGGCCATCACCATGGAGCGTGCCCGGTGCGCGGAACGGCTTGGCGCGGACACGAGTCCCGATGCTAGCCACGCCCGCTGTTGCGGGACCCTGGCCGGAGTGCCCGGCGTCGCCAGCCCGGCGGCGATCGACGTTTTGTGACCCTTCGGCCGTCGCCTATGCTGGTGGTGTCTTCGACGGAATTCGTCCGACGGTGCCCGTCAGACGGTGCTGCTCCACCGGCGATTTCGGCCCCCATCGTCTAGAGGCCCAGGACGCCGCCCTTTCAAGGCGGTAGCACGGGTTCGAATCCCGTTGGGGGTACGGCCGTCGCCGCGGTGACCTCGAGTCAGCAAGGCGATGAGTCAGCAAGGCCCTGTAGCGCAGTTGGTTAGCGTGCCGCCCTGTCACGGCGGAGGTCGCGGGTTCGAGTCCCGTCAGGGTCGCTTTCGCCGGTGACTGTCCGCCGGTGTTCTGTCCGCCGGTGTGTCGCAGGCCGGCGATGGCGGCCCGGTCAATCGGGCGACGTGTACACAATGGCGGGCACGATCCGCGTGCACCTTCGCGTACACCAGATGAAAGGGGCAACCCATCCGGCTGGCTGCAAGTACGCTCAGCGCGCCCTCTGGAAGGATCAAGCTCATCCGCCCGCTGCCCGCTCTCGTCGCCGCGGCGCACGGCACCCGCTCCCGCCCCGGCGCGGCCATGGTTGACGCGGTGCTCGACAAGGTCCGCGCCCGGCGTCCGGACGTCGACGCCTCGGCGGCCTACGTGGACGTCATCGCTCCGTCACTGGCCACCGTGCTGGACCGCCTCGCCCGTCCGGCCGTCGTGGTGCCCGTGCTGCTATCGGGCGGGTTCCACGTGCGGGTGGACATTCCGGCCGTGCTCGCCCGGCGGCCCGGTGTCGTGGCCACGGACGCGCTGGGCCCGGACCCCTTGCTGGCTCAGGCCATGGCGGATCGCCTGGCCGAGGCCCGCGGCGGCGGTCGTGCCGCAACGCAGGTCGTGATGGTCGCGGCCGGGTCGTCCGATCCCGCGGCTCGCGCGGACATCGACGTGGCCGCATCTCAGCTCGCTCGACGCTTGCGACGGCCGGTGACCGCGGCCGTCCTCAGCGGGCCGGGCGCCACACTGGCTGAGGCCGTTGCCGGCGCCCCGGCGCCGCCGGATGTCGCGGCCTACCTGCTGGCCGAGGGCTTCTTCGCCGACACCCTGCGCGCCCAGGGCGCCGCTCTCGGCCTGCCGGTCGTTGCCGACCCGATCGGTCCCCACGCCGCGGTGGCCGACCTCGTCCTGGCCCGCTACGACGCCGCGGTCCCCGCACGCGGTACCGGCTGAGCGGGACAGCCGCGACTCGACGAACGGTAGACTTCCGCGGGTTCGGCGTCCGGATCGACCAGTGGGCGACGGATACGGCCAGGTAGCTCAGCTGGTACGAGCATCCGCCTGAAAAGCGGAGGGTCGGCGGTTCGATCCCGCCCCTGGCCACCTCTACAGCCCTTATGTTCCGGGGCCTCCAGCGGTTTAAATACCCCGTCGATGGGAGCCAATTCTGGGTTTGGTCTCAGTTTTGGTCTCAGTTACCGTTTCGTTCCCTTGTCTGAACGGCCCCGAACGGCGGTAGATTTCAACGGACTTCGAAGGGGCCGTGATACGCCCAATCCGACCAGGTGAATTGGCGCCTTCCGAACCGCCAACCACCACCTCGGTCCCGGCTATTTGACCCGCAACGTGTGCACCCGAACGGTCGCCGGGCCACCCAAAATGGGCGTCAGCGTGCCCGGCCCTCAAGGTGTTTAAAACCTGTGGGCTGGCACACAGCGGCCTGTCACATGACGCGCCGGTCAACCTGCTCACCATCGATGGCCCGAGTACCTGGTC
>JBDUAD010000066.1:0-16191 GCA_040004775.1 bacterium | reverse complement strand
CCAGTACCAGGCGCCCCAGTACCAGGCGCCCCAGTACCAGGCGCCCCAGTACCAGGCGCCCCAGTACCAGCCGCCAGCTCCCGAGCCGCCGGCCTACTCGACCCAGCCTTACGGCGTGCGGGAGCAGTACGGCTCGCACGGCGCCCCGGACCAGTACGGCACCCAGCAGTACGGCACCCAGCACTTTCAAACTCAGCCTTACGGCACCCAGCCGGTCGAAGGTCAGCCCGATGGCGCAGGCGGTGTCGGCCCCTACGGCCCGACGCGGCAACGTCGCCGCGGTGGACTGCGCAAGATCCTGCTCAGCCTGCTGGTCGTAGCCGCGCTTATCGTCGCCGCGCTGGTGGTGCTCCCGCTGGTGTTCAACCGCAAGCTCGACCACCGTGCGGTGGAATCGACCATCGAGAAGCAGTCGGCCAACTCCTCGATCAGCTTTGTGAAGCTCACCGACGTGTCCTGCAACAACGGCAAGGACATCTCCCTGCGCAAGTCGCGCACGACGTTCACGTGTACGGCGGCCGGAGGCCGAACGGTGACCGTGACCGTGCGCCGGTCCGGCCGCTACACCTGGGCCTTGACCAAATGAGGCCGAGTCCGATCAGGGCCGCTGACTACGCCGCCGGGGCGCCGATCCCCAGCGCGCTCAGCAGCCGGTTGACCGGGCTGTCGAGCCCGTAGCGGTCACAGAAGCCGATCAGTGCGGCCGGGTCGCGCACCCGCTGCGGCAGGGCGTCGTCCAGCGCGTCGAGCGGGACGTCGGTGCGCACCCGCACCACGCTGGGCGCGCGATTCAGGTAATCGGCGGCGGCGAGGACCTTGGCTCGGGCGCCGGACGGAAAGCCGTCGTCGGACTCAGCCGCGGCGGTGAGCATCGCCTCGACCGAACCGAAGCGGCGGACGAGGGCCGCGGCCGTCTTCTCGCCCACTCCGGGTACGCCGGGAAGGCCGTCGCTGGGGTCACCGCGCAGGGCCGCGAAGTCGGCATAGGAGGCGGCGGGAATGCCGTAGCGCTCGATGACCTCGGCCGGCCCGAAGTCCTGCAGCTTGGACACGCCCCGGCCGACGTAGAGCAGTCGGACCCGGTCGGTGACGGTCGAGAACAGGTCCCGGTCCCCGCTGACGATCTCGACCGGTCCCGGATCGCGAGCGGCCAGCGTGGCCAGCACATCGTCGGCCTCGAACCCGTGCGCGCCGGCCCGGGCCAGACCGATGGCGTCGAGGACGTCGAACAGGACCGGCACCTGCGGCGCGAGCTCGTCCGGCACCAGCTCCTCGTCTCCCGAGGCCACGCGGTGGGCCTTGTAGGAGGGCAGCAGGTCGACACGGAACTGCGGACGCCACGACACGTCCTGGCACGAGACCAGCCGGGTGGGGCGACGCCGGGTGACCAACGTGGCGGTCATGTCGAGGTAACCGCGCACCGCGTTGATCGGCATGCCGTCCGGCGTGGTGATGGAGGTCGGGATCCCGTGGAAGGCGCGGAAGTAGAGACCGGCCGCGTCGAGCAGCATCAGCGTCATCGCGGCTGACGATAGCCTGGCGCGATGCTCACCGTCCTCGGCGAAGCGTTGATCGACCTGGTCCGCGACGCCGACGGGCGCTATACCGCGCACCCGGGTGGCAGCCCGCTGAACGTGGCGGTGGGACTCGCCCGGCTCGGCCATCCGACCCAGTTCATGGCCCGCTTCTCGGCCGACGCCTTCGGCCGCCGGCTGCACGCCCACGCCGCCGCCAACGGGATCGGTCTGGATGCCGCTCCCCGGGTGAGCGAGCCGACGACGCTGGCCGTGGTCGATCTCGACGACGCCGGCCGGGCCGAGTACGACTTCTACGTCCAGGGCACTGCCGACTGGCAGTGGAGCGAGCCCGAACTGGCCGCGATACCGACGGCTACCACCGTCTTCCACACCGGGTCACTCGCGTCGTGGACGCCACCTGGAGCGCAGCGGGTGGCCGCGCTGGCCGAACGGCTACGCGCCACCGGGATCGCGCTGTTGACCTATGACCCGAACGTGCGCCCTCGCCTGCTGCCCGACGTCGGCGTCGCGCGAACCTCGGTGGAGGACGCCGTGGCCCGCACCCATGTCGTGAAGACGAGCGCCGAAGACCTGGCCTATCTCTATCCGGACCGGGCCCTCGCGGCCGTCGGCGCGGACTGGCTGGCCCTGGGCACTGATCTGGTCGTGATCACCCGCGGGGCCGGCGGCGTGCTCGCGCTGACCGCCGACACGCAGGTGCAGCGGGCCGCCCTGCCGATCCGCCTGGTCGACACCATCGGCGCCGGTGACGCATTCATGGCCGGTCTGATCAGCGCGCTGATCGAGCATGGTTCGGCTGAACCGTCGACGATCGTCGGGCTGGAGCCGGCGGACCTCGATCGGGTGCTGGACGAAGCCGCATTGGTGGCCGCTCTGACGTGTGAACGGGCCGGGGCGGACCCGCCGACCGGCGACGAGCTCCTTGCCGCACGTGACCGCATCGCCGGCTAGCCGTAGGGCGACGCGGCCGGTGCGCCGTCACCCTCCCGGTGAGCTCGGGTTATAGACGCTGTAGCGACGGTCGGTGGATCCGCGCACCACCAGCTCGGTCGGCAGCACCGTGGCCGCGGGATCGCAGGGCCGCCCGTCGATGCCGGCGAGCACCGCCTCGGCCAGTGCCCAGCCCTCGTCCAGCACCGGCTGGCGGATCGTCGACAGATCGAGCAGCCCCGCGCAGTCGTGATCGTCGAAGCCGATCACTGCGATGTCGCCGGGGACGTCTCGCCCGGAACGGCGGATCGCCCGCACCGCGCCGTAAGCCATCTCGTCGGACTCGGCGAAGACGGCGGTCGGCGGGTCACCCCGCGAGAGCAGCTGGCTCATCGCTGCCTCCCCGCCCTCGACGGTGAAGTAGCCGAGGGTCTCCAGGGACGGGTCGACCTCGAGACCGCCGCCCTGCAGCGCGTTGAGATAACCGTGGCGGCGGTACAGCGGAGGAGTGAAGCGCATGGGGTCGTCGGTGTCACCGCCGATGAGCCCGATCCGGCGGTGCCCGAGCTCGATCAAGTGGTTGACCGCCGTCTCGGCGCCGGCCACGTCGTCGATGCGCACGGAGAGGAAGTCGGCCATCTCGATGCCGATCACACCGACCGGCACGCCCAGGCCACGCAGTGCCTCGGTCTCGAACTCCGACAGCGGCAGGCTGACCACGATTACGGCGTCGACCCGCTTGCGCACCGGCAGGGTGGAGAAGAAGTGCTCGCGCCCGGCGGCGTCGCGCAAGTTGTAGAGCAGCAGGTCGAAGCCGGCCGTGCCCAGCCGTTCCTCGACCGCCCCGAGGATGGCGCCGAAGAACCACCGGTTGACGAAGGGAACGACCACCGCCACCGTGGTGGTGCGTCCGCTGGCCAGGCGGGCGGCAAACGGGGAGGCGACGTAGTCCAGGGTCCGGGCCGCGGCCAGCACGCGGTCGCGGGTGCCAGGAGCGACCTCGGGCAGCCCGCGCAGCGACCGCGACACCGTGGCGATCGACACTCCGGCCAGCCTGGCGACATCCTCGATGCTGGCCGTGGGTGCACCGGGCTCGCTCATCGCGCTCCGGCTCCCTTCGGCCCCGTCGGCCGTCCCGCGGAGCAGGACGCCTTCGTGGCCGGAAGGCTATTGCACTCGCTAAGCGCTTACAACAACCGCCCCGCGGCGGCGGGGCGCCGCCGGGAGGTCGGGCCCTACGGCACAATCGCCGCCGTGGTCACCGTGGTGCACAACGGCCGGATCCACACGCCCCAGGGCCCCGGAATCACCGCGATGGTGATCGACGGCGCGACCGTGGCGTGGCTCGGCGGCACCGATGCAGTGGCCGCCCACCTGGACTCCGCCGACGAGGTGGTGAACCTGGGGGGCGCGCTGGTCACCCCGGCCTTCGTCGACGCCCACGTCCATCTGACCGCCACCGGGCTGGCCGTCACCGGCCTGGACCTCACCTCGACCCGCTCCGCCGCCGAGGTGCTGGACCGGGTAGCGGCCTTCGCCGCGGGCAGCGACGCCGCCGTAGTGCTCGGTTCGGGATGGGACGACTCGAGCTGGATCGACCCTCTGGTGCCCACCGCGGGCGAGCTGCAGCGCGCCGGCTCCGGGCGGCCGGTGTACCTCGCCCGGGTCGACGCCCACTCGGCGCTGGTCAGTGCGGATTTCCTGGCCGCGGTGCCGTTGCCGGGCGGCGAGGCGCCGGCCGGCGAGCCGGAGGGATGGGTGCGCGGCGAGCGGCACGACGCCATTCGCCGGCTGGCCCTGAGCCGGCTCGGGCGCACCGATCGACGCCGCGCCCAGACGGCGGCGTTGGCCGACGCCGCGGCTCTCGGCATCGCCGCGGTGCACGAGATGGCCGGCCCGTCCATCTCCAGCGCCGAGGACTTGATCGACCTGCTGGCGCCCGACCCCGGCCGTCCAGCGGTCGAGATCGTCGGGTACTGGGGTGAGCTCGGCGCCGCGGCGACGGCCCGGGAGCTCGGCGCGGCCGGGGCGGCCGGCGACCTCTTCTGCGACGGAGCCATCGGCTCGCATACGGCAGCGCTGCACGCGCCCTACACCGACCGCCCGGAAATCCGTCCCGGTCCGCGCTACGACCCGCAGGAGCTGGCCGCGCATGTTGCCGAATGCACGCGCATCGGCCTGCAGGCCGGGTTCCACGCCATCGGCGACGCCGCGGTCGACGCGGTGCTGGCCGGCGTCGAGCTGGCCGCCGCCCGATGCGCACCCGGCTCGGTCGCCGCCGCTCGGCACCGGGTCGAGCACGCCGAACTCGTTTCCGACCCGATGCGCGTGGCCCGGTCCGGGTTGGTGGCATCCATGCAGCCGGTCTTCGACGCACTCTGGGGCGGGCCCGGCGGCCTGTATGAAACCCGGCTCGGCGCGGCCCGGGCAGCGACGATGAACGACCTCGCCGCCCTGCTCAGCGCCGGCGTGCCGCTGGCCTTCGGCTCCGACTCCCCGGTCACCCCGCTGAACCCGTGGGCCGTGGTGCGAGCCGCGGCCTACCCCCACCGCAGCGAAGCGGCGATCAGTGTGCGGGCCGCATTCGCCGCGTCGACCCGCGGTGGGTGGCGGGCCGCGCGCTGCGACGGTGACGGTTCGGGGGTGCTGGCCGTGGGCGCTCCGGCCACCTACGCGGTGTGGACCGAGGGACCCTTGCGGGTCGACGCGCCGGACGAGCGGATCGCCCGGTGGTCGACCGATCCGCACGCCACTCTGGCCGGCCTGCCCGACGTCGCCCCGGGCGCCGTCCTGCCCCGCTGCCTGCGCACCGTCGTCCGCGGCGCAACCGCGTACGACGCGGGGGAGCTCTGAGCCAAGGGGGCCGCGCGCATCTGGGCGTGGCGACCGCGCGCACAGCTCAGCGGCGATACTGGAGGCGTGATGTCCGGCCGGGCGGCCCCGCCGCTGCCAACCCGCTGGGCGGCCGTCCTCGCCGTGGTCGCCGGGCTGGTCGGCGCTGCTGCCTTTCCGCGCATGGGGATCTGGCCCGCGGCCGGCGTCAGCGTGGCCCTGTTCAGCGTCGCCGTCGACGGCCGACCCGTCCGCACCGGCGCCTGGCTCGGCTACATCTACGGCTGGGCGTTCTTCGGACCCCTGCTCACCTGGACCGGCACGTTCGTCGGGCCGGTGTGGCTGCTGCTGCCCTTCGCCGAGGCCGGCGCCTTCGCCCTGCTCGGGGCCGGGTTGCCCGCGTTGCAGCGGCTGCCGGGGGCTGCGCTGTGGGTCGCCTCGGCCTGGGTGGCCGAGGAGGCCTTGCGCGACCGTTTCCCCTTCGGCGGCTTTCCGTGGGGCCGGTGGGCATTCAGCCAGGCCAACTCGCCGCTGCGCTGGTTCGCTGCCCTCGGCGGGGCGCCGCTGGTGACCTTCGCCGTGGCTCTGGCCGGGGCGCTACTGGCCACCGCGGTACTGCAGGGCACCGCGGTACTGCAGGGCACCGCGGTACTGCAGGGCACCGCGGCGCGAAGGGACGCGCCGCCCTCCGCCCGGTCCGGTGCGTCCATCGACGCTGCTGCCTCGAGCGCGCGTGGCTGGGCTGTTGTGGCGGTGGCCACCGCCGCCGCCGCGCTGGTGCCCGTCCTCGGCTGGGCGGTTCAGTCCCCGTTGCGAGCCGGCCCGCCGCCGCGCACGGAGGTCATCGCGCTCGTCCAGGGCAACGTGCCCGACCGCGGGCTGGAGTTCAACGCCCGCCGCCGCCAGGTGCTGGACAACCACGTTCAGCAGACGCTGGCGTTGGCCGACTCGGTCAGGGCCGGGCGGGTCCCCGCACCCCGCCTGGTCCTGTGGCCGGAGAACGCCTCCGACATCGACCCGCTCGACAACGCCGACGCCAGGGCGCAGATCGAAAAGGCGGTCCGGGCGGTCGGTGTGCCGATCCTGGTCGGCGCCATCCTCGACGGTCCGGGCGAGAACCACATCCGCAACGTCGGGATCCTGTGGTCGCCGACCACCGGGCCCGGCAGCCAGTACGTCAAGCGCCACCCCGTGCCCTTCGGTGAATACCTGCCCCTGCGGCCGATCGCCACGGCGATCACGGCCAAGGCTGCGCTCATTGCCCGCGACATGGCGTCGGGATCGGGCAACGGCGTGGTTTCGGGTGGCCCGATGCCCGTCGGTGACGTCATTTGCTTCGAGGTCGCCTACGACGGACTGGTGCGGTCCTCGGTCGCGGCCGGCGCCCAGCTGCTGGCGGTCCAGACCAACAACGCGACCTTCGGCCACAGCGCCGAGACCTACCAGCAGCTGGCCATGACGAAGCTGCGGGCGGTGGAGCACGGGCGCACCATCGTGCAGGTGGCCACCAGTGGGACCAGCGCGATCGTCGGCCCGGACGGGCGGGTGGTCGCCGCCTCCGATGCCCTGTTCACGCCGGCGGTCATCGTGCGGTCGGTCGGCCTCTACACCGCGCTGACGCCGGCCACCCGGGCCGGAGCGTGGCCCGAGTGGGCTCTAACTGCAGTCGCGCTGGCTGCCCTCGCCGTCGCCGTAGGATCCGGGCGGTCCCTTCGGCGCCGCCCGCCCCCGTCGTCCGCCGTGCTGGCCGAGGAGGCCCAGCCGATCGACATCGGCACCGATGCCGGCACGAAGGAGATGGTGCAGGCGTGACCGCCGGCGGCAATGGTGACAAGCAGCGCGTCGTGGTCGTGATCCCGACCTACAACGAGATCGACAACCTCGAGATCATCCTCGGCCGGCTGGGCGCTGCTGTGCCCGAAGCTCATGCGCTGGTCGTGGACGACGGCAGCCCCGACGGTACCGGGGAGCTGGCCGACCGGCTGGCCGCGGCCGACTCCCGGGTGCACGTGCTGCACCGGGCGGTCAAGGCCGGCCTTGGCGCGGCTTACGTCGCCGGCTTCGGGTGGGCCCTCGAGCGCGACTACACGGTCGTCGTCGAGATGGACGCCGACGGTTCCCATGCTCCGGAACAGCTGCCCCGGCTGCTCGAGGCACTGGCCGAGGCGGACGTCGTGCTGGGCTCGCGCTGGGTCTCCGGTGGCGCGGTGCGGAACTGGCCGTTGCGACGCAAGGTGCTCTCGGTCGGCGGCAACACCTACACCCGCCTGGCCCTCGGCCTGCGCCTGCGCGACGCCACCGGTGGCTACCGGGCGTACCGGCGAACGGTCCTGGAGGCGCTGGAGCTCGATGGCGTGGCCTCGCAGGGCTACTGCTTCCAGGTCGACCTGGCCTGGCGGGCGGTACAGGCCGGCTTCCACGTGGTCGAGGTACCGATTACCTTCGCCGAGCGCGAGCGCGGCCAGAGCAAGATGAGCGGCGACATCGTTCGCGAGGCGCTCACCATGGTCACCCGCTGGGGCGTGGACCACCGCCGGACACAACTCAGCGCCGCCGCAGACAAGCTGCGACGGCGCCGAGAGCGAGTCGGGAGCGGGATCAGGCCGATTTGATGCCGCGGCGGGCCTTGAGGAATTCCAGCCGCTCGGCCAGAACCTCTTCGAGATCGGCGATGGTGCGCCGCTCGATCAGCATGTCCCAGTGCGTGCGCGGTGGCTTGGCCTTCTTCTCCGCCGGAGCCGGTCCGTTCACGACCTCGGCCGGCGCGCCGTCGATACGGCACTCCCAGGTCGAGGGGATTTCCGCGTCGGAGGCGAAGGGCATCGTAAAGGTGTGACCGTTAGGGCAGCGGTACTCGGTGAACTGGCGGGCGGCCACGTCCACTCCGTAGTCGGTCTCGTAACTGACGGCGCCGAGCCGGCTGCCGCGAAGCGTGCGATCTGCCATGGAGGACCTCCTGGACCCGGCTGTCCGGGCCTGACGTGGGCCCGGTGGGGTACGCAACGCTTGCCCCGGGCTGTTATCTGGTTGAACCGCCTGGCCGAACGACCGATTCCCGTTTCGGCGGATCGGCTACCGATAAGTAACCGGTGCCCGGCCTGGATGACCGGAGCTGTGAGGAGCGCCGGTGCACTACCGCTTATTCTAGCGGGAGGACGGGGTCTGAACGGCGAACGACGCCGAGATCACCGCCACGGTAGTGCCGGCGACACAGCACCTGGTACCGCACGGAATCCGACGGATCGGACACAATTTCGGCATCTCCACCGGCTGGCCGACCACTGCCTGTCGCGCCGGCCGTGTCGGCGACTAGGACGGTGTCCCCTTCCCGCACGATGCGCCCGTCCACCACCCGGGCGTTGAGCTGGCCGACCCGCCCACACCAGCACAGGACCTCGACGTGCACCGGCACCAATTCGTCGGCCAGCTCGAACAGGCGCTGAGCACCGGGCAGCAGGCGGCTGCGGAAGTCGGTGGCCAGGCCGAAGCAGTACGCGTCGACCTGCCAATCGTCGACGAGTTCGGCCAGCTGGTCGACGTGAGCAGCACTCAGGAAGCCCGCCTCGTCGATGACCAGGTAATCCACCCGCCGCCCGGCCGCCCACTCTGAGCGCACCAACGCCCGCAGATCCAGCGCGTCGGTGATCTCGACGGCGTGATGCTGCAGACCGACGCGGGTGGTGATCATTGCCTGGCCGGAGCGGTCGTAACGGGTGAGGACGAGGCCGTGGCGGCCTTGGCGGGCGTGGTTGTGGTCGATCTGCAGGGCCAGGGTCGACTTCCCGCAGTCCATCGGCCCGTAGAAGAAGCTCAGTCGGGCCGGTACGCCGACCTCGCGGCGGTCTCCCGAGATCGGCGCGGGAGCCAGGGCGCCGGCCGTGGGGTCGTCGTCCACGGCCGGGACAGTACCGCCCGCCCCCGGTACGGCGGCGGGCCCGGGCGGGACCGTTGCGGCCGGCCGGCCTAGCGCTCCGGCGGCCACTGACCGCGCGACTGCAGCACCCGGCGCAGTCCGTCGGCGCGGTCGCTCATCAGCCCGTCGACCCCGAGATCCAGCAACCGGATCATTTCGGCGCGCTCGTTGACGGTCCACACGTGCACGGCCAGACCGGCGGCGTGGGCGGTGTCGATCAGCCGGCGGTCGACCAGCCCCAGCCGGCCGAGCCGCGGAGGTACCTGCAAGCAGCGGGCTGCGACGCCGCCGCGCAGCCGCCCGGCCGCGCGCGGACCGGCCCGGGACACCGCCTTGGTCCACGCCACCTCGGTCGGCCCGGCCGAGGTGCACACTCCCGGCCCGAGCAGGCTCCGCAGCCGGCCCAGCCGGGCGTCGTTGAACGCGGCCAGACAGACCCGGTCGCCCGCCCCGGCGCGCCGGATGGCCGCGACGGTGGCCGCCACTGCAGCGTCGGACTTCACGTCGACGTTGACGAAGACGTCCGGCCAGGCGGCGAGGACGTCGACCAGGCGGGGGATGGGCTCGCGGCCGCCGATGCGCGCCCGGGCCAGCTCGCGCCAGGGCCGCCGGGCCACCACGCCGTGTCCATCAGTGACCCGGTCGAGGCGGGCGTCGTGGAAAGCGATAGCCACGCCGTCGGCCGAGACCCGGGCATCGGTCTCCAGGTAGCGGTAGCCCAGCGCCACTGCGGCGGCGAAGGCCGCCATCGAGTTCTCGCCGCCGTCGGGGGCGTATCCCCGGTGCGCGAAGGCGATCGGGACAGGTGCGTCCAGGAAGCGGGTGGTGGCGGCGGGACCAAGCGAGGACGGCAACGGTGCGGCGACCTCCCGTTAGACTTCTCCCGGAGTCGGATCGTAGAGCAGCGTGTGCTGCCGCCGGTGATCGCGCGATGAAAGGACTCCTCAGCGTGCACGTCGCCCCATGGGTGTGGTTGCTCACCGTCGGGGTGGCTGCGATCTTCCTGGTCTTCGACATCTTCGTGATCGGACGCCGGCCGCACGAGCCGACCATGGCTGAGTGCGCGCGGGCGCTGGCCCTCTACGTCAGCGCGGCGGTGATCTTCGGCGTTGGTGTCTGGATGATCTCCGGAGCCCGCTACGGTGGCGAGTTCTTCGCCGGCTGGCTGACCGAGTACTCGCTGTCGATCGACAACTTGTTCATCTTCCTGCTCATCCTGGGCAAGTTCGCCGTGCCCCGGAAGTACCAGCAGGAGGCATTGCTGATCGGCATCGTCCTGGCGCTGATCTTCCGTGGAGTCTTCATCGGTCTCGGCGCGGCAGTGATCAACAACTTCAGTTGGATTTTCTATCTGTTCGGGCTCTTCCTGGTCTACACAGCCTTCAAGATCGGCCGCGAGGGCGCCAGTGACGACGACGAGTACGAGGAGAGCAAGCTCATCGCCTGGGCTGAACGGCGCCTGCCGGCCACCGACGAGTACAACGGCGTGAAGCTGACCGTGAAGAAGGACAGCAAGCGCCTGGTGACGCCGATGTTCTTCGTGCTCGTCGCCCTGGGCACCACGGACGTGCTGTTCGCACTCGACTCCATCCCGGCGATCTACGGCCTGACCAAGGAGCCGTACCTGGTCCTGATGGCCAACATTTTCGCCCTCATGGGCCTGCGTCAGCTCTACTTCCTCATCGGTGGCCTGCTGCAACGACTGGTCTATCTGTCGATCGGCCTGGCGTTCCTCCTCGCGTTCATCGGGATCAAGCTGATCCTGCACGCGCTGCACGAGAACGAGTTGCCGTTCATCAACGGAGGCGAGCACGTCGGCTGGGCTCCCGACATCCCGATCTGGCTGTCGCTGGTCGTCATCGTCGGGACCCTGGTGGTCACCGCGGTGGCCAGTGTGCTGCGAGACCGTTCGACGGCACGTAGCCGGGCCGCCGCCGAGCCGGCCGTCACCGCCGAGCCACGCCCGTGAGTACAGGCCGGACCCATCGCTACGCGGTGGACGTGACCTGGACCGGGAATCGCGGCACCGGCACGAGCAGCTACCGCGACTACGGCCGCGAGCACGACGTCAGCGTGGCCGGCAAGCCGCTGCTCGTCGGTTCCTCCGACCCGGCGTTCCGCGGTGACCCGGGCCGCTGGAATCCCGAGGAATTGCTCGTCACCGCCCTAGCCCAATGCCACCTGCTGTCCTACCTGCACCTGGCCGTGAAGGCGGGGGTGGTCGTCGTGGATTACACCGACTCCGCGATCGGCACCATGGTGCAGGACGACGTGGGTGACGGCGGCCAGTTCGCCGAGGTGATCCTGCGGCCGGTGGTGACCGTGGCCGAGGCCGCAATGGCCGACGCGGCCAACGCCTTGCACGCGGACGTCGCCGCGGTGTGCTTCATCACCCGCTCGGTGAACTTCCCCGTGCACCACGAACCGACGGTTTCGGTCGCCGCACCGGCCGACCTCTGACCCGGGGCACTGGGACCGTGGAGCAACGCCGGTGGCCCCTCCGCGCGATCGAGCGGCGCGGCCGCGGCGCGGTGGTGGAGCGACTGCGAGCGGCCGGGTGCGTGTTCGCCGAGGAGGAAGCCGATCTGCTGCTGGCCGCGGATGTCGATCCCGAGCAGTTGGCCGTGATGGTCGAGCGCCGGGTGGCCGGCGAACCGCTCGAGCACGTTGTGGGGGAGGCCGAGTTCTGCGGACTACGCATCGTCGTAAGCCCCGGGGTGTTCGTACCGCGGCCCCGCAGCGAGTTCCTCGTCGAGCGAGCGGCCGGGCTGGTGGGCTCCGGGTCGGTGGTCGTAGATCTGTGCTGTGGCTCCGGGGCGCTCGGTGCCGCCCTGGCCGTGCGCCGGCCGGGGATCGAGCTGCACGCCAGCGACATCGATGCGCAGGCCGTGCGGTGTGCCGCGGACAACCTCGCAGCGGTCGGCGGGGTCGTCCATTGCGGTGATCTCTACGTCGCGCTGCCGGCTCGGCTGCGCGGACGGGTCGATCTGGTGGTCGCCAACGCTCCCTACATCCCCACCGATGCCATCGGGCTGCTCCCACCCGAGGCCCGCGACCATGAACCCCGCGCGGCATTGGATGGCGGCGCGGACGGCCTGGACCTGCACCGTGGTATCGCCGCCGAGTCCGGGCAGTGGCTGCGGGCCGGGGGATACCTGGTGATCGAAACGAGCGCCGGCCAGGCCGCGGAAACCGCCGCGATCATGACTGGCTGCGGCCTTTCGGCGGAGATCGTCGGCGATGACGACCTGGATGCCACGGTCGTCGTCGGCCGGAGCCGGCCCGTGGAGTGAGGAGTCGGCGGCTCGACGTGAATGTGCCCGGCGCCCGCCCGACTGGGCCTACCGGCCGCCGGGCCGTGCTGGGCCGGTGCGGGGCTTGACCGTGGGTAGGTCCACGCTTCCGGTGTCGACGACCTCGGTGGCGATGTCGCGCAGCTTGCGGTTGCTCGACTGGCTGGCCATCCGCAGCAGTCCGAAGGCCTGGTCGCGGGGGATCTTCAAGCGGGCCATCAACACGCCCATGGCGGTGCCGATCTCCCGATTGCTCTCCAAGGCCCGCTGCAGGTTGGCCACCGCCTCGCGGGTGGTGGCCGCGGTGACCGCCAGGGCCGCGTGGGTGGCCAGCACGGCGCCCAGACCCTCGGAGGTATCGTCGAAGGCGTCCGCGGCGGTGGAGTACAGGTTCAGTCCACCGATGACGCCGTCGACGCCGACCGCCAGCCGGAACGACAACATGCTGGCCATGCCGAGCTCAGCGGCAGCGCGGGCGCCGAACACCGGCCACCGCGAGTCATGGGCCAGGTCACCCACTCGGTACAACGTGTGATGGGCGATGGCGTCCACGCACGGCCCCGAGCGCAGCTCGTACTGCAAGTGATCGGCGCGGGTGGCCCGGTCATCGGTCGAGGCGATCGTCTCGAAGCCGCCCCGCTGCACGCGGGTGATACTCGCCGACTCCGCGCCGTCGACGCGGCGGACCGCGGTCTCGGTGACGGCGTCGAGCGTGTCCTCTACCCGCTCGAGGCCGTGCAGCTCCTCGCCCACCTCGGTGAACTGAAGCGCCAGGTCGAGCAGATTATGGTCAGGGGTCGAGAACGTGTCCGGATGTTGCATGGCAGGACCCTCTTCTGGGTACCAGACGCTGGCGACCCGCCAGGGCGACGAGACAGCGACTGCCTGAATCGGTTCGCTACAACCAACCCGAACGGCACGCTACGCCCGATCACCGCCGGCCGCGCCACCGAGCGGGAAGGGTCTCGGCGCCCCACGGGGGAGAGGCACCGAGACCGAGTAAACAAACTACTGGCCGCCGATACCCGATCGATCGGCGGGGCATTCGTCCTTCGTCCGACCTGCTCGCTCAGGCCAGGTCGGCGGCAAGGCGTTGGTAGTGCGGCGTTAGCGCTACCCACCGAACGCGCCAGTCCTCGGGCTCGCGGTCGGCGATGTGCGCCGCGAGATCCTCGACGTGCGCCTGCCATCCAGCGCCGTGCGCGGCTACTTCCTCGAGCGGGAGGCCGCGATCCTCAATCACCAGTGTGGTGGCGTCACCGTCGCGGTCGAGTCGGGCCTCGATCACCGTCTCCTCGTCCTGACCCGGGCACATCGTGAGCACCAGGTGCCGCGGAGCATCGCAGACATCCACCCGGCCGGGACCGTTCCAGCCGCTGGTGAACCGCGCGTGGAACTCGCCGCCGAGGCTCAGGTCGCCCTCCACGACCGCGATCCACCGGGCGAGTCGGAGGGGATCGGTCAGCGCCGACCACAGATCGTCGATGTCGGTGGCGTAGCGGTCCTGCATGCGCACGACGGCCTTGCCGTCCACCACGCGCAGGTCGCCCACGATGCGGGCGGTGGTCGGGGGCTGATTCGTCATCTCGTTCTCCCTCGTTGGCGTTTTCCTCGGGCGACTTCGGTGTGCAGGGCATCCAGACGCTGCTCCCAGAGCGCTCGGTAGCCGCCCAGCCACTCATCCAGCTCGACCAGGGGCTCAGGGCGCAGTTGGTACACGCGCCACTGGGCATCGCGGCGGACCTCGACCAGTCCCGCCTCTCGTAACACCCGCAGGTGCCGCGAGACGCCTGGACGGGCGATCGGCAGGAGCGCCGCCAGCTCACTCACGGTGGCCGGGCCGTCCCGCAGAGCCTCGAGCACCGTGCGCCGGCTCCCGTCCGACAGGGCTTGCAGTACCGCGTCCACCCCCGGAACGTACCCGAGTAGTTACGTATCTGTCCAGGTACATCGGTGTGCACACCAGGTGCGGGTGATCATGACCGCACCCTTCACCGTTGTCCGATAATCCATATTATGTCATGTCAGTCACGTACTCCAGCGAAGAGCAGCGTGCGGTGGTGCGGCTTCCGACGCGCGATCGAGATTCCGTGCCTTCCGTTGCGCCGGCATATGCGGCTAGCCTCCGGCTGTCGGTCACTGTCTACAGGGGGATCCGCTATGAGGTTGTCCGTTCGGTTGCGCCTGGCTCTGCCGGTGGCCGTATTGTCGTGCAGCGCGTTCGTGATGACACCGGCGTTCGCTTCCGTTCAAGCGCCCGAGGGCGCCGGACGGTCGGGCGCTGCGGGTGCGGCCACCGCGGCGTGCACGTACCCCGACAGCACGGCGGCAGTCCCGCACGTGCAGCGGTATATCCATTGCTACACGCCGGCTCAGATCCGTGCGGCGTACGGAGTCGACGCGGTCGGCGAACGCGGTGACGGTCAGACGATCGTCCTGATGGACTCCTACGGCACTCCGACCGGCGCCCATGACCTGCAGGTGTTCCACGACCGCTTCTTCCCGAACGAGCCCGACCCCAATTTCTCGGAGGTCTATCCGTTCGGGCGGCCGAATTTCAAGCACGGGACCGGCAACGGCCAGTCCGGACCCGCGGCGGCGGCGGGCTGGGCCGGTGAGGCAACGCTGGACATCGAGTGGGCCTACGCCATGGCTCCGCACGCCCACATCGTCCTGGTCGGCGTTCCGGTGGCGGAGACCGAAGGCGTCCAGGGATTCCCCAACCTGTTCAAGGCGATCTCGCAGCAGGTGGCCGCCGAGCCGCCGGGCACGGTGTTCTCCATGAGCTTCGGCGTCACGGAGGAGACGTTCGCCGGCGCCGCCGCCCAGCAGACGTCACGGTTCGACGCGGTGTTCCGCCAGGGCATCGCGAAGGGTGACACGTTCTTCGCCTCGTCCGGCGATTCCGGGACGCTGGGCGTGGCCAAGCAGCACAGGGAGACGGCCACCTACGACCACCCGACGGTCGGATGGCCGGCGTCCAGCCCGTACGTGACCGCGGTCGGCGGAACGCAGCTGCAGTACGGATGGACCTGGGACCCGACCTCGGACGTCCCGTTCACCGCGAGTGGGGACTTCAATCCGGACTACTTCAACTGGACGAGCGGTGGCAACACCAACGTCGTCTGGAACGAGAGCTGGCTGCCGGCCGCGACCGGCGGCGGCCCGAGCACCATCTACCCGCGGCCCAGCTGGCAGCAGGGCGTGCTGCCGAACCAGGGCAACCACCGGCTCGTGCCCGATGTCGCCTGGAACGCCGCAGTGAACGGCGGCGTGCTGGTCTACACGTCCTTCTTCCCGGACGTGAACCGCGTCGGGTGGCACATCTACGGCGGAACAAGCGCCGGTTCGCCGCAGGTCGCTGCGGTCACTGCGCTCGCTGTGCAACGCGCCGGCCACGGCCTGGGCAACATCAACCCCGCGATCTATGAAGCTTCCGGGTCGTGGTTCGACGACGTGCTTCCTGTGCACCAGGGAGCTCCCGGCGTGATCAGCGGTGAGCTCACATCGAATCAAATGTTCGACTACAACGGTGACGGGGTTGCGGTCACCCTTGACCCGGTGACCGGATGGCCCGTCCTTCCCGGCTACGACATGACGACCGGCTGGGGAACGCCACGGTCACCGGAGTACGTGGCGGGGCTCGCCGGGCCCTGACCGAGTTCCATCGCTGCGTAGCCGCCCG
>JBDUAD010000149.1:0-4817 GCA_040004775.1 bacterium | reverse complement strand
CATCGGATCCGGGCACCTCTGCACACACCGTTCGTCACCGCCATCCGCACCGTGCACGCCGTCGAAAGCGTCCTGGTCGAGGTCGTGGACGCCGACGGCCGGTCGGGCTGGGGTGAGGGCGCCGCGACCTGGAAGGTGACCGGCGACTCGGTGGCCGGCATCGAGGCAGCCGCCACCGGTCCGCTGCGCGCTGCCGTTCTCGGCCGGCACCCCGAAGACCTGGTGGCACTGTGTTCAGCAGTGGAGCAGGCCGTCGTCGGCAACACCGCCGCCAAGGCCGCCCTCGACTGCGCCTTGCACGACTTGGCCGCCCGGCGGCTCGGCATCGCGCTCCCCCAGCTGCTGGGATCGGACAACCTGCGGGTGGCGACCGACGTGACGCTGGCCGCCGGCTCGCCGCAGGACATGGCGCTGGCCGCCAAGGAGCGCATCGCCGAGGGCTTCGGCGTGCTCAAGATCAAGGTCGGCGACGGGCGGGCCGACGACGTCGAACGGCTGCAGCTGATCCGGGCCGCGGCGGGGCGGACCGCAGTGTTGCGGGTGGACGCCAACCAGGGCTGGACCCCGCGCGCGGCGGTGAGGGCGATCCGCGGCATGGAGGACGCCGGCCTCGACCTGGAACTGGTCGAGCAACCGGTGGCCGCAGGGGACCTCGACGGCCTGGCGTTCGTGACGGCGCACGTATCCACGCCGGTGCTGGCCGATGAGAGCGTGTGGTCGGCCGGTGACCTGCTAGAGGTCGCCCGGCGTCGCGCGGCCGACCTGGTCAACGTCAAACTGGCCAAGTGCGGTGGGCTCTGGCCGGCCCGCCGCCTGCTGGGCGTCGCCCAGGCCAGCGGTACAGGGGTCCTGCTCGGCTCGATGATGGAGACCCATGTCGGGGTGGGCGCCGTTGCCAGCCTCGCGACGGTGTCGCAGTCGGCCGCCGTCGACGACCTCGACGCAGCCTGGTGGCTCGTCGCATCACCGGTGAGCGGCGGGCTGCGCTACGACGGCGCGCAGGTCGTGCTGCCCGATGCGCCCGGGCTGGGCATCGACGGCCTGGCGTCGTGACACTGACGGTCGCCGTGGCGACGGCCACGCTCTGGACCGGACCGCAGGCCCCTCGGCGAGGGGATGCGCCGGCCGTCGCGTCACCGTCGGACGTACGCGGCTGGACGCTGGCGATGAGCGACGCCGACCGGCTCAGCCTGCACGGACGGGTCGACTCGCAGGCGCTGCTGGGCGAAGAGGTGCTCGTCGTGCAGGAGCGGGCCGGCTGGGCCCAGATCACCCTCCCCCGCCAGCCGAGCTCCCGCGACTCCGGCGGCTACCCCGGTTGGCTGCCCACCGCCCAACTGGCCGAGTGGGAGAACCCCGGGGACGGCCCGACGGCCGTGGTCAGCCGGCCGACCACGACGCTGTGCGCCGCGGTGGGCGGGACGGCGCTGATCGCGGACGTCAGCTTCGCCACCCGGCTTCCCGTCGCCGGCCCCCAAGAGGGCCAGTGGCTACCAGTCAAGGTGCCGGCAAGCCCGGGCACCGGTTGGGTCGACGCACGCCACGTCGCCGTCGACCCGTCCGGTCTGCCGCCCGCGGCCGACGTGCTGGCCGCGGCCGGCCTCTTTCGCGGCCTGCCGTACCTGTGGGGCGGCACCTCCGGACTGGGCCTGGACTGTTCCGGACTGGTTCACCTCGTCTTCCGGCGCTTCGGCGTCACGGTGCCCCGAGACGCCCACGACCAGGCCGCCGCGGGTCCGCCGCCGGTCGAGCCGGGTGAGACCGCCGCTGGTGACCTGTTGTTCTTCGCGCGGCCGGGGAGCGAGATCCACCACGTCGGGATCTGCGCGGGCGACGGCCGGATGCTGCATGCACCGGAGTCCGGGCGCGGCATCGAGCTCGAACGCCTATCGCCGCAGCGGCTCGAGCACCTGGTGCAGGCACAGCGCTGGGCGTGAAAATCTAGGTGATAGCGGATGCCTGAGGTGGACCGCGGCGCACCTTGAGCAGGCTGGCCGCCGTGGTCACCGCCACCACGGCGATCACCACGGCCAGGGAGACCCACACCGGGATCGTGACAGCCCACGGCACGCCGGAACCGTGTAGGGCGTCGAGCACCAGCTTCACCCCGATGAATCCCAGGATCACCGACAGGCCAAGGCTGAGGTAGACCAGTCGGTCGAGCAGCCCCCCGATGAGGAAGTACAGGCGGAGCAGCCCGAGCAGGGCGAACGCATTGGCCGTGAACACCAGGTACGGCTCGCGGGTGAGGCCGAAGATCGCCGGAATCGAGTCCAGTGCGAACAGCACATCGGTGCTGCCGATCGCCACCATCACGATCAGCATCGGCGTGACCCGCAGCCGGCCGTCGACCCGGGCCAGGAGGCGCGTCCCGTGGTAGTCGTCGGTGGTGGGCAGTACGCGCTTGGTCAGCCGCAACGCCACGTTCTCCCGGAACCCGGTGTCGGCCTTGCGGAAGGCCAGCCGGTAAGCGGTGAAGACCAGGAAGGCGCCGAAGACGTAGAAGGTCCACTCGAATCGGGCGATCACCTGCGCCCCGAGTGCGATGAAGGCACCGCGCAGGATCAGCGCGAGCACGATGCCGACGACCAGCACGTTGCGTTGGTTGGCTTTCGGCACCCGGAAGGCCGCCATGATGACCACGAAGACGAACAGGTTGTCGATGGACAAGCTGTACTCGGTCAGCCACCCGGCGAAGAACTCCCCTGAATACGCCGGCCCCTCCACCGCGATCAGGCCCACCCCGAAGATCGCGGCCAGCAGGACGTAGCCGCTGACCGAGAACGCCGCCTCCCGCATCGACACCTCGTGCTCGCCACGGCCCGAGATGAGCAGGTCGGCGCCGAGCAGTGACAGCAGGACAGCGACGGTGAGCAGCCAGGCCCACAGCGCGACATTCACAGGGCGCCTCCGGGTGCACGACAAGAGCAGCACAACCGGAGGTCTCTCCCGCCCGCTGCCAGCACGGGCCGGTGGCACCGGGCCTGAGCCGTGTTGACGGTGCCGCCGTGACAGGGGTACTCCCCTCCACTAGCGAGTCGATTGTCTCAGGCGGCATCGGATGATGCCAAACCCGCCCGGGACCCTCAGCTCTGCGAGGATGGCGTGATGACCCTGCGGCGGCTGCGCTGGGCGTTGGCCCAAACAGGTCCGCAGAGTGGCGGAGCGGACCAGCTCGCCCGCCTGCTCGCTGCGCCGGATATGCCGGGTCAGGACTGGCGACTGGTCGACGAGCGGACGTGGCGGACCGGTGGGAGCGGACCCGCGGCGCAAATGGTCACGGCGCGCGGAAACGGCGTGCAGCATCACCGCCTGGCGGTCGTTCGAGGCCCGTCGACCCGATCGGTGGTTGTGGCTGCAGGTGCTTCCCGTGCCGTCGGAGCGCGCCGCCCTGGCCGCTTTGGAGGAGGTCCAGTCGCGCCTGCCGGCCAACCTGCGGCGAAGGTCCCGGGTGGTCTAGCAGACCGAGATGCCTGCGCCCGAGGTCCGCGGGGCGGCTCGCTTCTGGGCCCACGAGCAACGCATCCGCGGAAGGGCCAGGACAGCCGGGCGTTGCTCCTGTCGGCTGCCGTGAACCCTGCACTGATCGTCGTCTGCGCCAGTAGCCAGGCCGACACTGGGGTTGGCATTCCGTCGCTGTGGCCGCGCAGGCCCGGCGCATCGGCCCGCCCTGACTCAGCGCACGCCGGCGGCGTCCATGCCGCGCATCTCTTTCTTGAGCTCGTTGATCTCGTCGCGCAGCCGCGCGGCCAGCTCGAACTGCAGCTCGCGGGCCGCCTCGAGCATCTGGCCGTTGAGCTGCTGGATCAAGTCGGCCAGATCGGCCCGCGGCATGCCGGCCAGGTCGTGCGCGTGCCGGCCGGCGTCGCCACCCTTGGACGACAGGCCCGGCACGGGTGCCTTGCCGCGGCTCTGCTGTCGGCCGGAGCCGCCGACCATCGCGTTGTCGGCGGCCTCGCGGTAGATGCCGTCGAGGATGTCGACGATCTTCTTGCGCAGCGGCTGCGGATCGACACCGTGGGCGGTGTTGTAGGCGACCTGCTTCTCGCGCCGGCGGGCCGTCTCCTCGATCGCGTGCTGCATCGAGGGCGTGATGTTGTCGGCATACATGTGCACCTGGCCGGAGACGTTGCGCGCGGCCCGGCCGATGGTCTGGATCAGCGACGTGCCGGAGCGCAGAAAGCCCTCCTTGTCGGCATCGAGGATGCTCACCAGGGAGACCTCGGGCAGGTCGAGGCCCTCGCGCAGCAGGTTGATGCCCACGAGGACGTCGAAGTCACCCTTGCGCAACTCCCGCAGCAACTCGATGCGGCGCAGCGTGTCGACCTCGGAGTGTAGATAGCGGACCCTGACCCCGAGCTCGAGCAGGTAGTCGGTGAGATCCTCGGACATCTTCTTGGTCAACGTGGTGACCAGCACCCGCTCGTCGCGCTCCGCCCGGACCCGGATCTCGTGCACCAGGTCGTCGATCTGTCCCTTGGTGGGCTTGACCACCACCTCGGGATCGACCAGCCCGGTCGGCCGGATCACCTGCTCGACGAACTGCCCGCCGGTGCGGCCCAACTCGTAGTGGCCGGGCGTCGCGGACAAGTAGACGATCTGCCCGATCCGGTCGAGGAACTCCTCGAACTTCAGCGGCCGGTTGTCCATCGCCGAGGGCAGCCGGAACCCGTGCTCGACCAACGTGCGCTTGCGGCTCATGTCGCCCTCGTACATTCCGCCGATCTGCGGGACCGTGACATGGGACTCGTCGATCACGAGGAGGAAGTCCTCGGGGAAGTAGTCGAGCAGGCAGTTGGGGGCCGTGCCGGCGGAGC
>JBDUAD010000065.1:0-16685 GCA_040004775.1 bacterium | reverse complement strand
AAGCCGCGGGCCACGAAGCCGCGGACCGCGTCTACGGCGACGACGGGCCGACGGCCAGTTCGACGAACGAGCGACCCCCGGCCGACCAGTCACCGACCGCGTGAAGGCCGGCCCCGACCGCGCGTCGGCCCAGCGGCTCGGCCCCGACCACGGCCCACGGGAACGACGGGCCGAGGGCCACCCCGTCCCGGGCGAAGCGCATGGTCATCTGCTCATCGGCCCACACGTCGGGGTCGGCCTCGACGATGGCCCGGCCGTCGCGAGCCAGCAGCCCACGCACCCGGCGCAGCAATCGGTCGACGTCGCCGCCGATGCCGACGTTGCCGTCCAGCACCAGCACGGTCGGCCACCGCCCCTCCCCCGGAACCCGGCAGTAGAGATCGCGGACCAGCGCAACTGCGCCGCGGGAGCGGGTCAGGTCGACCGCGGTCACGGCCAGGTCCACGCCGAGCGCGGCGAGACCGCGCTGGGCCAGCGCCTCGACCATCCGGCCCGGGCCGCAGCCCACGTCGAGCACCGGGCCGCGGCAGAGATCGAGCACCGTGCGATCGGCGTCGTCGACCGCGGCCAGGTACCGCTCGATGTCGAGTTCCACGGTGCGCCCGTCGCGGGCGAGCAACGACAGCGAGCCGCCGCACTCGAGCGAGCGCTCGTACGGGTTCAGCGCGCCCGCCCTCATGGCGTGGTCACCGGACAGGACGCGAGAACGACGAGCCGGGTGCGGTCCACGGCTGAGGTTCGGTCCCGGTGCGGAGATCGGCCGCAACGGTGGTGTACGCCACGAACCGCCGGGCGAAGCGGGTGTGCGGCGCGCCGGCGGCCACTGCGGCAGCCGAGGCCGCGGTGTCGACGTCGGTGAGCCGGCCCAGCGCCTGCACGCGCAGGCCGGCCGCGCGTAGCCGCGCGGCTTGCTCGGCGCCGGTGTCCGATCGCGACATGAGCACGCCGGGGATCACCGCGGCCGCGACCGCTGGGTGCCGCAGGCCGAGAGCCCAGTACCCGCCGTCGCTGGCCAGCCCGAGAGCGGCGTCGAAACGGTCGGGCGCGAAGGACAGCAGATCCTCCGGGCGTACCTGCGGAGTGTCCATGCCGATGAGCACGGCCGGCCCGTCGGGTACCGCGGCGAAGGCTGCGGTCAGCCGCTGGTCCAGCCCTCCGTCGACCTGGGCGATCACGTCCCAGCCGTCGGGCAGCCACGGGCCGGGCGCGCCGTCCAGCACGAGCACGTGGCGGCGGGCCGGCACGCGCGCAGCGGCGGACAGCGAATCGATGAGCGCGGCCTCGGCCAGGGCGGCCGCTTCGGCCGGGGTGAACGGCGGAGTGAGGCGCGTCTTGACCCGACCGGGCACCGGCGCCTTGGCGATGACCAGGACGGCGCCCAACCGGTCGCGTCCGGCGGTTCGAGTCGTCACCGCGCAGGCCCGGGGCCGCCGGTGGGAGGGTTTGCGGCCGTCGGCAATCACGCCGCGCGCCGCTCGGCCAGGACTGCGCTCATGTCCCGCACCGCCCGCAATGAGCCGGCCAGGGTTCCGGTGACCTTGGACCGACCGCGCCGGGGCAGGTAGTCGACGTCGACCTGCACGATGCGCCAGCCGGCCGAGGCGGCGCGGACCAGCTGCTCGAGCGGGTAGCCGCTGCGCCGGTCGGCCACGCCGAGGTCCAGCCACGCTTGGCGACGGGCCACGCGCAGCGGACCGAGATCGGTGATCGGCAACCCGGTGGCCCGTCGAATGCGACGGGCCAGCTCCCGGTTGGCCAACCGGGCACCCAGCGGCCAGGCCGTTCGATGGACCGGCCGGCGGCGCGCCACCACCAGGTCGGCGACATTGTGGAGGATCGGGGCGGCCAGCCGCAGAGCGTCGGCGGGATCGAGGGAGGCGTCGCAGTCGCAGAAGGCGACCAGATCAGCGGTGGCCGCGCGCAGTCCGGCGTCGCAGGCCGCGCCGTAGCCACGCCGCTCGGCCCGCACGACGGTGGCGCCCCGCGCCGCGGCGATCTCCGGGGAGCCGTCGGTGGAACCGTTGTCGACCACGATCGCGCGGGCACCGTCGGGGATACGCGCGAGGACCCACGGCAGCGCGGACGCCTCGTCCAGGCAGGGCAGCACGATGTCGAGCAGCTGGACGTCGACCGGCTTGATCATAACTGTCCTAAGGCTAGGTGCTTCCCGCTCGCCGCGCGCCTTACCGACTCATGACGGCCTCCCGCAGCCGCAATCCAACCCGGCCGCGGAAGGTTCGCAACGCCTAGGGTCAGCGGTTGTGGCGCGCCTGCTGGTCGTCGACGACGACCCCACCGTGGCCGAGGTGGTCGGCGGCTATCTCGCGCGCGCCGGGCACGAGGTGCGGCGGGTCGGCGACGGGCCGAGCGCCCTGCGGGCCGTCGACAAGGCGCCGCCGGATCTGATGGTGTTGGACCTGATGCTGCCCGGCATCGACGGCCTCGAGGTCTGCCGCCGCATGCGGGCCGAGCACCCGTCCGTCCTCGTGATCATGCTCACCGCGCTGGCCGAGGAAGAGGACCGGATCGCCGGGCTGCAGGTCGGCGCTGACGACTACGTGACCAAGCCGTTCTCCCCGCGCGAGCTGGTGCTGCGGGTCGAGTCGGTGCTGCGGCGGGCCGGCGCGGCGGGCGAGGCTGACCGTCCGGGCGGCCGGGCGAACCGGGAGCTGCTGCGCTCGGGAAACCTCGTGGTCGACGTGGCCGCGCGGCGGGTCACTCGGGGCGACACCGAGCTCAATCTGACCGTGCGCGAGCTGGACCTGCTGATCTACCTGATGACGCACCCGGGGGTGGCGTTCAGCCGGGCCGATCTCATGGCCACGGTGTGGGGCTGGACGTTCGGCGACCAGTCCACCGTCACCGTCCACGTGCGCCGGCTGCGGGAGAAGATCGAGGTGGACCCGTCCGACCCGCACATAATCCAAACGGTGTGGGGCGTCGGGTACCGCCTCGAACTCGAGCCGATCAGTGCGGCCGGGTCAACCGCGCCGGCCGGGTCGAGCGCGTGACCCACAACTCGGCCATCGTGGTCACCGCGGTGCTGTGGGCGGTCGGCGGCGGCGCGCTGGGCTGGGCGGTCACCGTGCCGCTGCGACGCACCTTCGCCGGCCAGCTGGCCTCGCCGGTGATCATCGCCACGTTCGCCACCCTGGCCGCAATCTTCGGATCCGAGCGGGCCATGTTCTACGCCTCGGGCGACTTCCGGGTCGCGCTCATCGTCGCCGCCGCGGCCGGGCTGGTGGCGGCCACGACGGTGTTCCTCAGCGCCCGGGCCCTCGCCCGCGACCGGCGGGCCCTCGTCGAGGCGGTCGAGGCGGTCGGCGCCGGACGGCGACCGGTGCCGGCCGAGGACGTGCGGCGGATGGGCAGCGAGTTGCAGTCCCTGCGCCGTCAGGTCGAGGACGCCGGCCGGCGTCTGGCCGAGGCGGCCGACCGCGAACGCAGCCTGGAACGCTCCCGCCGCGAGCTCATCGCCTGGGTCTCCCACGACCTGCGCACACCGCTGGCCGGGCTGCGGGCCATGGCCGAGGCGCTGGAGGACGGTCTGGTCGAGAACCCGGAGCGCTACTACAAGCAGATCCGCCTCGAGGTCGACACGTTGACCGAGATGGTCGACGACCTGTTCCAGCTCTCCCGTATCCAGGCCGGCGCCCTGCGGCTGAGCAACGAGCCGGTGCACCTCGACGACCTGGTGTCGGACACCCTGGCCGCGCTCGAGCCGCTGGCCGCGGCCCAGCTGGTGCAACTGGAGGGCGCGGCCGACCGCCCGGTGGTCGTGGCCGGTGACAGCCGTGAGCTCAGCCGGGCGGTGACCAACCTGGTGGTCAACGCCGTGCGCCACACCCCCGAACACGGCACGGTGCACCTGGACGTCACCACCCCGACCGATTCGCCCGGGGCGGCCGAGGTGTCGGTGACCGACCAGTGCGGCGGCATTCCCCCCGAGGAGCTCGACCGACTGTTCGACGTAGGGTTCCGCGGAGAGCCGGCCCGCACCCCGGACGCCACCGTTCCCGGCGGCGCCGGCCTGGGCCTGGCCATCACCCGGGGCATCGCCGAGGCGCACGACGGCTCGGTGACCGTGGCCAACGTCGACGGCGGCTGCCGCTTCACCCTGCGTCTGCCGCTGGCCACTTGAGCCGTCACACGAGATCGGCGGCCAGCTCGACCATGCCCGCCTGGAAGTCCACCTGCGGCGTCCACCCCAGTTCCGAGCGCAACCGCGTCGAGTCGGCAGTGATGTGCCGGACATCGCCCAGGCGGTACTGACCGGTCACGACCGGCGCCACTCCGTTCACCGCTCGGGCCAACGCCGCGGCCATCTCCCCCACCGTGCGCACGGTGCCCGAGCCGACGTTGTAGGCCCGCACGCCGGCCGGATGCCGCTCGTAGGCGGCCACCGTGGCCGCGGCGACGTCGTCGACGGACACGAAGTCGCGCCGCTGGCCGCCGTCCTCGAACACCCGCGGGGCCTCCCCTCGCCGCAGCGCCGAGCCGAAGATCGCGGCCACCCCGGCGTACGGAGTGTCGCGGGGCAGGCCGGGCCCGTACACGTTGTGGTAGCGCATCATGGCGGCCGCCGCTCCGGTGGTGCGCGCCCAGGCCGCGGCGTAGTGCTCCTGGGCGACCTTGCTGGCCGCGTAACCGGTGCGGGGATCCAGCGGCGCGTCCTCGCCGACCAGTGCCGGCTCCAGCGGCCGACCACAGAACGGGCAGGGCGGCTCGAACCGCCCGGCGTCGAGGTCGGCCGGGCGGCGGGGTGCCGGGCGGACCTCGCCGTGCTCGGCACAGCGGCCGATCCCTTCGCCGTAGGCCACCATCGACGAGGCCAGCACCAGCCGCCCGACGCCGGCCCGCGCGAGCTCGGCCAGCAGCACCGCCGTGCCGAGGTCGTTGGAGCCGGCGTAGTCGGGCAGGTCGTCGACGCCGACCCCGAGGCCGACCTTGGCCGCCAGGTGGATGACGCCATCGACGCCGGCCAGCACACCGGCCACCGCCGCCGCGTCGCGGACGTCGGCCCGCACCAGCTCCACCCCGTCCGGCAGTTGTGGAGCAGGGCCGTGATGCACGTCCGGGCGCAGGGAGTCCAGCACGCGGACGCTGTACCCACCGTCGAGCAGCGCAGCCAGCACCCGGCGGCCGATGAACCCGGCTCCGCCGGTGAGCAGGACGGTCACGGCAGCGCGAACGGTGGGGGCACGTCGTCGTACACGCCGGCGCACTCGCAGCCGTCCTGCGTCGCGGGTAGAGCGGCGACGGTGGCGACCAGTAGATCCCGCAGGCGGGGCAGGTTGGCCGCGAACTGCTCGAGGACCTCGGCGTGGGTCACCCCGTGGCCGGCCTGGACCCCGGCGTCGAGATCGGTGACCAGCGCAATGGTCGTGTAGCAGAGCGCCAGCTCGCGGGCCAGGCCGGCTTCCGGCATCGCGGTCATGCCGATCAACGACCAGCCGGCGGCCTGGAACTCCTGCGACTCGGCCCGCGTGGAGAAGCGCGGCCCGTTCACGACAACGAGGGTGGCGGAGTCGACTAGAGAGGTCCCGATTGCATCGGCGCCGGCGCCCACCGCGTGCCGCCCGCGCGGGCAGAAGGGGTCGGCGAAGGACACGTGGGCCAGTCCGGCGGCAGCGTCGTTGTAGGTCCACGGACGGCCGGCGGTGCGGTCGACGACCTGATCCGGCGCCACCAGGGAGCCCGGGCCGAGCGTGGCCCGCAGTGACCCGACCGCGGACAGGGACACGACCTGGCGCACCCCGAGCGAGCGCAGGGCCCACAGGTTGGCCCGGTACGGAACCAGGTGCGGCGGGTACCGGTGCCCGCTCCCGTGCCGGGCCAGGAAGGCGACCGACCGGCCGGACAAGGTCCCCAGCGAGATGGAATCGCTCGGGCCGCCGTAGGGCGTGTCGACGTCGACCGCCCGGGCGTCGTCGAGGAGCGAGTAGAAGCCGGAGCCGCCGATGACGCCGATGTCGGCGACGACCCCACGACGGCCGCCGGACCAGGTTTGCTCACCGGCGGTGGTCACGGGCGGCACGCTAGCAAGGTCGGCACCCGACCCGGCGCCGGGTGCGCCTCGAATCCCGCTCGCCCGATTCGGCCCAGGCCGGTATCGCCGTGGCGAGGATGGGCCTCCGTGTCAGCATGGCTTGCTCCGTGTCCCGCCCGCTTCCGCACCCGACCGCGTCGGAGATTTCCGGCTCCGACGGAGGAGACGAGGTCCTGATGAACGAGAAAGTGAGCCGGTCACCAGCCGCGGGCACCACCCGCCGCCGCGTCCTGCAGGCCGGTGCCGCCGGTCTGGGTGTGGCCGCGCTGAGCGGTCTCGACGGCTTGGTCCGCACGCCGACCAGCGCGGCGCCGGCCGCCGGCGCCTCGATCTCCTCATCCGGCGGCTGCCCTATGGGCACCGGCCACTCGAGCCCCTCGACGACGTTCGGCCGGATCTTCGACTTGCCCCCGTTCGCGCCCAACACCGCCGAGGTCCGCGCGGCCCTGCTCGAGCTCGGGCGCCCGGGCGGGCCTCTCGACGCGGCCGACAACCTGTTCGGCCCGGGCGGTGGTCCGGTCACGCTCATCACCGACCCCGCGCTCAGCCTGGTCAACCGCAACAACCCGCACGACACCGCGGGCATGACCTTCGTCGGCCAGTTCATCGACCACGACCTCACCTTCGACGCCACATCCAAGCTCGGGGTCACCACCCCGCCAGAGACGTCGCCGAACTCGCGGTCGGCCCGCTTCGACCTCGACTCGGTCTACGGCGGCGGTCCCATCGTCCAGCCCGAGCTGTACGACCCGGCCGCGCCGATCACCCTGCACATAGAGTCCGGCGGCCAGTTCGAGGACGTGCCCCGGCGGGCCGACCACTCGGCGGTCATCGCCGACGTCCGCAACGACAGCAACCTCGTCGTCTCCGGACTGCATGCGGCGTTCCTGAAGTTCCACAACCACGCGGTCAAGACCGTCCACCGCACCGGCGACGACCCCATTGACACCTTCACCCGGGCTCGCGGCGCGACGACGTGGCACTACCAGTGGCTGGTGGTCAACCGGGTGCTGCCGAACTTCGTCGACCGGCGACTGGTCGACGACATCCTGGCCTCCGGGTCGCGCTACTACCGGCCGGGGCCGGCGGCGTACATACCGGTCGAGTTCTCCGGCGGGGCGTACCGGTTCGGCCACAGCATGGTCCGCCCGTCCTACCGGGCCAACCTGGCCGGCGACGGTGGCAATCCGTTCTTCGGCCTCATCTTCGACCGCCGAGTAGAGGTGCCGGACGGGCAGAACCCGACCACGGATCCGGGCGACCTGCGCGGTGGCTTCCGCGCGCCGCGCCGGTTCATCGGCTGGCAGACGTTCTTCGACTTCGGCGGGACGTTCAGCGCGGCGACGAGGCCCAACAAGATCATCGACACCACCCTGTCCACGCCTCTGTTCGCCCTGCCCACCAGCGCCATTGCCCACCTGCCGGGTGATCCCGGCCCGATCGCCTTGCCGCAGCGGACGCTGCTGCGGCACCTGACCTGGTCGCTGCCCTCCGGGCAGGCGGTCGCCCGGCTCATGCGGGAGCCCGTCCTGTCTGCCGCCGACCTGGCCGACCTCGCCGGGTACGGGCACTCCTTCGAGCGCTCCACCCCGCTGTGGCTCTACGTCCTGCGGGAGGCGGCGCTGGTCAACGACGGCCAGTTCCTCGGTCCGGTCGGCGGCCGGATCGTCGCCGAGGTGATGATCGGCCTGCTGCGCGCGGACCCCACCAGCTACCTCAGCGTCCGCCCGCAGTGGCGCCCGCATCTCGGCAAGGCCGGAACCGACTACGACATCGTCGACTTCCTGCGCTTCGCCGGCGTCGACCCGGCCAGTCGCGGTCAGTAGTCCGACTCCTCAGGGCCGCCCGCCCGGGTGCGGGCCTACGCTGGGAGCCATGCGACGCGATCACTACGACGAGGACCACCGCGCGTTCGGCGAGGCCGTGCGCACGTTCATCGACAAGGAGATCGTGCCCCACTTCCTGGAGTGGGAGCGGGCCGGTGCCAGTCCGCGCGAGGTGTTCACCGCGGCCGGCGCCCAGGGCTTCCTCGGCATGGCCGTGCCCGAGGAGTACGGCGGCGGCGGGGTCGAGGACTTCCGGTTCAACCAGATCATGGACGAGCAGATCGCCGCGGCCGGCGTCACCGGCACCGGCCTCGGACTGTCACTGCACAACGACACGTGCCTGCCGTACTTCCTGAGCTACGCCAACGACGAGCAGCGGCAGCGGTGGCTGCCCGGCATCGTGTCCGGCGAGCTGATCACCGCCGTGGCCATGACCGAGCCGGGCGCCGGCTCCGACCTGGCCGGCATCCGCACATCGGCCCGTCGTGACGGCACGGACTACATCGTCAACGGATCCAAGACGTTCATCACCAACGGCATCAACGCCGACCTGGTGATCACCGCGGTTCGCACCGGTGAGCACCGCCACCGCGGCCTGTCGCTGATGATCCTCGAGCGCGGGATGCCCGGCTTCGAGCGCGGCCGCAACCTCGAGAAGGTCGGCCTGCACTCCCAGGACACCGCCGAGCTCAGCTTCACCGACGTACGCGTGCCGGCCGGCAACCTGCTCGGCGTCGAGAACGAGGGGTTCCTGCAGCTGGTCAAGAAGCTGCCCCAGGAACGCATGTCGATTGCCATCGGCGGCGTGGCCGAGGCCCGCGCGGCGTTCGAGCACGCGCTGGCCTACGTCAAGGAGCGCACCGCCTTCGGCACGTCGATCGGCTCGTTCCAGAACTCCCAATTCGTCCTGGCCGAGGTGGCCACCGAGGTCGACATCGCCCAGACGTTCGTCGACCGCTGCGTGAACCTGCTCAACGCCGGCGAGCTCAGCGCCGAGGACGCGGCCAAGGCCAAGTGGTGGTGCACCGAGCTGCAGGGCCGCACCATCGACCGCTGCCTGCAGCTGTTCGGCGGCTACGGCTACATGACCGAGTACCCGATCGCCCGGGCGTTCCTCGACGCGCGGGTGACGCGGATCTACGGGGGCAGCACCGAGATCATGAAGCAGGTCATCGGCAAGTCGCTCGGTCTGTAGACGCTGCACCCCTCTCCGGTACCCGACGGCGGACGTCCTATGCGCTTCGTGCTGGCCTCGGCCTCGCCGGCGCGCCTGGCCACCCTGCGCCGGGCCGGGGTCGAGCCCGACGTGATGGTCAGCGGCGTCGACGAGGACGCGATCACCGCCGACTCGGTCGCGGACCTGGCGCTGGCCCTGGCCCTGGCCAAGGCCGCGGCGGTGGCGGGCCAGATCGCCGGGTCCGCGCTCGTACTCGGCTGTGACTCCCTGCTCGACCTCGACGGAGTCGCGCTGGGCAAACCCGGTGACGTCGCCACCGCCTACGAGCGCTGGCGGCAGTTGCGCGGACGCTCGGCGGCGCTGGTCACCGGGCACGCACTGCTGCGGGTACGCGATGGTGCGGTCGACGATCGCGCGGCCCGCACGGCGTCCACCACGGTGCACTTCGGATTTCCGGACGACGGGGAGATCGAGGCCTACGTGGCCACCGGCGAGCCGCTGGCCGTGGCCGGAGCATTCACCATCGACGGGCTCGGCGGCTGGTTCGTCGACGGCATCGAGGGCGACCACCACAACGTGGTCGGGCTGTCGTTGCCGCTGATGCGCGGCCTGCTCGGCGAGCTCGGCCTCGGCCTGGCCGACGTGGGCTACGGAGGGTCGCGGTGACCGAGCGGGCGAACCAGTCGCCGCGGCGCTCGACGACCGACGTCGACGGGCACCGGATGTCCTATCTGCACGCCGGACCACCCGACGCACCCGCGGTGCTGCTACTGCACGGTCTGGTGTCGGACAGCACGACGTGGTCACGGGCGATGACCGCGCTGACCGGTCACGGCCTGCAGGTGGTGGCACCCGACCTGCTCGGTCACGGCGACTCGGCCAAACCGACCGAGGGCTACGCCCTCGATTCATTCGCCGCGGCCGGCAACCAGCTGCTGGAGCGCCTCGGCATCGAGCGGGCCACGGTAGTCGGCCACTCCTACGGCGGCGCGGTCGCGATGCAGCTGGCCCACAGCTATCCCGGGCGCGCCGAGCGGCTGGTCCTGGTGGCCGCCGGTGGTCTCGGCCGGCAGGTCCATCCGATTCTGCGCGTGGCCACCCTGCCCGGCGCCCAGACCGTGGTGCGGGTACTGCTCAACCGCCAGACCGCGTCGGTGTACCGGGCCCCGCGCCTGCACCGAACGCTGCGCCTCAGTGCCGACGTGGTCGCCAACCTGGGCCGGGCCGGACGCGGGCTGTCCGATCCGTCAGGACGAGCGGCGTTCTTCGCCACCCTCGACACCGCCATCCGCCTGAGTGGGCAACGCGGCTCGATGCTCGAGCTGGACCACGTGGGCCTTGATCTCCCCACGCTGATCGTGTGGTCGCAGGACGATCCGGTCGTTCCGGTGGCGCACGCTCACGCGACCCATGCCCACTTGCCACACAGCCGGCTCGAGGTGTTTCCGGGCAGTACGCACCAGCCGCACCACCACAGCGCCCAGCGATTCGCCGACGCCGTCGCCGACTTCATCTCGACGACGTAGAGCGGACCATTGCCAACCGGCGGACGCACCGCGACGTCAGCCCACGGGGTCGAGTACCGCGGTGGAAGCGAACAGCAGCACCAATGTGGCCACGACGACGATGGCCGCCGCGAACGGCAGGCGCGCGAGCAAGGCGTCCTCGTAGTCGACCAGTTCGGCGCATCCCCGGTGACCTCCACCGGCCCTGGCGCCGGTAAGGCGCGGATCCGATGCACCAGTGCGCGGGCCACGTCGCCCTGACCCGTGCCCACCGGCTCGACGTCGACCACGGTCAGACCAGGCACGCTGCGGGGTGCCGCCCCGAGCACGCGGGGCAGAGCGCGCAGTTCGCTGAGGTAGGCCTGGCCCTCGGCGGGCGGCACGACGCCCGGGCTGGCCACGGTGATCGGAGCGACGTCGGACCGGCGGGCGAAGCGGGTCTGACCCAGCTCGACCAGCTGACGCGACGGCGAGGACGCCGGCAGAGACCGGGCGTCGGCGTCGGCTTAGGGCGCGCTGAGGAACGGTGCGGCGGCCAGGACCAGCAGCGCCGAGACCACCACCGTGGCCAGGACGGCGCGGGCGCGAACCGCTTAAAGCAGTCGTCCCAGCCAGCCGCCGTCCGGGCGCGGCGCGGAGCCAGCCCGCACCCGGTGGCCGTCGAGGGTCAGCAGCGCCGGCAGCAGCGTGACCGCGGCCAGCAGGTCTAGCAGGACCACCGCGAGACCGGCCGCGCCCATCGACCGCAGGAAGGTGTCGGGAAACACCAGCAACCCGGCCAGGGACACGGCCACGGTGATCCCCGAGAAGGCCACCGTGCGGCCGGCCGTCGCGAAGGTCCGGGTCAGTGCCTGGTCGAGTTCGCCGGACCGCCGGCGCTCCTCGCGCAGCCTCGACACGATCAGCAGGGCGTAGTCGACGGCCAGGCCGATGCCGAGCATGGTCACGATATTCACCGCGTAGACCGACACGTCGGTGATGGTGCTGACCACGGTCAGCGCCAGCAGGGTGGCGGCCACGCCGACCAGCGCGATGGCCAGCGGCAGCGCCGCCGCCACCAGGCCACCGAAGATGATCAGCAGGACGACGAGCAGGATCGGCATGGAGATCAGCTCGGCCCGGGCGAGATCGGCCGCGGCCTGGGTGTTCATCTCGTCGTCCTGCAGCGGCCCGGCCCCCGACGATCACTCGGGGAACGCGCCTCCAGCGCCCGGCTCGCCTCCAGCTGCGCCGCTCGTTGCTCCAGGGCGATGGCTCGCTCCCGTCGGTTTCGGAGGCCATCACCGATCAAGTAGGCCGTGGTGAAGATGAGGACCGTGACTGCGACGTCCTCGACGTTGGACCTGGGCCAATCCACGGCGAGGGCCAGCACGATGGAAAGGGCCGTGATTACCCCGGCGATCTGCGTCGCTTGCGATTGGCGTAAGCGGCCACCGTAGAGACGGCTGGACCCGGACAGATCCCCCGCGGGGGATCCGACCGGGCCGCCGGTCGGTGCGGACCTCCTCGGTGCGGGCCTCCTCGGTGCGGCGCCGAAGCATGGACTGACGTCGCTTCGGGTGGCCCCGAGCCGATCGCTTCGTTTGCCATGGTGGAACCAGGGTGGTCCCCGACGCAGGAACTGCTCCGGCGGCCTAGCGTCGGTGCCATGACCGCAACCCCGAACGACTGGACACCCGCCACTTCCCCGTCTCGCCCAGGTCCACGCCAGCTGCGCCGAGTTCAGGACGGCAAGGTCATTGCCGGTGTCTGTGCCGGCCTGGCCGAGTACTTCGGGCTGTCCCGGCGCACGGTCCGCATACTCGCCGTGCTGTCGATCATTCTGCCCGGGCCGCAGGTGCTCGCCTATCTGGCGATGTGGGCCATCGTCCCCGCCGACAGTCGCTGAGCCGTCCCGGCCGCCGTCCGCTGGGCCAGTGCGGCGAGACGCGTGCGGCGCCAGCACTCGTACCCGGACGCACCCCGAGCCTGCGGCCCAGGCGACCGCACGGCCGCGAGTCGGGTGAGTGCGGCCACCAGCGCGGCCACTTCCTCAGCCGGGCTGACCACGGCCGGCGAGGCCTCGGTTCGCCGGCCTTCGGCGGGTGCCGATGCCGTCATACCGGTGGCACCCCGTGCCGCTTGTCCGGACGGGCCCGCGACTTCCCGACGAGCACAGCCAGCCGGGCGATCAGCTCGGCGCGCAGCTCGGCCGGCGTCAGGACGGCGTCGATGACCAGGTCCGCGGCCAGGCGCAGGAGGTCGACGTCCTGCTCGTACTCCGAGCGCATGCGGGTGACGAAGTCCGACCGCTCGTCGGCGTCGTCGATCTGGGCGATCTTGGCCGCGTACACCGCGTTGACCGCGGCTTGAGGCCCCATGACTGCGATGCGAGCCGTGGTCAGGGCCAGGCAGGCGTCGGGTTCGAAGCCCGGGCCGTCCATGGCGTACAGGCCGGCGCCGTAGGCCTTGCGCACGATGACCGAGATCTGCGCGACGGTGGCCTCGGAGACGGCAGTGATCATCTTGGCGCCGTGGCGGATGATCCCGGCCCGTTCCACCTCGCTGCCGATCATGAAGCCCGGCACGTCGGCCAGGTAGACGAGCGGCAGGTTGAACGCGTCGCACAACCAGATGAAGCGAGCCGCCTTGTCGGCCGAGTCGCCGAACAGCACGCCCCCCTTCACCGCGCTGTTGTTGGCCACGACGCCGATCGGGCGCCCGTCCAGCCGGCCCAGCCCGACCACCAGCTCGGCGGCGTAGAGGGGCTTGACCTCGAAGAACGACCCGTCGTCGACCAGGCCGTCGATCAGCTCGTGGACGTCGAAGGGCAGCGATTCCTGCGCGGGTACGGCGTCGTCGGTCAGCGCGAACGCCGGCAGCTCGGGCTCGGCGTCGGGCGGAGGCTCACGCCAGCAGGTCGGAAGATAGGAGAAGAACAGCCGGGCCTGCTCGATGGCGTCGGCGTCATCGGTGGCCAGGTTGTCCCCGCAGCCGGAGACGGTGGCGTGCATGCGAGCGCCGCCCATCTCCTCCAGGCTGACCCTCTCGCCGACCACCATCTCGGCCATGCGCGGAGATCCGAGGTACATCGACGCGTTGCCCTCGACCATGATCACGATGTCGCAGAACGATGGGATATACGCGCCACCAGCCGCGGACGGGCCGAACAGGCAGCAGATCTGCGGCACCTTGCCCGACAGCGACACCTGGTTGTGGAAGATCCGTCCGGCGCCACGGCGGCCGGGGAAGAGGGCGACCTGGTCGGTGATCCGCGCCCCCGCCGAGTCGATCAGCCAGAAGATCGGCAACTCCTCGCGCAGAGCCCGCTCGGTGACCCGGACGATCTTCTCGACCGTCCGGGCGCCCCAGGAGCCGGCCTTGACCGTCGGGTCGTTGGCCACGACGAGGACCGGTCGTCCGTCGACCAGGCCCTGGCCGGTCACCACACCGTCGGCCGGCAAACCTGGAGCGAGCGCGTTCGCCAGCTGCCCGTCCTCGACGAAGCTGCGCTCGTCCAGCAGGAGGTGGATGCGCTCGCGCACGTAGAGCTTGCCCTGGCCGGCCAGCTTGGCCGCGGCGCGTTCAGACGGCGCGAGCGTGGCCTGGCGGGCGGCAGCGACCTGCTCGGCTCCGCTCATCGTCGGCGGCTCGCTTGGAGGCGGCGCACGGTCAGGTGACCGGCAGGCCGAGGCCGCGGGCGATGACCATGCGCTGGACCTCCGACGTGCCCTCGCCGATCTCGAGGATCTTCGCGTCGCGGTAGAAGCGGGCCACCGGGTACTCCTCCATGAAGCCGTACCCGCCGAAGACCTGGGTCGCGGTCCGGGTAGCGGCCATCGCCGCCTCCGAGGAGTACAGCTTGGCGATCGCCGCGGCCTGCTTGACCACGGCCCGCGGTCGGCCGGCGTCCTTCAGTGCGGCCGCCTTGTAGGTCAGCAGCCGGGCGGCTTCGACCGCGACGGCCAGGTCACTGATCTGGAAGGCCAGGCCCTGACGGGAGCCGATCGGCGCACCGAAGGACGTGCGCTCCCCGGCGTAGCGCACGCACTGCTCGAGACAGGCCTCTGCCAGCCCGACGGCCAGGGCCGAGATCGCGATGCGGCCGTCGTCCAGGATGGCCAGGAACTGGCGGAACCCCTGCCCTAGCGCGCCGAGGAGGTTGGCCTCCGGTACCCGGACGCCGTCGAAGACCAGGCCGTGGGTGTCGGAGATGTGCCAGCCGAGCTTGTCGTAGGCCGGCTCGACGGTGAAGCCCGGCGTGCCGGCAGGAACCAGCAGGGCCGAGACCTCGTCCGGCCCGGTCCGCGCGGTGACAGTGACCACTGAAGTGATCGGGGTGCCGGAGTTGGTGATGAACGCCTTGGCCCCGTCGATCACCCAGTCCCCGTCGGTCAGTTCGGCCCGCGTGCGGGTGGCGCCCGCGTCGGACCCGGCGCCGGGTTCGGTCAGCCCGAACGCGGCCAACGCTCGCCCGGTCACGAGGTCGGGCAGCCACTGCTGCTTCTGCGCCTCGGAGCCGAAGGTCAGGATCGGGTTGATGCCCAGGCCGACGCCGGCCGACAGGGTGATGCCAATCGACTGGTCCACGCGACCGAGCTCCTCGATGGCTACGCACAGGGTGGTGAAGTCGGCGGCCGAGCCGCCGTACTCCTCGCCGACCACGAGCCCGAACAGGCCGAGCTCGCCCATGGCCGGCACCAGCTCCACGGGGAAGTGGTGCGCCCGGTCCCATTCGGCCACGTGCGGGGCGACCTCGCGCTCGGCGAAGTCACGCACCACCTTGCGGAACGTTTCGTGGTCCTCGGACAGCTCGAAGGTCATGGCCACCTCCTCGTCGGGCGATCCGGCGCCTGCCGTCGGACCTGCTTGACGTTTACGTCAACGTCAAGCCACCATAGCGACGTGAGCGCCCCGGCGGAAGCCCTTAACCGCGACCAGCGGACGTGGACCGTGCGTCAATTGGCCGACGAGCTCGAGGTCAGCACGCGCACTCTGCGCTTCTACGAGGCGGAGGGGCTGATCCAGCCTCGTCGGGTGGGGACGAGCCGGGTCTACACCGCGCGGGACCGGACCCGACTGAGGCTCATCCTGCGGGGCAAGCGCTTCGGCATGTCCCTGACCGAGATCGCCGAGATCGTCGACATGTACGACGGAGCGCGCACCGGTGAGAAGCGTCAGCTCCAGCGCTTGCTGACCCGGCTGGAGGAGATCTCCGGCGACCTGCGGGCCCGACAGCGCGACCTGCGCCGCACCCTCACCGAGGTAGACGACGTCGCCGCCCAATGCCGGTCCCGGCTGGCCGACCTCGACCGCTGAGCGCGCTGGCCCTGGGCGGGGTGCGCGGTAACGTGCCCCGTGGCCGCGGCCGGCCGCGCCGTTCGTCCGACCGTCTGGCCCACCACCGTCCCGGCCCAGGAGGCACAGTCCGTGCACAAGGTCCTCATCGCCAACCGTGGCGAGATCGCGGTGCGCATCGCCCGGGCCTGTCGCGACGCCGGCTACGGATCGGTCGCGGTCTACGCCGAGCCGGACCGCGACGCCCTGCACGTGCGGGTGGCCGACGAGGCCTACGCCCTCGGCGGCACCACGCCGGGCGACTCCTACCTCGACATCGACAAGGTGCTCGCGGCCGCGACCGCGTCCGGCGCCGACGCCGTGCATCCCGGTTACGGCTTCCTGGCCGAGAACGCCATCTTTGCCGAAGCGGTGATCTCCGCGGGCCTGACCTGGATCGGGCCCTCGCCCCAGGCCATCCGTGACCTCGGCGACAAGGTGACCGCTCGGCACATCGCCCTGGAGGCCGGCGCGCCGCTCGTGCCGGGGACGAAGGACCCGGTGGCCGACGCCGAGGAGGTTGTGGCCTTCGCCAGGGAGCACGGGCTGCCGGTCGCGATCAAGGCGGCGTTCGGCGGAGGCGGGCGCGGTCTGAAGATTGCCCGCACGCTGGAGGAGATCCCCGCGCTGTACGACAGCGCGGTGCGCGAAGCGATCGCGGGGTTCGGACGGGGCGAGTGCTTCGTCGAGCGCTACCTCGAGCGGTCGCGTCACGTCGAGGCCCAAGTTCTGGCCGACACGCACGGCACGGTGGTCGTGGTCGGCACGCGCGACTGCTCACTGCAGCGGCGCAACCAGAAGCTCGTCGAGGA
>JBDUAD010000148.1:0-4943 GCA_040004775.1 bacterium | reverse complement strand
GTCGGCGGCGCGTCCTACGAGGTGACCTTGCGGACCAGCCAGTCCGTCGAGGATGCGGCAGTCTTCATCGCCACCCGGTTGCCCGCCGCCGGCTTCCCCTACGGGCGGTGACTCGGAGGCCGAGAGGTCAACCAGCCCTTCATCTGCCATGCCCCGGCGCGGCACCTTCAAGCTGCATTCCACCAATACTCGCTGCGCGCCGGGCGGCGTTCTGGTGGTCTCCCCCCGGCTAAGACCCGAACCGGGTGGAGGCGTGAGTCGCTCAGCTGTGGCCGATGCTGGCCCAGCCCTTGACGTCCTCGGGCTTGCGCGGGCCCGGGCCGACGTATGTGGCCGAGGGCCGAACCAGCTTGCCCAGCCGCTTCTGCTCCATGATGTGCGCGCTCCAGCCGGCCGTGCGAGCGCAGGTGAACATCGAGGTGAACATGTGTGCGGGCACGTCTGCGAAGTCCAACACGACCGCCGACCAGAACTCTACGTTGGTCGCCAGCACCCGGTCGGGCTGGCGCTCCTTGAGCGCGGCGAGGGCGGCGCGCTCGAGGTCCTGGGCGACCTCGTAGCGCTGGGAGCCCAGCGACTTGGCCGTCCGCCGCAAAACCCGGGCCCGGGGGTCCTCGGCCCGGTAGACGCGGTGGCCGAAGCCCATCAGCTTCTCGCCGCGATCCAGGAGCCGCTTGACGTAGCGGTCGGCGTCGCCCTCCTCCTCGACATCGGCGAGCATCTTGAGCACCCGCGAGGGCGCGCCGCCGTGCAGCGGGCCGGACAGCGCACCGACGGCCGAGGAGATGCATGCGCCGACATCGGCCCCCGTACCCGCGACGACCCGGGCCGTGAATGTCGAGGAATTCATGCCGTGCTCGGCTGCCGAGACGAAGTAGGCGTTGACCGCTTCGACGTGGCTCGGGTCCGGGTCACCGCGCCAGCGCACCATGAAGCGCTCGACGATGGTCGCGCACTGGTCGATGCGCTTCTGCGGGACGGCGGGCAGGCCGAGCCCGCGGGCCGACTGGGCGACGAAGGACATCGCAGTGACCGACACCCTGGCCAGGTCGTCGCGGGCCTGCTCGTCGCTGATGTCGATAAGCTGGCCCAGCCCCCAGTACGGCGTGAGCATCGCGATGGCGCTCTGCACGTCGACCCGGATGTCGCCGGAGTGCACCGGGATCGGGAAGGGCTCGGCCGGCGGCAGCCCTGGGTTGAACTCCCCGTCGACCAGCAGGCCCCACACGTGCCCGAACGCCACCCGGCCCACGAGATCCTCGATGTCCACGCCGCGGTAGCGCAACGCCCCACCCTCGCGGTCGGGCTCGGCGATCTCGGTCTCGAAGGCGACGACCCCTTCGAGGCCCGGCTTGAAGTCAGTCATGGCCGTCATTGTGTCGAGGGTACGTCCGGGTACCGTCGCCGGGTGGCTGTGGGCGATCGGGTACGCGACATGCGCAGGTCCTACGAAAGTGCCGGGCTCGACGTCGCGGATCTGGCGGCGGACTGGGTCAGCCAACTCGACAGCTGGGTGGGCGACGCGGTCACGGCCGACCTGGTCGAGCCGAACTGGATGGTCCTGGCCACGGCCGACGCCGAAGGCCGGCCAAGCGCCCGCTGCGTGCTGCTCAAGGGTTACGACGAACGAGGACTGGTGCTGTTCACCAACTACTCCTCACGCAAGGGTCGTGAGGCCGCCGCCAACCCGCACGCGAGCCTGGTCATCCCCTGGGTGCCGCTGCAGCGACAGGTCGTCGTGGTCGGCTCCGTGGAGCGCACCAGTGCCGCCGAGTCCGACGCCTACTTCGCCGTACGACCGCACGGGTCGCAACTGGGGGCTGTGGCGAGCCCGCAGTCGGCGGTGGTGGCCTCGCGCGCCGAGCTCGACGCGGCAGCGGCGTGGGTTGCCGAGCAGTATCCGCAGAGCTCGCCGGTGCCCAGGCCGGCGCACTGGGGGGGCCTGCGGGTGGTGCCCGAGACCGTGGAGTTCTGGCAGGGCCGCCGCGACCGGATGCACGACCGGCTGCGGTTCCGCCGGGCACAGCAGGGCTGGATCGTCGAGCGCCTGGCGCCGTGACCGCGGCCTTCCCGGGCCGGATCCGCCGGCTGGCCGCCGATACCCGGCCCCTGTCCGACCCGCACTTCCGCCGGCTTTTCCTCGGCAACGGAGTCGCCTTCATCGGCTTCCAGCTCACCGCTGTGGCTGTGGCCGTGCAGGTCTACGACATCACCCGCTCCTCGTTCTACGTCGGCCTGCTCGGCCTGGCCGGTCTCGGCCCGCTGATCGCCTTCGGCCTCTGGGGCGGCGCTGTCGCTGATGCGGTCGACCGGCGGCTCCTGCTGCTGGTGTCCTCGGTGCTGATGTGGGCGGTGACCGGTGTCCTGCTGCTGCAGGCGCTGCTCAACGTGCGCAACGTCGTGCTCATCCTCGGCTTGGTGTTCGTGCAGTCGGCCGGGTTCGCCGTCGCCTCCCCAACCCGTGGCGCCATCTATCCCCGTCTGCTGCCGCGGGAGCTGATCCCAGCGGCCAACACGCTGACGTTCACGGCGAGCACGTTCGGCGGTGCGATCGGCCCGCTCCTCGGCGGGGTGGTCATCGGTCGCGGCCACCACTACAGCTGGGCCTACGCGATCGACGCCGTGCTGTTCACCATGGGTCTGTACGCGGCCCTGCGGTTGCCTCGGTTGCCGCCGCTGGGCGAGATCACCCGGCCCGGGCTGCGGTCGGTGATCGAGGGCCTGCGCTTCATCGCCACCCGGCCGGTGCTGCTGATGTCATTCGCCGTGGACATCGTCGCCATGGTGCTGGCCCTGCCTCGGGCGCTGTTCCCTGAGGTGGGGGAGACCCGGTTCGGCGGCGGCGCCGCCGTGGGTTGGCTGTTCGCGTCGATCGCCATTGGCTCGGTCATCGGCGGCCTGGCATCGGGCTGGATCGGGCGGGTGCGGCGTCAGGGCCTCGCACTGACCCTGGCCATCATCGGATGGGGCGTCGCCGTGGCGTTGTCCGGACTGGCCCACCAGCTGTGGCTGGTCGTGGCCCTGCTCGCGGTGGGCGGCGCGGCCGACCTGGTGTCGGCGGTCTTCCGGCAGACGATCCTGCAGACCTATGCCCCCGAGGAGATGCGCGGCCGGATGCAAGGGGTCTTCATCGTCGTGGTGGCCGGCGGTCCCCGCCTCGGCGACCTGCGGGCCGGCGCGACGGCTGCGGTGGTCGGCGCCACCGTGTCGTGGGTGGCCGGCGGGGTGCTGTGCGCGGTGGTCGTCGCCGTGGTCGCGGTGTGCGTGCCGGCCTTCCTGCGCTACGACGCGAGCGCGCCGGCGGCGACCTTGAGGTCGGATACCAGCCCGTCGTAGGCGGCCTCCTGGCCATCCCCCTGCGTGCGCAGTACAGAGCTCGGATGGACCGTGGCGAGTATCCAGCCCGCATGGACGCCGGCCTCCTCGGCGCCCGAGGGGCCGTCCCACGGCATCAACTGGCCGCGTTGTCTGGTGACCCGGAAGGCCGGCCCGATGAGCACGGCCGCCGCGGTCGCGCCCAGGGCCACTACCAGTTCGGGTGAGAGGACCGACAGCTCGGCGTCGAGCCACGGCCGGCAGGCGGCCATGTGTGACGCGTCGGGCTTCTGGTGGATGCGCCGCTTGCCCTTTGTGCTGCCAGTGCCGTTGGTGAACCGGAAGTGCTTGACCGCGTTCGTGATGTAGGCCTGGTCGCGTTCGATCCCGGCGTCGGCGAGGGCGCGGTCGAGCAGGCGCCCCGCCGGGCCGACGAACGGCTCACCCAGGCGGTCTTCGACGTCCCCGGGTTGCTCGCCGACGAGCACGATGCGGGCACTGGGCGCGCCGGACCCGAAGACGGTCTGCGTCGCGGGCAGGTAGAGCTCGCACCCGCGGCAACCACGCGCCGCCTCGCTCAACTCCACAAGCCCCGCCCCCTCAGGGACGAAGCTCTGCGCACCCGGATGCTCCCGCTTCGTCAGGTCTTCCATGGGACACGTCCTACCCCGATCCCGCCATGCCTCATCCCCGTGCCATGGGCCGGTCGGCCGACCGTTGCAGCTCCCATACTTCGACGAGCCCGAGGGGATGGGACCGCCTGTGGCCAAACCGATACGCCGCCGTCTACGGTCGAACCTGACCGGGCCACTACCCTGACGGGGTGATTTTCAAGGCCGTACGGGAGGGACGTCCTTACCCCGACCACGGCCTCAGCCTCAAGGAGTGGGCGCAGATCCCACCGCACGCGGTGCGGCTGGACCAGCTCATCACCACCAAGGGCGAGCTGGGACTCGACCGGCTGCTGGCGCTGGACTCCACGTTCTACGGCGACCTCTTCCCCCACGTCGTGCAGTGGCACGATGAGCTCTATCTGGAGGACGGCCTGCACCGAGCGCTGCGCGCTGCCCTGCAGCAGCGGACGATGATCCACGCCCGGGTCCACACCCTCTAGCGCGAGTCGCGGGCTTCGGCCCGCAGCGGCGGTCCGTCGAGCGCGCAGTGCAGGTGATGGGGGCCGGCGAGAACTTCGTCGGCCGGCTCGGGTGGTTCGGGCGCAGCGTGGGGGTTGCGGATCAGCGCCGCCGCGAGCAGGCCGCCTGCGGCGCAGACGACGGCCGAGACGAGCACCGCGACGCGGAAGCCGTGGGCGAACTGGTCGGGATGCAGGTAGGAGGCTCCGGTGATGCCGGCGACGGGCGGCAGGACGGCCACCGCGATCAGACCCCCGGCCCGGGCCACTGCGTTGTTGACTGCCGACGCGACACCGGCATGCTCCATCGGCGCGGCGGCCAGCGCTGTCGACGTCAGCGGTGCGACCGTGATCGCCAGGCCGGCACCGAGCACGAGCATCGCGGGCAGCACCTCGGTCAGGTAGCCGCCCGAGTTGTCGATGCGCACCAGCAGGAGCATCCCAGCGGCCACCACGAGCGGGCCGGCCGACATCTGCAGCCGGGGGCCGATGCGGG
>JBDUAD010000064.1:0-17086 GCA_040004775.1 bacterium | reverse complement strand
ATGCCGGTGCCGAGCGCGGTGATCAGCGACTGCACCTCGGTGTTGCGCAGCACCCGGTCGATCCTGGCCTTCTCCACGTTGATGATCTTTCCGCGGATCGGCAGGATGGCCTGGAACAACGAGTCGCGCCCGGACTTGGCCGAGCCGCCCGCCGAGTCACCTTCGACGATGTAAAGCTCGCTCTCGCCCGGGTCGCTGGAGCGGCAATCGGACAGCTTGCCGGGCATGCCCATGGTGTCGAACGCGCTCTTGCGGACCAACTGCCGGGCCTGCCGCGCGGCCTTGCGGGCCCGCGCAGCCTGGGTGGCCTTGGTGACGATCTGCTTGGCCTCGGTGGGATTGCGCTCGAACCAGTCACTGATCCAATCGTTGCAGACCTTGACCACGAACGATCGGGCGTCGGAGTTGCCGAGCTTGGTCTTGGTCTGCCCCTCGAACTGCGGCTCCGACAGCTTGATCGACACGATCGCGGCCAAGCCCTCGCGGATGTCGTCGCCGGTGAGTCGGTCGTCCTTGGTGTCCTTGAACATCTTCTTGTCGATCGCCCAACGGTTGACCACGTTGGTCAAGGCGGTGCGGAACCCTTCTTCGTGGGTACCGCCCTCGTGGGTGTTGATGGTGTTGGCGAAGGTGTAGACACTCTCGACGTAGCTCTCGTTCCACTGCATGGCCACCTCGAGCGACATGGTCTTATCGTCGCTGGTGGCCGGGAAGTACACGACCGACTTGTGGATCGGTGCCTTGTTCTTGGTCGAGTTGATGTGAGCGACGAAGTCGGCAATTCCACCGGCGTAGTGGTAGGTGACCTCCTTGGCCCGGGGCGTGGCCTTGGCCGCCTGCGCCGGGGTCTCACTGCCGGCCTCGGGGGCCAACTCGCCCCCGTCGGCGATCTCTTCGAGGACCCGCTCCGGGCGCTCGTCGCGCACCACGATGGTCAGGCCCTTGTTCAGGAAGGCCATCTCCTGAAGCCGTCGGGTGATCGTCTCGAAGTTGTAGGTCAGGGTCTCGAAGATCGACGGGTCGGCCCAGAAGGTCACGGTGGTGCCGGTGCGGCGGGTCTTCTCGCCCCGCTTGAGCGGCTCGGCCGGCTTCTGATCGACATAGGGCTGGGTCCAGTGGTAGCCGTCGCGGTCGATCTCGACCTCGAGGCGGCGCGACAGCGCGTTGACGACGCTGACCCCGACCCCGTGCAGGCCGCCGGAGACGGCGTAGGCCTGGCTGTCGAACTTCCCACCGGCGTGCAGCAGGGTGAGGATCACCTCGACGGCGGGCCGCTTCTGCTGGGCGTGCATGTCCACCGGCATGCCGCGGCCGTTGTCCACCACGCGTACGCCGCCATCGTCCAGCAGGGTCACCTCGATGTGGTCGGCATAGCCGGCCAGGGCCTCGTCGACGGAGTTGTCTACGACCTCCCAGACCAGGTGGTGCAGACCGCGCTCGCTGGTGGAGCCGATGTACATGCCGGGGCGCTTGCGGACGGCCTCGAGGCCCTCGAGCACCGAGATCGAGCTGCTGTCGTAGGCCGGGGACTTGCCCGAGCGGCGGCCGTTGCTGTTGCTGCCGGAGGAGCCGTTGCTGACGGATGAGTTCCCGTTGCCGGTCGATGGGACGCCGGGAACGCCGGTGTCGCGGAGCGTGGTCGGCGTACTGGTACCGGAATCAGTGAGATCACTCGGGCTGCTCGCGGTACTGGTCACACAACACTCCCTTTCGCCGCCGAGTCGTTCCCGGCGGGCGATCGCTAGACGTCCGAACGTCGCCGACGATGGCGAGTCCCCACCCCGCACCCATCCGCCCCATCGACACCGGCATCTCCACAGACCCTGGCATCGACGGGTCAGCTGATTCGGCTACGGCTTACTCAGGGCCGTCTACCATCGGTGATCTCTTCATAGTAGTCGCTCAACCGTCAGGAAGGTGCCGCGCAACGCGGCTGTGGACGACGCAGAACGCTTTGGGGACCAAGGTTCGTGTCCCTGTACCGGGCGGCGCACCGATTCGGCGTGGTGACGCCACCATCTGCGAACGTGAGCAGCCACCGCACAGCAGCCACCGCAAGCAGCCGGGGAGTCACGGGCCCGCGGTCAGCCATAGGTGTCGCGCGGGCCGCGAGCTCCGGGCACGCTGCGGTACCCGTGCTTCCAGCTCGGCCCGGTCGGGCCGCTGACCGTGAGCCGGGTGACCACACCGGCGCCGAGTTGGGTGTTCAGCCGGGCGAGCACGGCCGGGGCGAGCAGGCGGATCTGGGTGGCCCAGGCGGTGGACCCCGCCGACACACGCAGCTCGCCCTCACGTAGCCCGACCGGCTGGCAGTGCGCAGCCAGGTCGGATCCCACCAGGACCGCCCAGTCGGTGAACACCCGGGCCTCGGTGATCGGTCGCTGCCAGCCCCTCTCGGCGAACAGCGCCGCGGCCACCACTCGAAGGGTCTGCGGGTCGCGCTCGGGATCCGGGCGGGCGCCGGCCCACGTCGTGCGGTCGCCGCGGGTCGCGGCCGCCCGTCGCCGCGCCGCCGGACCGCGACCCGACCCGCCGGCACCGCCATCGGTTGCCCGGCCGCGGACCATGCTCCGCGCGCGCGCCAGCGCCTGTTCGGCCAGATCGACGGGCGGCGCCTGGCCCGGCTCCTCGGCCGGGGGCACCGGCTGCTCGGTTCGCCCGACGTCGTCACCGGAGTCGTCAATGGACACGATGCACCTCGCCCGAGGAGACGTCGTAGCGGGCACCCCGCAGCTTGGCCGGTACGTCCTCGGCCACGGCCGCGGTCACCAACACCTGCTCGGCCGCGACGGCGATCTCGGCCAGCTGGTTGCGGCGGGACCCGTCCAGCTCGGCGAACACGTCGTCGAGGACCAGCACCGGTTGCACTCCGTCAGCGCTGAGCATGTCGAAGCTGCCCAGGCGCAACGCCAGCGCGGCCGACCAGGACTCGCCGTGGCTGGCGTAGCCGCGCAGGGGAAGGGAGCCGAGGGTCATCAGGACATCATCGCGGTGCGGGCCGACGAGCGTCACCCCCCGCTCCACTTCGGCCGGGCGCAATCGCACCAGCTCCTCGCGCAGCGCCGCGGCCAGCACCGACTCGTCGCGGGTCTGGGCGACGACTCCTGGATCGGCGAAGGACGCCGCGTACGTCAGGCCGAGCGCGGCGGATGCCGGCGCGACTGCTGCATAGGCGGCCACCACCGGCGCGCGCAGGTCGTCGAGCAGTCGCAGCCGGCCGGCCAGCAGCACTGCGCCCTGCTCGGCCAGATGGTCGTCCCACACGTCCAAGGTCCGCAGGTCACCCGCCGAACCGGCCCGGCGCGCGTTCCCCGCCGTCTTGAGCAGAGCGGCCCGCTGACGTAGCACTCGCTCGTAGTCCGCGCGCACGCCGGCGTAGCGCGGGGACCGCTGTACCAACACCTCGTCGAGAAAGCGACGGCGCTCGCCGGGGTCGCCTCGGACGATGGCCAGGTCCTCGGGAGCGAAGAGCACGGTGCGCAGCGCGCCGAGGACGTCGCGGACGCGGGCCACCGGGACCCGGTTCATACGTGCCCGGTTGGCTCGACCCGGGGTGATCTCGATTTCGACCTGCAGCTCGCGCCCACCGTTGACCACGGCGGCAGCCACCGTGGCCGCGGTCGCCCCGAAGCGGACCAGGGCCGCGTCGCCGGCCACCCGGTGACTGCCGAGAGTGGCCAGATAGCCCAGCGCCTCGATCAGGTTGGTCTTGCCCTGCCCGTTCGCCCCGATGAGCACCGAGGGTCCCGGATCAAAGGCGACGTCGACGCGGGTCCAGCTGCGGAAGTCGGCCAGGCTCAGGTGCCGGACGAACACCGCTCAGGCGTCGGGACCGGCGCCCACCGAATCCCTGGACCCGACCCCGGTGGCCGACTCGGCGTTGCCCGCGGCCGAAGTCACTGCGTGCCCGCCGAACTGGTTGCGCAGCGCGGCGACCATCTTCATCGCCGGGGAGTCGTCCTGGCGGGAGGCGAAACGGGCGAACAGTGCGGCGGTGATCGTCGGCAGGGGCACGGCGTTGTCGATCGCGGCCTGCACCGTCCAGCGGCCCTCACCGGAGTCGGCGGCGTAGCCGCGGATCTGGGCCAGGCCCGGGTCCTCCTTGAGCGCGGCCACGGCCAGGTCGAGCAGCCAGGAGCGGATGACCGTACCTTCACGCCAGGAGTCCATCGTGTCCGTGACGTTGGCGACGATGGGCGAGGCGGCCATGAGCTCGTAGCCCTCGGCGTAGGCCTGCATGATCGCGTACTCGATGCCGTTGTGGACCATCTTGGCGAAGTGGCCGGCCCCGACGCCGCCGGCGTGGACGTAGCCGGCCTCGCCCTCGGGCTTGAGGGTGTCGAAGATAGGCTGGACGACAGCGACGTGCTCGTCGGACCCGCCGGTCATTAGCGCATAGCCGTTCTTCAGGCCCCACACGCCCCCGGAGACGCCGCAGTCGACGAAGCCGATGCCCTTCTTGGCCAGGGCGTCGGCGTGGCGCTTGTCCGCGGTGTACTTCGAGTTGCCGCCGTCGATGACGATGTCATCCTCGCCGAGCAGGTCGCCGAGGGCCTCGATGGTGGCCGACGTCGGGTCACCGGCCGGAACCATGACCCAGACCACGCGTGGTGCGGACAGCTTGCCGACCAGCTCCTCCAGCGAAGCGACGTCACGCGGGGCGCTGTCCGAATGGTCGTAGCCGATCACCGTGTGACCGCCGTGGCGCAGCCGCTGGGCCATGTTGCCGCCCATCTTGCCCAGTCCGATGAGTCCGAGTTCCATGCCGCTGACCTTTCGCCGTCGGGACCGGTGGCCGTCGGTGGCCGAGGCCAGATGTGCGCACCACGCTGTCCTTGGCGACGTTACCGCGAGCGCGGCGGTGGGCCCATGCCGCGGGGCGGGCCGGCGTCACGCACGAACTAGTAGGCGTGGCGTGCGGCCCACCCGGACTCAGCCGGGAAGGCGTACCGGCATGATCAGGTAGGTGTACGGGGTCGGCTCGGCACCGGCCGCACGGATCACCGCCGGCTTGCTGGCCGTGGTGAACAGCAGGCGGGCGGTACCCGTGTCCAGGGCCGACAGGCCGTCAAGCAGGAAGCTCGGGTTGAACGCGGTGGTGATGTCCTCGCCGTCGAATACGGCCTCGAGTTGCTCCTCGGCCCGGCCCTCGTCGTCGCCGCCGGCGGACAGACCGACCGAGCCGTCCGTGAAGTCGAGGCGCACGGGCGTTCCCCGGTCGGCGACGAGCGACACCCGCTTCACCGCGTTGACCAGCGGCGCGACCTCGACCTCGGCCGTGACCGAGAATTCGCTCGGCAACAGTGAGCGGTACGGCGGAAATTGCGCGTCGAGCAGCCGGGTAGTGGTCCGCCGCCCCGTGCTGGAGAACCCGATGATGCCTTCGCCCACCCCGCTGGAGGCCAGCGCGATCGTGACCGTGGCGTCGCTGGTCAGGCTGCGCGCCGCCTCGGCCAGCGTCCGGGCCGGCACCAGCACCTGGACCGGTGCTGCGGTCGGGTCGGCCGGGCTCCAGCCGATCTCGCGCACGGCCAACCGGTAGCGGTCGGTGGCGGCCAGAGTCAGGGAATCGCCGTCGATCTCCAGGCGCACGCCGGTGAGCATGGGCAAGGTGTCGTCGCGCCCCGCAGCCACGGCGACCTGGGCCACGGCCTGGGCGAACACCGCGCTCTCCACCGTGCCGGCCGTGGTCGGCATCGCCGGCAGCCGGGGGTAGTCCTCGATCGGCATGGTCGGCAGGGTGAACCGGGTGGTACCGCAGGCGATGGTCACCCTAGAGCCGTCCACCGCCACGTCGACCGGATGGGGCGGCAGGGCGCGGGAGATGTCGGCCAAGAGTCGGCCGGACACCAGGGCCTGGCCGTCGGTGATGCCGCTGATCTCGACCTCGACCTGCGCTGACACCTCGTAGTCGAAACCCGACACCGACAGCGTGCCGCCCTCGGCACTGAGCAGGAGGCCGGCCAGAACCGGTACGGCGGGCCGAGTGGGCAGGCTGCGCGCGGTCCAGGCGACGGCCTCGGCCAGGGCGTCGCGTTCGACGCGGAACTTCATGCTCGACTCCATCTGGTCGGCTGGGGGGGCCGGTGGCCACGTTCAGGAAAGGTTCGCCGTTCGGTGCGTGCCGTTCGGTGCTCGGCGCTTCGTGGCGGCCGGGGGTTCGTCAGTATGCCGGTCTCGACCGCGCTTCACAGCACACAATGGCCAAGAGTGTTGTGCATACCCGTTGAAGAGATATCGGTAGTACTCGTCTTCGCCGGTGTGGACAGTGGGGACGACGCGGCTATCGCCCGGCTGGGCGCCGCGGCACGACGGTGAGGGCTGTGGAGTACGTGTGGACGGCCGTGCACAGCGGCCCGCTCGCTGGTGGACAGTGAGGGTCGAGTCCGCACGTCGTCAGGCAATGTCGTTCGGCGTCCACAGCCGGCCGAGGTCTCGAGTACCGACCCCCGGTCCCGGGACGTGGGAAACGGACTCAGCCTCGGCCGCGCGCCTTGATCCGGCTGGTCAGCTCGGCGACCTGGTTGTAGGTCGACATGCGCTCGGCCATCTGGGACCGGATCTTGCGATCGGCGTGCATGACCGTGGTGTGGTCGCGGCCGCCGAAGGTCTGTCCGATCTTGGGCAGGGACAGTTCGGTCAGCTCGCGGCACAAGTACATCGCGATTTGGCGGGCGTTGGCCAGGGTGCGGCTGCGCGAGGCGCCGGTCAGGTCGTCGAGGGAGACCGAGAAGAACTCGGCAGTGACGGCCATGATGATCGCCGCGGTGATCTGCGGAGTGTCCGATTCGCTGACCAGGTCCTTCAGGACGATCTCGGTCAGGCGCAGATCGACGTCCTGGCGGTTGAGGCTGGCGAACGCGGTCACCCGGATCAGTGCGCCTTCGAGCTCCCGGACGTTGGACTGGATGCGAGAGGCGATGAACTCGAGCACTTCCGGCGGCGGGTTGAGCCCTTCCCGGGCGGCCTTCTTGCGCAGGATGGCGATCCGCGTCTCCAGGTCGGGCACCTGAACGTCGGTGATCAGGCCCCACTCGAACCGGGTGCGCAACCGGTCCTCCAGCGTCGACAACTGTCGCGGCGGGCGGTCCGAGCTGATGACGATCTGCTTGTTCGCGTTGTGCAGCGTGTTGAACGTGTGGAAGAACTCCTCCTGCGTGCGCTCAGCCCTTTCGAGGAACTGGATGTCGTCGATGAGCAGCAGGTCGATTTCGCGGTAGCGCGATTGGAAGGCCTGCATCTTGTCGTCGCGCAGGCTGTTGATGAAGTCGTTGGTGAACTCCTCGCTGGAGAAGTACCGCACCCGCATTCCAGGAAAGAGCCGTTGGGCGTAGTGGCCGATGGCGTGCAGCAGGTGGGTTTTACCCAGCCCGGAGTCGCCGTAGATGAACAACGGGCTGTAGGCCTTGGCCGGTGCTTCGGCCACGGCCACTGAGGCGGCGTGGGAGAACCGGTTGGACGAGCCGATGACGAAGGTGTCGAACGTGTAGCGCGGGTTCAGTCGCGCGTCCCGAGCGGGATTGGCCGAGCCGTTGCGGCCGACCCGCCCAGGTTCACCCTTGCGGTCGGGCCAGCCGTAACCGGCGTAGCCGCCGTGGTCGTCGGCGATCGCGAAGTCATCACGATTACTGGTGCCGTCGCCCCGGACCCCGCCGTCGCCGTCGCTGCGGCCGTTGTAGTCCCCGGCGTAGTGGTCCCCGGCCTCCGGCTCGCCGCCGTAGTCGGTGCGCCGCTCGTCACTCGGACCCGCCCATCGCCCGGACAGCTGGCCGATGGTGCCGTCTCGGCGTTCGGCGCCCTCGCCGTCGGCCTGAAGTCCGTAGCCGGCATACCCGTCGTCGTCCTCGACCGCGGAACGGCTCTGCTCGTCCGGTGGGCTGACGGTCACCGCGACGGCGACTTCGCGGTGGAGTTCCTCGCTCAATGCGGACACGATGAGCGGACGAAGCCGTGTCTCGAGGTACTCCTTGGCAAATTCGTTTGGCGCGGCCAGCAGAGCGGTGTCCTCGACCAAGCCAAGCGGGCGGGTCAGAGACAGCCAGGCCCGCTGATGCGGGCGCACCGTGTTTTCGTCGAAACGGGCGATGACCCGGGTCCAGACCTCGGCCAGATCAGTTGCCCCGTCCGCCACGCGCCCGTTCCCTTCCCGCAGACCAACCGGTACCGAGACGGTACCGACGCAGGTCCAATCCTCTCCGGCGCAGCGCTCGGGTCCACAGGCTTGTCCACACACTGTGCATAGAACGAAAGGACGCTCGATGGACCGTCGTCGGCTGCCGCGCGGCGAGGTGAGGACAGAACGTAACAGCCTCCCGGCGGGCGCGACAATCGAAGCCGCAAACGTTGCTGAATTGATCAACTTGGAGTCGAAGGCCGGCCCGATGGCGGTAGGACGGTGGTGCGATTCCGCCGTCCACCCGCGCTCGTTTGACCGTTCCTGGCGGTGATCCGTACCGTTGCAGGGTCCACGCCTTCGTGGGCCGGCCGGAAATGATCCGGTCGATCTGCGCCCGCGCCCGGCCGATCATGTCCGGAGTTGTGCGGCGTGCCGATGTCAGTCGTCTTGGAGTCGTCACCGTGAGCAAGCGGACCTTTCAGCCCAACAATCGCCGTCGGGCCAAGACCCATGGGTTCCGCCTTCGCATGCGTACTCGCGCTGGTCGGGCCATCATTACCGGTCGCCGGCGCAAGGGCCGCCGCGAGCTGTCGGCCTGACGGCCCGCGCGCATGACCTGCGTGCGCGCTGCCGATTCGGTCCGCCTGACGCCTTCGATGCTCCCCGCCCGGCACCGCCTCCGCCGGTCGGGCGATTTCGCTACTGCCCTGAGCACGGGCCTGCGCAGCGCGCGCCGCACGCTGGTCGTCCACCTCGTGCCTCCCTTGTGCGATTCGAGCGAGCCGGCGGTGACTCGCGTGGGACTCGTGGTCGGTCGCGGAGTGGGCAATTCCGTGGTGCGGCATCGCGTGAGCCGGCGCTTGCGGGCCCTTCTGTCCGTACGAATCGAGACACTCGACGCCGGGTCGACCGTGGTGGTGCGGGCTTTTCCGGCGGCTGCCGACGCGTCGTCGGACGTTCTCGGTTCCGACCTGGACGCGGCGTTGCAGCGGGCCTGTCGGCGGGCGGAGCGGGCCGGCCCTGAGCCGGGTAGACACTGATGACCTCTCTGGCCGCTCGGGCGGTGCTGGCCTCGGTGCGGACATATCAGGAGGCGGTTAGTCCGCTTCGTCGACCTTCGTGTAGGTATGTCCCTTCTTGCTCGGCCTACGCAGTGGAGGCGGTGGAGCGGTTCGGGGCGGCACGCGGTAGCTATCTCGCTGTCCGTAGGCTGTTGCGGTGTCATCCGTTGCACGCCGGCGGGTTGGACCCGGTACCGGGAGGGTGCGGGCACGGGCAGCTCCCAGCCGGCGTTGAGCCTGGTGACGGCTCCGGTTCGACGAGCACCGATGCTCCGATGGCGGCCGCTGTGCCCGCACCGCCCGCCACGACCCGAACGAGTCAGCTGGAGTTCCGACCGTGAGCTTTGTCAGTCCCGTCACCAACGTGCTGTACACGGCGGTCTCGTGGGTGCTGCTCCGCTGGCACGACTTCTTCGTCCTCCTAGGCATGGACAAGGACGCGGGTGCCACTTGGGCGCTGTCCATCGTCTTCCTCGTGATCACCGTGCGGCTGCTGCTCTTCCGCTTCTTCATAAAACAGGTGCACTACCAGCGCCGGATGCAGGAGCTCGCTCCGCAGATCCAGAAGATCAAGGACAAGCACAAGGGCGACCGGGCCGCGCAGCAGCGGGCCATGATGGAGTTCCAGCAACAGGAAGGCTTCAACGCCCTCGGCGGTTGCCTGCCCATCCTGTTCCAGGCGCCGGTGTTCCTCGCCCTCTTCCACGTGCTGCGTCACGTCTCCAACGCCTCACAGGCCGGTTATCCCGAAAATCTCAAGACGATCTACGGGTTCACGGCCGCGCAGACGCAGAGCGCGGCCGTGGCCCGGCTGTTCGGCGACGCTCCACTGGCCGCGTCCTTCCACGACAGCGCCGAGAAGGTGCAGTTGCTCGGCGGCGACCTCGGCACCCTGCGCACGGTGACGATCGTCCTGGCCGTGATCAGCGCGCTGGCGACGTTTGTGACCCAGAAGCAGGCCTCGCGTAACGCCACCACGACGCCCACCGGCCAGGCGGCCCAGATCCAGAAGATCATGCTGTACGTCATCCCGGTGTTCGTGCTGGGCTCCGGCGTCATCTTTCCGCTGGGTGTGCTGATCTACTGGTTCACCAGCAACCTGTGGACGATGGGCCAGCAGTTCTACATCTACAAGTTCCACCCGCACGTTCCGTCGGCTGCCGTGGTCGAGCCCGCCCGTCCGGTCGGCAAGGCGCTCGCCCCGAAGCCGGGCGCGAAGCCGACCAACCCCCGCACCGCGCGGCCGGCTACCACCGAAACCCCGACGTCCAGTGCGGGCACCAGCACCGCGGCCGTGTCCGACGGCGCCCGGTCCGTGTCTCGCACCGCCGCCCCGCGCCCGGGAGCTCGTCCGGCGGGGTCGAGCAGCCGGCCGGCGAAAAAGTCGGGTCAACGCACGAAGAAGCGCTGACTCCTTGCGTCCGGCGCGTGGTTGCGCGCGCTCGGCCGGCCGGGGTACACCAAGATCAGCGGATGATCATCGCTGGAAGCACCGGATCGTCACCGTCGCCGCCCGGTCTCACGGCCACCATTGCTCACCACTGCCGTACCGCTCATCCCGACCGCACCACCCGACCCCGACCGTGATCCTCGGCGCTCCTGCCCGACCTGATGGGCCGGCCAGCCATGCCCCTTGGAAAGGACCTGCAGCATGAGCTCAGACACCCGCCCCGACACCGATGCCGCTTCGACGGATCCGGCCGCTCCCGCGATCGACCCAATTCCCCGGACCAGCATCGACAGCGCGGACGCGGCTGGCGCGTTGCCGACTGTGGCGGACACGTCCGCAGAGGACTCAGCCGACGGCCAGGACGCCGGCGCCCGCCCTGCACGCGCGGGGACCGATGGCGCGGGAGGTGCGGATCTGGAGGAACCAAACGGTGCTGGGAGTGGGGACGGTGGCGTCGACCTACTCGTGCGCGAGGGCGACGTGGCCGCCGACTACCTGGAGCGACTGCTCGACATCGTGGACTACGACGGGGACATCGACCTTGACGTGGAGAACGGCCGCGCCATCGTCGCAGTAGTCGGTTCGGATCTCGGGCCACTGATCGGCCCGGGCGGAACGACGCTCGACGCCCTTCAAGAGCTGACGCGCTTGGCGGTGCAGCAGCAGACCGGCGTGCGCAGTCGGCTCATGCTCGACATCAGCGGACACCGGGCAAACCGCCGCACCCAGTTGACCGAGCTGGCGGCAGCGACGGCCACCAACGTGCTGGAAATCGGCACGTCGATCCGGCTGGCTCCGATGAACCCGTTCGAGCGCAAGGTCGTCCACGACGCGATCTCCTCCATTCCCGGCGTCCACAGCGAGTCTGATGGCAACGAGCCGGAGCGTCGCGTCGTGGTCTCCCCGGGCGAGTGACACGAGGACCTTTGCCACCGGCTGACGAGCCGGACACTGTGGCGGAGGCCAACGCGCCACTGAAGACCGTGGCGCCGGATCCACCCGCAGTCGCCGCGAGGGTGTTCGGCTCCCGACTGGACCTCGCCCGCCGCTACGCGGACCTGCTCGCCGGTGCAGCGGTGGTGCGGGGACTCATCGGACCTCGGGAGACACCGCGGCTCTGGGACCGGCACCTCCTCAACTGTGCGGTGATGGGTGAGCTGCTGCCGCCGGACACGACGCTGGTCGACGTCGGCAGCGGTGCTGGCCTGCCGGGACTTGTGCTGGCCGTGGCCCGGCCGGACCTGTCGGTCGTCCTGCTGGACTCGCTACGCCGGCGCACCGACTTCTTGCGGGAGGCAACTGCATTGCTAGATCTGGCCGGCCGGGTACGCGTCGTTACCGGACGGGCCGAGGACCCCGCCGTGGTGGCTGAACTGGCACCGACGTCGTGGGTGGTGGCTCGCGCGGTGGCGCCACTGGACCGGCTTTCGTCCTGGTGCATGCCCCTGCTGCGTCCGGGTGGCCATCTCCTGGCGCTCAAGGGAGCGCAGGCGGCGCACGAGGTGGTAACCCACCGCGCCGCCCTGCGTCGGGCTGGTGCTGCTCATGTTCGGGTAGTGACCTGCGGTGCCGACATCGTCGATGAGCCCGCCACTGTCGTGGCGGTGACCAAGGCCGGCGGATGAAGGCCACGTATGTCGCCGTCTTCGCAAGCCCGTCGTGTCGCGCTGGCTGCGCCGCCGTACTGCGGTAGGAAAGCACCATGAGCGCGCCCTATGAGCAGCGGTTGGCCGCTGTTTCACGTGAAACACCGCGCTCGGTGACCGTGGGTCTGTCCGCTGTTTCACGTGAAACAGGAGCGGAAGAAGACAGCCCCGCCACTGTTTCACGTGAAACAGGCCCACCGCCGCCGATAGCCACGCAAGCCGCAGATGCCGTTCGGGTGATGAACCTCCACAACGAGGAGTGGCCGCGGCCAGAGCAACCACGTGTCCTCGCCGTGGCCAACCAAAAGGGTGGCGTGGGCAAGACCACATCCGCCGTCAACATAGCGACGGCGCTGGCCCTGCACGGGCTAAGCGTGTTGCTCATAGACCTGGATCCGCAGGGCAACGCGAGCACGGCATTGGGCGTGGACCACTCGATCGGCGTGCCTTCCGTGTATGACGTCCTGCTCAGCGGCCGCACCTTGCGCGACGTCGCAGCGCCTGTGACTACCGCTACGTCCCTTACCTGCGTTCCGGCCACCATCGACCTCGCGGGCTCGGAAATCGAACTGACGTCCATGGTTGCGCGCGAACACCGCCTGAGCCGCGCCATCGCTGCGCGCCTGAGCGGCGACCGGGATCTGGACTTCATCCTGATCGACTGCCCACCCTCGCTGGGCTTGCTGACCCTGAACGCCCTAGTGGCCGCACACGAGGTCCTCATTCCCATCCAGTGCGAGTACTACGCGCTCGAAGGCTTGGCTCAACTGCTGGGCACGGTGGACCTCGTCCGCGCGCACCTCAACCCCGACGTAGCGGTCAGCACGGTGCTGCTGACCATGTACGACGTGCGGACCCGATTGGCTGACCAGGTGGCTGATGAAGTGCGAGCTCACTTCGGTTCCCTCGTCCTGGACGCGGTCATACCACGCAACGTGCGGGTATCGGAGGCGCCCGGCTTCGGGCAGACCGTGATCACCTACGACGCCGGCTCCCGGGGCGCGGTTCAGTATGTCGCCGCAGCCCGGCAGGTGGCCTACACCGACCGGCCCGGGCAACCGGCGGAAGGAGACCGATGAGTAAGAACCGACGCGGTGGGCTCGGCCGGGGCATCGGTGCGCTCATTCCGACCTCACCGGAGGAAACCGGCGGCTCACCGACCGACATCTTCTTCGGTGGCCGCAGCTCAGTCGGCCTACGTGCCCGCCCGGCCCGCCCGGCGTCGGAGGGCCCTGGCGATGGGGCTGAAGTGACCCCCGCAGGGTCGTCGGCCGGCGACGAGCCCCCGGCCGACGGACGCGACATCGCGTTGGCCGATCCGCTCGAGCCGGCCAGCAAAGGGACCGATGACGCGGACCAGGCATCCTCGAGCGCCGAACCCAGACCCGAGTTCGACGAACCCCCGAGCGGGACGGCAACACCGGCGCCGGCCGAGGACGATTCGTCCAGTCCGGCGGTCCAGTCCGCCAGCACGAACGACTACGACGACGCTGCCACGAATGATCACGACGACGCTGCCACGCACGACCACGGCGGCGATGCCGACCGGTTGGCCGGTCCGTTACCGACTCAGGCGCCCTCCTCGACCGAGGACGTCGAGGATCTCGCGCCGGTACCCGGCGCCCGGTTGCGATTCCTTCCGGTGGCTGCGATCCGGGCCAACGCCCGCCAGCCCAGGACCGCCTTCGACGAGGACGCGCTGAACGAGCTGGCCTACTCCATTCAGGAGTTCGGGGTTCTCCAGCCGGTGGTCGTGCGTCCCGACGAAGACGGATTCGAGCTGGTCATGGGCGAGCGCCGGCTACGAGCGGCTGTGATGGCCGGACTGGAGTCGATTCCCGCCGTCATCCGCGACACCGACGACGACGCCATGCTCCGCGATGCTCTCCTGGAGAACATCCACCGAGCTCAGCTCAACCCGCTGGAGGAGGCCGCGGCCTACCAGCAGCTCCTGCAGGAGTTCGGCGTTACCCATGACCAGCTGGCGACACGCCTCGGCCGCAGCCGTTCCCAGGTCAGTAACACCATCCGTTTGCTGAACCTGCCGGTGCCGGTGCAGCGTCGAGTGGCCGCGGGCGTCCTGAGCGCTGGCCACGCGCGAGCGCTCCTGGCCCTGGAGAACGCCGATGCCCAGGACGACGTGGCCGGTCGCATCGTCGCGGAGGGACTGTCGGTGCGGGCGACCGAGGAGTTGGTCAGCCTGGCTGCCACCGGGCATGCCGGCCCGAGTACCCGCCGCCGGCCTGCCCGCCGCTTCGTGGCGCCGGCCGCGGCTGATCTGGCCGAACGACTTTCCGACACCTTCGACACCCGGGTACGCGTGGACATCGGCCGACGTAAAGGGCGGATCACGGTGGAGTTTGCCTCCATCGACGATCTGGAGCGCATCGTTGCGCTCATGGCTCCCGACGTGGCATCCGATCGGCCGGTCGGAAGCGCTTCCGGTGACGAGGCCGCGCGGGGGCCCGAAGCGGAGGCCGGTAGTTCCGCTGCGTCGATCGAGGCCGGGTGGCGCGACGGTTCGGCTGCATTGAGCGACTCGCCGCTTCCCTCGGACGGTGACGGTGACGCCACCGCAGCGGTCCGGCTCGCCGCCGTACCGCCCTGGGAGCCGGCCGATACGTCCGTCCGATAGTTTTGCGCGCCCCGGGAGCCGGGCTTACCGCTGGCCCGGTAGCAGATTTGCCACCCGGCGGTACCGGGCTGCCACCCGTCATGACGGATCCGGCGGTGCGGAGGAGCCGTAGCGCCCGTACGACACGACCTCGGCTCGCGGGCGCCGGGCGTCCACTGATGTCGGGCGGACACCGCCTGAGGCTGGATACCCCACCGCCAGTACACCGACGGGCCACAGCGTCGGGGGGACTGAGAATTCCGCCCGTAGTGCGGGCACCGCAGCCGGAGGTACGCCGAACCAGGCCGCGCCCAGGCCCTCGTCCACTGCTGCCAGCAGGGCCAACATCGCGGCCATCGCGGCGTCGAGATGCCAGTAAGGCACGGTCCAGCGCTCGTCCAGGTCGGAGGGCGCATGGCTTGCCCCCCTCTTGGCGGCTCCGGCGTATCGGCGTTCGTAGGCCGCACGCTCGGAGAACACGAGGATGAGCACCGGCGCGGTGCGCATGCCGCGAAGCCACCCGTCGGGCGCTCGCCGGTCATCGGTGGTGACCGACCAGAAGCCTTCGCGGGCGCCGTCCTCGTCGAGGACGAGAAAGTGCCACCCCTGGGCGAAGCCCGCCGACGGCGCTTTGAGGGCCAGGTTCAGTAGGCGGTCGATCTGGGCCCGATCCAGCGACCGGTCGGCGTCGTATGCGCGCACCATCCGCCGACGCCGCACGACCTCGCGGAACTCCATGCCGCCATCCCAGCACGACGCCACGATGCTCCCGACCAGCGCCGGGCTATGAGCCAACGGCAACGCCGTGCCAACCTTGACGCCGTGGAACTGCTGCAGTCACGCAAGCTGGCCAACGTCCTGTACGACATCCGAGGCCCCGTGTTGCAGGAGGCAAAGCGCCTGGAGGACGCCGGGCACCGCATCACCAAGCTCAACATCGGCAATCCCCAGCCCTTCGGATTCGACGCGCCGGAGGAGATCCTGGTCGACGTCATCCGCAACCTGCCCACCGCCCAGGGCTACTCCGACTCCCAGGGCATCATGTCGGCGCGCACCGCCGTCGTGCAGCACTACCAGAGCCGCGGCCTGGACATCACCGACGTCGACGACGTGTGGCTCGGCAATGGGGTCAGCGAGCTGATTCAGATCGCACTGCAGGCGATGCTCGACGACGGCGACGAGGTGCTCGTCCCGGCGCCGGACTATCCGCTCTGGACGGCCTGCACGACGCTGGCCGGTGGCCGGGCGGTCCACTATTTGTGTGACGAGGCGTCGGACTGGATGCCTGATGTCTCCGACCTGGCGGCGAAGATCACCGACCGCACCAAGGCCATCGTGGTGATCAATCCGAACAATCCCACCGGTGCGGTGTACCCGCTCGAGGTGTTGCGTGAAATCGCCGACCTGGCCGCCCGGCACTCCCTGGTCGTGCTGGCCGACGAGATCTACGACAAGATCCTCTACGACGACGCGGTGCACATCCCGTTTTCGGTCCTGGCCCCGGACGTATTCACCGTGACGTTCAACGGGCTGTCGAAGGCTTATCGGGTGGCGGGCTTCCGCGCCGGCTGGATGGTGATGACCGGCCCCCGCGCGCACGCGTCGAGCTACATCGAGGGCATCACCATGCTGACCAACATGCGGCTGTGCGCCAACGTCCCGGCGCAGCACGCGATCCAGACCGCGCTCGGCGGCCGGCAGAGCATCAAGGACCTGATCCTTCCCGGCGGGCGTCTGCTGGCCCAGCGCGACGCCGCGGTGGCCGCCCTACGGGTCATCCCCGGAGTCACCTGTGTGGAGCCCCGAGGCGCCCTTTATGTGTTTCCGCGCCTGGATCCGGACATGTATCCGATCGCCGACGACCGGCAGTTCGTGCTCGACTTCCTGCGCGCGGAGCACGTCCTGGTGGTGCAGGGCAGCGGGTTCAACTGGCCCCGCCCGGATCACCTACGCATCGTCACCCTGCCGCGGACTGAGGACCTCACCCAGGCGATCGGACAGCTGGGCAGGTTTCTCGCCGGCATCTCCCGCCCCGGCTGAGCTGCGCCGACTGAGCTGCGCCGACTGAGCTGCGCCGACTGAGCTGCACCGACTGAGCTGCACCGACTGAGCTGCACCGACTGAGCTGCGCCGACTGAGCTGCACCGACTGGTAGGCAGTCCCAGTCGGCGAACCGATAGGCCGCTCGCGCTAGAAGTA
>JBDUAD010000147.1:0-5048 GCA_040004775.1 bacterium | reverse complement strand
GACGGCGCGGTGTCCGACGGCGCGGTGTCCGACGGCGCGGTGTCCGACGGCGCGGTGTCCGACGGCGCGGATGCCGCACTGCTCACCGCCCTCACTGAGCCGCGGACCATGCTGGCTCCCGCGTCAGCCCGTTTTCCGGCCCATCTGCACATCGACCTGGCCGCGTCGGCGCGCGGCGCCGGCCACGGGCGCGCACTCATCGTGGAGTTTCTCACCGCGTTGCAGGAGCGCGGCGTGCCCGGCGTCCATCTGGGCGTGGACCCGGCGAACACGTCGGCGGTGAGGTTCTACGCCCGGCTGGGTTTCACCGCCCTGGCGTTGGACGGCGCCGGACCGGCTCCGGTCTACCTGTCGCGCCCGACGTGGCCGCCTCCCGGCCTCGGGGGTACCCGCGGTAGTGAGCCCGCAGTGCAGACCACCGACTGAGCCGCCACCGCGCGATCCTCACTCGCCAGCCAATCCACTCCACGGCGAGCGGGTCTGGGAGGCCGCCCGTCCCTCGGGGCAATGACGTCGGACGTCGCACCAGGAGCAGCTCGGTCCCGGCGCCGGGGGAAAGACGTCGTCGGGGGCGGCGCCAGCCGCGAGGGTGTCCGTGGCCGCGACGATGTCGGCCGCGGTGCTCTCGGCTCGCGCCACGTGACGGGCGAGGCTCTCGTCGCTGTGATCGATCGCGGCGACGGTGCCCGTGGGCAGATGGTGCAGTTCGACTCGGCGGCACGGGCGTCGGAACATGCGTCCGGCCGCGATTGCGTACACCGCCAGCGCCAGAGAGCTGCGCGCGTCGTCGGCCGTCGGCACCGATCGACCGGTCTTGTAGTCCACGACCACAATTTCGCCGTCGCGTTCGTCGATCCGGTCGGCCCGCCCGGACACGGCCAGCAACCGCGTCGTGGTGGCAACGGTGCGCTCCACCCCGACCGGCTCAGCCGAGGGATCGAGCGTCGCGGTGTAGGACTCCACCCACTGTCCGGCCCGCTGCCGCCAGCGCCCGGACTGCTCGGCGTCGCGGAAGCCGTCCGGCGACCAGTTGCGCTCTACCAGGGAGACGGCCAGCGTCGGCGTGCGCGCCCGCCGGGACGTGGTCCACCAGCGGTGCAGGGCTAGATGCACCACCGCGCCGAGACTGTTGTGCGCCCAGGGCGCCCCCTTGGCCGGCGTCGGTCGGTCCAGGTAGGTCATGCGGTAGCGCCGCGGGCAGTCGAAGGAAGCCAGGCGCGATGGAGTGCAGGCGAACAGCCGGCGGACTCCGGCCAGCGGGAGGACCTGCTGCCCCGGTCCCGGCCCGTCGCCCACCAGGTGCGGAACCTGCGACGCAACGCCCGCAGTGTCGATCCCGGTCACGGCCCAACGGTATCGACCGACCCTGACGAAACCGGCGCAATCACCGCCCCTGTGGACCGCTCGGCCGGTCGTCGCCACCGCGGCGCAGTTTGCGCACTTCGTCGGCCAGAGAGGAGTTGGTGGCCTTGAACCGGCGGTAGGCCACGTACAGCACGATGGCCGCGACGACCAGGAGCACGAGGATCTTCATGCCCGCCACCGTAGGCGCACGTATCGGGCGAGCGGCGGTTCAGAAGCTCCCGCCGTCGCCTCCGCCGCCGCCGCCGCCGAAGTCCCCGCCACCGCCGCCGCCGAAGCCACCCCAGCCACCGCCCCCGCCGTCGCCGAAGCCGCCCCAGCTGCCCGCGTCGTTGTTGCCGCCGGAGTTCGCGTCGTTGCCACCGTCGTTCTGGGCGGAGTCACGACCGGCCTCGTAACCGCTGCCGTAGCCGTAGCCGTACCCTCCGCCGCCCCAGCCGCCGCCGAATCCGCCGAGTCCCCCGGTGAGCACCGAGCCGATCAGCAGCGTCTCCCAGAACGGTGTGCTGTACCAGCCGGCTCCGTAGCCGGCGCCGCCGCCGTAGTAGTACGGGGCGCCGGGCTGGTAGTCGGGGTAGCCCTGAACCCGCTGGTTGCCCACCGTGACCTCCTGGGCGCTCGTCAGCCGCTCGCCGCGAGGCTCGTCGATCGGCGGGATCTCCGGGCCCTCGGGCAGGCCGAGCGTGGTCCGGGCCAGCTTGGCCGCCTGCAGACCTTCAAGAGTGGCTCGCCGGGCGGCGGCCCACTGCTCCACGGTGGTGGCCGAGGCCATGATCGACCCGGCCGCGGTGAACCGCTCGGACGCGTCGGCCATGGCCTGGCGGGCCTTCGGGTCGCCGGCTGGATTGATGGTGTTGACCTCATTGGCCAGCCGGTCGTAGTACGGCGTCACGTTGTCCCCGGCGGCCTGCAGCGCCTGCCTCTGGCGGCGGCGCTTGCGCAGGGCGTAGTACCCGCCGCCGGCCGCACCCAGGCCGGCGATGCCCGCCACCCATGGCCAGGCGCTGCCGCCGGAGTTCTTGTTGTTGTCGTCGGCGACGACGGCCGAGCCACCGTTGGAGCAGGCCGACGTGCCCTTCTTCGGGCCGTCGACCACCCGGCGGGCGAACTCGACCAGGGTGTCGGTGTACTGGCCGTCGTTGAGTTCGCCGGAGTGCGAACTGGCCACCGATCGCAGCAGCGCCCGCGGGTAGCCCGTGCAGATGAAGTTGGAATCCGCGTCGAACTTGTTGCCGCTGAACACGGCCAGCGCGAAGTTGCCGGCCGGCAACTGGTTCGCGATGGAGTTTCCCGCCGACGTCGTGCTCTGTCCGTCGGGCAGGATGGCCACTTTCACCCGGTTGTCGCCCGCGGAGGCGACCTTGTCCTCGTCCACGTCGATGGACTTGCCGTTGATGCGCGCCCCCGGATCGACGTAGACGGCGGAGCTGCCGAGGTCGGTGACCGCATCGGACACCGGGTCGGCCGAGGCCGGTAGCGAGGTGAGGGCGACCAGCACCCCAACGGCGGTAAAGACAATGAAGCGCACCAGCCAACTACGTCGCGTGCCCATGGCTACCACGGTAACGCTGCGCGGACGAGGTTCCTGCTGACCGGAGGCTCAGACACGGCAACCGGGGACGCTCCAGCGGACGCTGCCCCGCGCGGACCCGCCGGTCAACGACGGCGGGGGCGACGGCTCAGGCGACCAGCAGCCGCTGTCGAACCGGCTCGACGAGGGCAGCGAAGTCGGGCGGCGTTGTGGTGCACGCCGCGATCGCCGTCGTCTTGTTCGTCCCGTGGTAGTCCGAGGACCCCGTGCGCACCAGTCCGAGCTCGGCGGCGACGCCGGCCAGGTGCTCGCGGGCCGCGGCGTCATGGTCCGGGTGATCGACCTCCAGGCCCCGCAATCCGGCCGCGGCCATCTCGGCAATCCCCTCGTCGCCGACGTGGCGGCCCCGGCGCAGCGGATGGGCGAACACACAGACGCCGCCGGACGCGCGGACCATGGCGATGGCGTCCAATACGGGGATGTCGGCCTTGGGCACGTAGTACGGCGATGCGGATCCGACCGGACCGGCGAAGGCGGCGTCCACGCTGGGCACGTAGCCGGCCAGCACCAACGCGCGAGCCAAGTGGGGACGTCCCACTGTCCCACCGGCGGCCAGCGCGTCGACCGTGGGCCAGTCGATCGGCAGGCCGTCCTCCTCCATGCGCGCCACCATCGCCCTCGCCCGGGTAACTCGATCGCTGCACACGTCGTCCAGCGCCTCCGTCAGCGGGGAGCCGCCGTTGTCGAAGAGGTAGGCCAACAGGTGCAGAGCGACGCGGTCGGTCTCGCTGCCGCGGTACACACAGGAGATCTCCGCGCCGCGGACCAGCGTCATCCCGGCCGGTAGCGCGCGCTGAGCTGCGTCCCACCCGGCGGTGGTGTCGTGGTCGGTGATGGCCAGGATGTCGACGCCGGCGCGCTGCGCGGCCCGGACCAGCTCAGCGGGAGTATCGGTGCCGTCCGACGCGGTGGAGTGCGTATGGAGGTCGATCGACACCGTTCCACCCTACGAGCTGGACAGGTCAGGGCACGTCGGGCAGCCGGGCGGTGTCCACCGGTCCAGTCGAGGGCGGCAGGTAGTCCTCGTCATAACCGGCGGTGTAGCCGAGGTCGCGGCGTCGGGTGCGGTGCGGCCCGAACAGTTCGTTGGACAGCTGGGCGTAGAGCATCGCCGGATCACGGATGAAGTCGATCCGGCTCAGTGCCTGGTCCTGACCGGCTGACTCCATGATGAAGGTTCCGTAGCCGAGCATCCGACCGAGCGGCGAGCGCTCATAGGTGAGGTCGGTGACCTTGGCCAGCGGCATGACGGCGACTCGCTTGTAGAACAGGCCGCCGACCAACAGAACCCGCTTGTCCGTCAGCGCAAACTCCTCGCGGTACCACTCGGCCACGAACCAGGCGAACCACAGGAAGGAGAACAGGAAAAAGAACATGCCGACGTAGGCGACGTAGGCGCTGCCGTTTTTGCTCAACACCCACAACCACAGCAACCACGACGCTGCGAGGGCGCCCGCTTGCGGGAGAAGCACGGCCCAGTGGCGCCGCACCGTGGCCACGCTGCGCTCGCTGGGCAGCAGGTAACGATCGAGTTCGGACATCTCAACCTCGTCCCGGCGTCACGGCGACGCCCCCGTCCGATGCCAGCGCTGCGGCCATGGTCCATGCACCCTAAGCCGGATCGCGGCTGCGGGTTGCCCTACAGCGCTCGAATGAACTCCGAGATCTGGTTGAAGGCATGCTGTACGCCGTTGCCGAGGGAACGACCGATGTCGGCCGCGTCGGTCGGTGAGCTGATGATAAAGAACACGATGAACAACCCGACGAGGGTCCAGAAGATCTTCCTGCCGTTCATCGCCCCTCCTCTCCCGCCGCCGTGCCTACATTCGCCTGCTGTTGTTACCGCATGGCGGCGAAGCCGTCGACCAGGCGCGCCGCGAAGCGGCACCGAAGGGACCCGGCCGCGACGCAGCGGTCCCAATCTCAGCCGCGATGCTCGTCGACCGGGGACGCCGGGCACGGCGGCGACGCGGGGACGCCGAGGACGGGGGGACGCCGAGGACGGCGGGAAGCCGAGGACCTGGGGGACGCGGGGACGCCGAGGACCGGGGGGACGCCGAGGACGGCGGGAAGCCGAGGACCTGGGGGACGCGGG
>JBDUAD010000146.1:0-5107 GCA_040004775.1 bacterium | reverse complement strand
GCCGCCCGCCACCCGGACCGGCCGGCGCTGCGGGTGGGGGAGATGACCACCACCTACGCCGAGCTCGACGACCTCAGCTCCCGGGTGGCCGGGCTGCTCGCCCGGCGCGGACTGTCACCCGGCGACCGGGTCGGGGTCATGCTGCCGAACGTGGCCGAGTTCGCCTCGGTCTACTACGGCGTGCTCAAGGCCGGCGGCGTCGTGGTGCCGATGAACGTGCTGCTCAAGGACCGCGAGGTGAGCTTCTACCTCGAGGACTCTCAGGCCGGGCTGCTCTTCTGCTGGCACCAGATGGCCGAGGACGCCGAGAAGGGCGCGGCCGGCGCCGGGGCCGAGGCGATCGTCGTCGCTCCCGGCGACTTCGAGCGCCGGCTATCGACCGAGGAGCCGGCGAAGGAGATGGCCGACCGCGCCGACGACGACACCGCGGTGATCCTCTACACCTCCGGCACGACCGGGAAGCCCAAGGGCGCCGAGCTGACCCATCACAACCTGAGCGAAAACGCCCGGATCACCGCCGAGACCCTGATCAACAGCGGCCCCGAGGACGTGATCCTCGGCGCGCTGCCGCTGTTCCACGCCTTCGGCCAGACCTGTGGCCTCAACAGCAGCGTGTTCTCCGGCTCGTTGCTGTCACTGCTCCCGCGGTTCGATCCGGGCGAGGCGCTGGAGATCCTGCAGCGCGACCGCGTCACGATCTTCGAGGGCGTCCCGACCATGTACTCCGCCCTGCTGCATCACCCCGACCGCGAGAGCTATGACACCTCCTCGCTGCGGGTCTGCATATCCGGTGGCGCCGCACTGCCGGTCGAGGTGCTGCACGGCTTCGACGCCGCGTTCGGCTGCCAGGTCCTGGAGGGGTACGGGCTGTCGGAGACCTCGCCGGTGGCGTCGTTCAACCACCCCGGCCAGGAGCGCAAGCCTGGCTCGATCGGTACGCCGATCCGCGGCGTGTCCATGAAGCTGATAGACGACGCCGGCAACGACGCATCGCCGGAGGCCGCCGGTGAGGTCGCGATCAAAGGGCACAACATCATGCGCGGCTACTGGCGGCAGCCGGAGGCGACGGCCGAGGCGATCCAGGACGGCTGGTTCCGCACCGGCGACGTTGCAAAGGTCGACGCGGACGGCTATTTCTTCATCGTCGACCGGAAGAAGGACCTGATCATCCGCGGCGGCTACAACGTCTATCCGCGCGAGATCGAGGAGGTGTTCTACGAGCACCCGGCCGTCCGCGAGGCCGCAGTCATCGGCATCGCTCACGACAGCCTGGGTGAGGAGGTGTGCGCTGCGGTTGCGTTGAAGACCGGGCAGTCAGCAACCCCGGAGGAGCTGCGGGACTTCGTGAAGTCCCGGGTGGCGGCGTACAAGTACCCGCGGCGGGTCTGGCTGGTCGACGCGCTGCCCAAGACGGCGACCGGCAAGATCCTCAAGCGGGAGATCACCGCGCCGCAGTCGGGGGCATGACCGCGGGCCCGGCCGCCGCCGAGCATGCGGCGCCGTTTGACGCGCTGCTCTCCGACGCCGCCCTCGGCCCGATCCGGCGCTGGCTGCCCGGGCCGGCCGGGGCCCGGCTGCTCCGCTCGCTGGCCAGCCGGCCGCGCACCGTCGCGGGTCGGCTGGCCTCGCTCGGCGCCGAGCTGGCGAAGGTCGCCCGGGGATCGTCGGAGCTGGAGCCGGCCAAGGGCGACCGCCGTTTCACCGACCAGGCGTGGGCCGGAAACCCTGTGCTGCACCGAATCCTGCAGGCCTATTTGGCCACCGGCCGGACCGTCGAGTCGCTGGTCGACGACGCCGGGCTGGACTGGCGGACGACCCAACGGCTGCGCTTCCTGGCCGCCAACCTCGTCGCCGCGGCCTCCCCGAGCAACTCCCCGCTGCTCAACCCGGCCGTTCTGAAGGCGACGATCGACAGCGGTGGCCGCAACTTCGTCCGCGGGCTGGGGCACCTGGCCGGCGATCTGGCGACGCCTCCCCGAATACCGACCATGGTGGACCGCCGCGCGTTCACCGTCGGGGAAAACCTTGCGGTGACTCCGGGAGCGGTGGTGTTGCGGACCCCGGTGTTCGAGTTGCTGCAGTACGCCCCGCAGACGGCAACGGTACGCAATATCCCCTTGCTGCTCATCCCGCCGACGATCAACAAGTACTACATCGCCGACCTCGCTCCCGGCCGCAGCATGATCGAGCACTTCGTCCAGTCCGGACAGCAGGTCTTCGCCGTCTCCTGGCGCAATCCCGACGCCCGGCACGCCGAATGGGGCCTGGACACCTACGGCCAGGCAGTGCTCGACGCGCTGGCTGCCGTCGAGGCGATCGCCGGCAGCGAGCGCACCATGCTGGCCGGCCTGTGCTCCGGGGGCATGATCTGCTCGATGGTGATGGGCTATCTGGCCGTCGTCGGTGACCTCGACCGGATCGCCGGCCTGACGCTCGGGGTCACCGTTCTCGACGAGTCCCACGCGGGCTTTGCCGAAGCCGCCCTCGACCCGAGGATGGCCCGCCTCGCCGCCGCCCGGTCCGCCCGGCGCGGCTATCTCGACGGCCGGACGCTGGCCGAGCTTTTCGCCTGGCTGCGGCCGGACGACCTGGTCTGGAACTACTGGGTGAACAACTACCTGCTCGGCCAGGACCCGCCGGCGTTCGACATTCTGTACTGGAATGCCGACACCACCCGGATGGCCGCCAAGCTGCACGCCGACTTCCTGCGGATCGGCTTGGAGAACACCCTGGTCACCCCGGGTGCGGCGAAGCTGCTCGGCCAGCCGGTCGACCTGACGGCGGTGAAGACCGACGCTTACGTCGTTGCCGGCATCGCCGACCACATCTGCCCCTGGCAGAGCTGCTATCGCACCACCCAGCTGCTCGGCGGCGACACCCGATTCGTGTTGTCAACCAGCGGTCATATCGCCGCCCTGGTCAACCCGCCGACCAATGCCAAGGCACGCTTCCGGGTGAACGAGTCCAACCCGGTCGAGGCCGGCGAGTGGCTGGCTGCCGCCCGGACCGAGACGGGCTCCTGGTGGGAGCACTATGTCGGCTGGCTGAAGGAACGATCCGGTCCGGACCGCGATGCCCCGGCCCAGCTGGGCGGCACCGGTCATCCCGTGCTGGGTCCGGCGCCGGGCACCTACGTCTGCGAGAAGTGAGGCACAGTTGACCGACATCGGCTCCGCGCTCGGCACTGACTACTTCCTGCTCCGCCACGAGCTCACCGACGCCGAGCTGGACTACCTGCGGCGGACCCGCGAGTTCGTCGACAACGACGTCCTGCCGGTCATCGGCGACTACTGGGAACGCGCCGAGTTCCCGTACCCGCTGATCGAGAAAATGGGCAAGATGGGCATCGTCGGCGATGGCATCGTCGGCTACGGGTGCCCGCCGATGAGCCCGACCGCCGCCGGCCTCATCCACATGGAGCTCAACCGGGGCGACGGCAGCCTCGGCACTTTTCTCGGCGTACAGGCCGGTCTGGCGATGAACTCCATCGCCATGCTCGGCTCCGACGAGCAGAAGTCACGATGGCTGCCGGGGATGGCTACGCTGGACACCATCGGCGCATTCGCGCTCACCGAGCCGGCGCACGGCTCGGACTCGGTGGCCCTGGAGACCCGGGCCCGTCGCGACGGCGACGACTGGGTGATCGACGGGGCAAAGCGCTGGATCGGCAACGCCACCATCGCCGACGTCGTCGTGGTCTGGGCCCGCGACGACGACGACGGCAAGGTCAAGGGATTCCTCGTTGAGAAAGGAAATGCCGGCTATCGGGCCACCAAGATCGAGGGGAAGGTCTCGGTCCGGGCCGTGTGGCAGGCCGACATCGAGCTGACCGGCGTACGCGTTCCAGCCGACGCTGCGCTGCCGGGCGCGCGGTCGTTCAAGGACGCCGGGCGGGTGCTCGCCTCCACCCGCAGCGCCGTCGCGTGGGGGGCGCTGGGCCACGCGGTGGCCGCCTACGAAGTCGCACTGAGCTATGCCAAGGCGCGCCAGCAATTCGGCAAGCCGTTGGCGGGCTTCCAGCTCGTACAGGACAAGCTGGTCCGGATGCTGGCCGAGATCGTCGCCATGCAGCTCTATTGCCTGCGGCTCGGTGTGCTCAAGACCGGCGGCGAGCTCAATGACACGATCGCCGCGCTGGCCAAGCTCAACAACACCCGCAAGGCGCGCGAGGTCATCTCGACCGCCCGGGAAGTGCTCGGCGGCAACGGAATCCTGCTGGAGAACCACATCATCCGGCATATGGCCGACATCGAGGCGCTCTACACCTATGAGGGGACCGCCGACATCCAGACCCTCATCGTCGGCCGCGACATCACCGGTGTCAGTGCCTTTTCCTGACGGCATCCGTCACGTCGATGTCGAGGAGCTGCGGATCCGCGTGTCGGTACGCGGGACCGGCCGCCCATTGCTGCTGATCATGGGAATCGGAGCGAGTCTGGACCTTTGGGGGCCGTTCGAGGCGGCGATCGCCGGCCGCGGTATCCAGACCATCGCCTACGACGCGCCCGGCACGGGGGAGTCCACGCACTACCGCCGGCCCCGGCGCATTCCCGGCCTGGCCCGTACCGCGGTCGGCATGCTCGATGCTCTCGGCCACGACCGGGTCGACGTGCTCGGCGTCTCCTTCGGAGGCGGCGTCGCACAGGAGCTGGCCCACTTGGCACCACAGCGGGTCCGCCGGCTGGTGCTCGCCGCGACGATGCCCGGGCTGGGCGGCGTGCCCGGCGATCCGCGGGCGCTGCTGGCCCTGGCCACCCCGCGTCGCTACCACGACCGGGAGTACTTCGGCCGGATCGCCCCCAAGCTCTACGGTGGCGCAGCCCGGCACCATCCCGACGCAACCCTGCTCGCCGCGCAGCACCGGTTCGCCCATCCGCCGAGCCTGACCGGATACGCCGCCCAGCTGTGGGCCATGTCGGGGTGGACGAGCCTGCCCTATCTGCACCGGCTGCCGCAGCGGACCCTGGTCCTGGCCGGCGACGACGACCCGATCGTGCCGGGCGTCAACGGTCGCATGCTTGCCTGGCGGATCCCGCACGCCCGGCTGGTGGTGGTCCGCGGCGGCGGGCACCTCTTCCTGCTGGAGCAGGCCGGCCCGGTCGCGCAG
>JBDUAD010000063.1:0-17357 GCA_040004775.1 bacterium | reverse complement strand
GGCTCCGTCACGGCCTCACTCCACTCGGCTCCGTCACGGCCTCACTCCACTCGGCGGCGGCCCGACAACGCGCGCCCGAGCGTCACCTCGTCCGCGTACTCCAGGTCCCCGCCGACGGGCAGGCCGCTGGCCAGGCGCGTGACGGTGAGGCCGAGCGGGGTGATCATGCGCGCCAGGTAGGTGGCGGTGGCTTCACCCTCGAGGTTCGGGTCGGTGGCCAGGATCAGTTCGGTCACGGTGCCGTCGGCCAGGCGCGCCATCAGCTCCCGCACCCGTAGGTCGTCCGGGCCGACGCCGTCGATCGGGCTGATCGCCCCGCCGAGCACGTGGTAACGGCCGCGGAACTCACGCGTGCGCTCCACCGCCATGACGTCCTTGGGCTCCTCGACCACGCAGATCACCGTGGCGTCGCGGCGCGGGTCGAGGCAGATGCGGCACTCCTCAGCCTCGGCGACGTTGCCGCAGATCCGGCAGAACTTCACCTCGCGGGTGACCCGAACCAGCGTGCTGGCCAGTCGCTCCACGTCAACCGACTCACTGGCCAAGACGTGGAACGCGATGCGCTGGGCGCTCTTTGGGCCGACGCCGGGCAGGCGACCCAACTCGTCAATGAGGTCCTGGACGGCGCCCTCGTACATCATCACGGGCGCGCCTTACCTGGCCGGCGCCGGGACCCGACGCTCACATCCCCGGCAGTCCGAGACCGCCGAGGCCTCCGGCCAGCGGCCCCATCGTGGTGGCCTGCAACTCCTGCACCGCCCGGTGGGCGTCACGCACGGCGGCGACCACGAGGTCCTGCAACGTCTCGACATCCTCCGGATCGACGATCGAGGGATCGATGCGCAGTGCGCGCAGCTCGTTGTTGCCGGTGACCGTGGCCGTGACCACGCCGCCGCCGGCCGACCCGGTGACTTCGGCCTCGGCCAGCTCGGCCTGAGCCTCGGCCAGCTGCTCCTGCATCTTCTGGGCCTGCTTCATCAATTGCTGCATGTTCGGTTGGCCACCGGGGCGCATGGGCGCTTCCTCTCGCTACGTCACGCTCGACAGTAGTTGGCCGGACCGACGGATCCGCTGCGTGGCTACGCCCATTTCACAGCGTGAGTACGCCCCTCTCACGGCGTCGCCTCGGCGAGAATGGTCCCATGCAGAGACGACGCCGGACCGTCCTCGCGGTCGGGCTGAACGTCCTGCTCGTGGCCGGCGCCGTCACCGGATGTGCGTCGGCCGACCGCGGCCTCGGCGCGACGGTCAGCTCCGCCGTGGGGCCGGCGGCCGCCTCGTCCTCGCCCCCAACGACCGCCACCCCGACGACCGCCGTCCCGTCGACCAGCGTCCCGTCGACCAGCGTCCCGTCGACCAGCGCCCCGGCGACCACCCACCCGCGAGCGCCGCAGGCATCGGCAAAGTCGACGTCGCCGGCGGTTGCGCGCCCGACCGCCCACCTCGCCGGGACGGTGGTCGCGCTGAACCCCGGCCACAACGGCGGTAACGCCGACCACGCCGGCGAGATCGGGCGGCCGGTCCCGGCCGGCTTCGGCACCACGCGCGCCTGTGACACGACCGGCACGTCGACGTCGGCCGGCTACCCGGAGCACGCGTTCAACTGGGACGTCACTCTGCGGGTCCGGCGCCTGCTGCAGGAGCGTGGGCTGCGGGTGATTCTCTCCCGCCCAGACGACCGCGGAGTCGGCCCCTGCATCGACCGCCGGGCCGCGCTCACCAACGCCGCAGCAGCGGTGGTGAGCATCCACGCCGACGGCACGCCCGACGGGCACGGGCACGGCTTCCACGTGTGTGAGGACTCGCGTCAACCCGCAGGAGCCGCTGTGGCCGCGGCGTCGCACCGCCTCACGGTGGCCGTGCACGACGCGCTGGTCCGGTCCTCGGGACTAGTGCCGTCGACCTACATCGGCAGCAACGGCTACTACCCGCGCGACGACCTGGCCGGGCTGAATCTGGCGACCAACCCGGCGACCTTTCTGGAGCTGGGCAACATGCGCAACGCCGGCGACGCCGAACTGCAGACCTCCGCGGCCGGTCGGCAGCGCATCGCCGCGGCCATCGCCGACGGCATCCTCGTCTGGCTGGGCAGCCGCTGAGACGATCCGGGCGTGCCACTATCGATCCGAATGGTACAAACCGGCGGAGAGGCGATCACGACGTGTCCCTCACCGAGACGCTGGACCGCTTCCAGCAGCGGCACACGTGGGCCGGCTTTCCGCTGGCCGTGATTTACAAGTACGCCGACGACCAGGGCGCCTTCCTCGCCGCGCTGATCACCTACTACGGCTTCCTGTCGCTGTTTCCGTTGCTCCTACTTGTGGTGACGATCCTGGGCTTCGCCCTCGACGGCAATCCTCACCTCAAGCAGCACTTCATCGACTCGGCGCTCAACCAGTTCCCGGGTGTCGGCCAGCAGCTGGGCAAGGTCACCTCACTGCAGGGCAACACGCTGGCCCTGGTCGTCGGTGTCCTCGGCAGTCTCTACGGTGCGCTGGGAGTGGCCCAGGCCGGGCAGAACGCACTCAACCGGGTGTGGGCGGTGCCGCGTCATCGCCGGCCCAACCCGTTCATGTCGCGCATGCGCAGTCTGCTGTTCCTGCTGGTCATCGGCGCCGGGTTGCTGCTGACCACCGGAGTGTCGATCCTGGCCACGTTCGCCGAATCGCTGGGCGCCCACCTCGACGTCCTGCTGCGTGCGCCGATGCTGGTGCTGGCGGTGGCGGTCAATGTCGGTCTGTTCATGGTGGCCATGCGGGTGCTCACCGCCAAGGACGTGTCCTGGAGTGACGTGCTGCCCGGGGCCGCGCTGTCCGGGGTGGCCTGGCAGTTGCTGCAGGAGCTGGGCAAGTACTACGTGGCTCACCAGATCAACGGATCCACCACCACGTACGGGATCTTCGCCGTGGTGCTCGGCCTGCTCGCCTACATCTACCTGGCCGCGGTGATCGTCGTTCTCAGCGCCGAGGTGAACGTGGTGCGTGCGGAGAAGCTGTGGCCGCGCTCGCTGCTCACTGCGTTCACCGATGACGCCGAGCTGACCCCGGCCGACCGTAAGGCGTACCGCTCCTATCCGGAAAGCGAGCGCCACAAGGAGTTCGAGCAGGTGGACGTCCGCTTCGAGCAGGACGCCACCGACTAACCGGCTCAGGACTGAGCGCCTCAGTCCCCGCGCACGACGTCGCCTGGGCGCTTGTCGCTGCGCAGGCCGCGCCAGGCCGGATGCCGTAGCCGCCCGTCGGACGTCCACTCGGTGAACGCCACCTCACCGACGAGCACCGGCTCCACCCAGTGGGCGTCGCGGGTGTCGGCACGCGCCATGGCGGTGACGAACGGTGATTCTTCGCGGGCCAGCTCGGCCAGTTGGCGGCTGAGCCGGCCGAGGGCGGCGTCGGAGAACCCGGTGCCCACGTGGCCGGCGTACTGGAGGCCGCCGGAGCCGGGGACGCCGATGAGCAGCGACCCCACCGTGCCGGACCGCCGGCCCTGACCCCGCTTCCAGCCACCGACCACCACTTCCTGCATGCGGATGTGTTTGACCTTGACCCAGTCGCGCGAGCGGGCCCCGGGCTGGTAGGGCGCCGCGGTCCGCTTGGCCACGACGCCCTCCAGCCGCTGGGCCCGGCTGGCGGCCAAGGCTTCGGCGCCGCCGCCGTGGAACACGGGCGGGGTCTGCCACGCACCGCCGGACAGGCCGATCTGATCGAGGAGCTCCCGTCGGTCCGACCACGGCCGCTGGAGCACCGTCTCGCCGCCGACGCCCAGGACGTCGAAAGCCAGGAACACCGCCGGCACCGCACCAGCCAAGCGGCGGGCCTCCTTCGCGTCGGCGACGTGCATGCGTTGCTGGAGGACGCCGAAGCTCGGCACGCCCGAGTCGTCCAGGGCGACGATTTCCCCGTCGAGCACCGCGTCGCCGACCGCGTCGGCCAACCCACGCAGCTCGGGGTAGCTGACGGTGACGTCGCGCCCGATGCGAGAGCGAATCTCGACCTTTCCGCGGGCGAGGTAGACGACCGCCCGCACGCCGTCCCACTTCATTTCGAACGCCCACTGACCGTCCTGGCCGGCCGGCGGCAAGGTGCCAGGCGTGGCCAGCATCGGCGCGATCAGCTCGGGCACGAGGCAAGCCGGTTGCTCAGGCACCCGCGCCGGCCACCCGTCGGGGCGCGTCGCGAGTGGTCGGTCATGGTGGCTGGCAACCTATCCGACGCGGCTTGTCGACACGTGCGAATCCGTAGGCTGGCACCGGTGTCCAGCCCCCCGGCCCGGCGGTCGCTCGAGGAGCCGTCGGCCAGCCGGTTGTCCGCCGACGACCCCCGGCGCGAGGCCATCCTCGCCGCCCACCGCCTGGCCCTGGCCGAGGGCCGCTGCGGCTACGCCGACCCGGCCACCGGGTTGTTCGTGCTCACCGCGGCCGCCCTGGCCGAGCGGAGGCGCTGTTGCGGCTGCGGCTGCCGCCACTGCCCCTATGTTCCCTGAGATCCGGCCGGTCTCGTCCGGCCGGTCGCCCGGGGCGGGCTCCTTCACCTAAGGGAACGGCCCGGCCACCGTCACCAGATCAGCTGGTGACGTCCTTGGTCACCAGCCGGGCGTAGGCCAGGCTCAGAAAAAGCGCCGTATAAGCCAGATGCAGCCCGCTCCACCGCACGAGATCGCCGACGTTGATCGACGTGCGGAGCAGTTCGCCGAAGCCCAGCCAATGGTCGGTCAGCAGGAAGCCGTGGATCGCTGATAGTTGGGGGATCGCGTCCAGGAGCGCGGACAGCACGGCAATGCCGATGGTGGCGGCCATGGCCGCGATCGCGTTCTCGGTGAGCGTGGAGACGAACAGTCCGCCGGCGGCCAGAGCGAACACCGCGACGATGACGTACGCGGTGACCCCGGCGGCCCGGGCCAGGCCGTTGAGCACGCCGACCGTATCCCCCGACAGCAGAGTCAGCTGGCCCAGACCGAACAGCACCGCGCCGATCAGCAGGCCGCTGGCCGCGATGGTGGCGACGGCGAGCGCGGTGAAGCTGCCCACTCCGGCGATCTTGAGGGCCAGCAGGCGGCCGCGCGTGACCGGGACGGTCAGCAGGTAGCGCAGGGTGCCGCTGCCGGCCTCCCCGGCGATCGAGTCGCCGGCGACGACGCCGATGACCAGGGGCAGGAAGAACGGCAGGCTCACCGTCAGGGCGGTGAAGACGAGGAAGAGACCGTTGTTGGTCACTTGGTTGAGGAACTCGGGGCCGTCCTCACCGCTCGGTGCGCTGATCTTCACCGCGACGCCGATGAAGATCGGGACAGCGGCGAGCACTGCGAGCAGCGCGAGGTTGCGGCGGCGCAGGAGCAGCAGCCGCATCTCGCCCTGGTACATCCGCCGGAAGGCGCCCGGGTAGCGGCGGCGCACGCCGTACGCTGCGGTGCTGCTGTCCCCGGCCATGACCGAGTCAACGGTTGACATCGAAGCCTTCCCCGGTGAGCGAGACGAACAGATCTTCGAGGTCGGGCCGCTGAACCTGAATCCCCCGCACTCGGACGCCGGCCGTAACCAGTGCGGCCGCCACGTCCTCGACGGCGACGTTGCCGAGCCGGGCCGTGACCGCCTCCGAGTCCTCGTCCACCCGGACATCGGTGAGACCGAGCGCGGCCGCCGCGCGGGCGGCGACCGGCGCGTCCGGCGTCGCGATCTGGACCGCCGCCGCCGCGCCGCCGGCCAGAACCTCGGCCAGGGAACCCTGCCGCAGCAGCCGGCCGTTGGCCATGATGCCGACGTGCGTGGCCACCTGCTCCACCTCGCTGAGCAGATGGCTGGAAACCAGCACGGTGGTGCCGTCAGCGGCGAGCTCGCGCACGAGGTTTCGTACCTCGCGCGTGCCCTGCGGGTCGAGCCCGTTGGTCGGTTCGTCCAGCACGAGCAGGTCGCGCGGCTGCAGCAGCGCCGCAGCCAGCCCGAGCCGCTGCTTCATGCCGAGGGAGTAGTTGCGGTAGCGCTTGCCTGCGGCCGACGTCAGTCCGACCCGGGCAAGGGCGTCGGCGATGCGCCGTCGGCTCGTAGCCGGATCGGACGTTGCGTCGCTCAGGTCGAGGCGACGCAGGTTCTGCGCGCCACTCACGTAGGGGTGAAACGCTGGTCCTTCGATCAGCGCACCGACTCGGGGCAGGACGTAGCCCAGAGCCGCCGGCATGGGTTCGCCCAGCAGCTCGATCGATCCGCTGTGGGCATGCAACAGTCCCAACAGCATGCGGATGGTTGTCGTCTTGCCCGAGCCGTTCGGCCCGAGGAAGCCGTAGACCGCGCCGCGCGGCACGCGCAGGCCGACCGCGTCGACGGCCACCTGGGAACCGAAGTTGCGGGTCAGCCCGTCGGTGCGGACGGCGAACTCCGTGGTCGCCTCGACGTCCGAGGAGAGGTCGTTCCGAGAGGAGACTTCCGGGGAGGAGTCATCGGAGGAGGCGTCCACACCGGTGGCCGGCGCGGGCGGCGGGGCGGTGTCCAGCCCGCCGTCCCGGTTGGTGGTGACGCTCACCGATGGGTCTGGGCGGCCTGCGCCAGCGCAGCGGGACTGACCGCGCCGACGAAGACGCGACCGTCCTTCGTCAGTAGCGCGTTGACCAGCGAAGTGGTCAACCGGCGGCTGCCGTCGGGCTGCACCTTCGTGAGCTTGTCCAGCAGGCCGGGCATCTGTGCGCCGGCAGCGCCCGACGGGAGCTCGACGATCGTCGTCCAGCCGGAGCCGATCACGACGGAGCTCGGCGCCGCCTGCTCCGGCGTGGAGTTGCGCTCACCGTCGCGGCCGACGCCGAGCGGGTCGTTGGTCGTGGTCGCACCGGCCGGAGCGCGGAAGCGGAACAGCGACGCCTCGGGTCGGGCGAAGGTGACGTCGGTGAAACCGACTTCGATCGCCGGACGGGCCGCGGATCCGAAGACCTGCACCCGCAGCGGAACGTAGTGGACGCTGTCCAACGCGATCGTCACCCGCTCCACGGTGGATCGGGCGTCCTTCGGGGTCAGCGTGATGACGTAGGCGGACCGGCCGGCAACCTTCTGGGTGTCGTCCACCGAGACCCGCGTGGTGGGGTCGATGGCCTTCAACGCGGCATCCGCCGCGCCCTGCGGGGTGTACTTGTCCGTCGCGTCGGGATGATCAGTCCCGGTCGCGTCGGGCGACAGCGTCTGATGTGTGACCTGGTTCGTGCGCGAGGTGTACGTCCAGACGTCGCGACCGTTGTGGATGACCTCAGCCTCGGAGAGGGTCCCCAGCAACCCCACCCGTTGCCGGTCCTGCCCGTCGACCCAGACCCGGGCCGAGTGCGAGCCGACGATCAGGGATTGCCAATCCAGCGAGGCGCTGGCATCCGCCATCGGCAGCGAGGGCAGCCCGAGGCGGGCCGTCTCGACCACCGTCCCCGACAGGGCGGTCCCCGAGCTGCCCTGGACCGCGGCCAGGAGTTGCGCGGCCGTGCGCGGCGGCAGCTTGGGATGCACGGTGGCCGAGGAGTTCAGCGGGACGAGTACCGCCCCGGCGATCGCCGCGGCGGTGACCGCCGGGACCGCCCAGACCAAGCGCCGGCGGGAGAGCAGGGAGGACGTCAAGGAACCCATGACGTCCAGCATGCGCCGGTGGCACTGAGAGGACACTGAGGACCGCCCGGGTTTGGCGGGATCGTCCCGGCAGACTGGCCCCCAGCGGTGGCCGCCGCCGGCCGTCACGATCGACAGGAGGGATACGTGCACCTGCTGTTGGTCGACGACGAGGCCGGATTGACCACCGCACTGGCCCGCGGCCTGACCGCGGACGGATTCACCGTCGACGTCGCGGCCGACGGTCAACTAGCCCTCGACTGCGCCGCCGGCACCCGCTTCGACGCCATCCTGCTCGACATCATGCTGCCGCGGCTCTCGGGCTACGAGGTGTTACGCCGGCTGCGCGCGAAGCCGGATTGGACCCCGGTGTTGATGCTCTCGGCCAAGGACGGCGAGCACGACCTGGCTGACGCGCTCGACCTGGGCGCCGACGATTACATGGTCAAGCCGTTCTCCTACGTGGTACTGCTCGCGCGGATCCGCGCCCTGGTCCGGCGGGGTCGTGAACCGCGGCCGAGCCGCCTCAGCGCCGGAACCATCACGCTGGATCCCGCTCGCCATCGGGTCAGCGTCGCCGAGGCGCCGGTGCATCTGACGCCCCGGGAATTCCGGCTGCTCGAGTACCTGATGCGCCTGGACGGAGCGGTGGCGACCAAGAGCGACATCCTCGAGCACGTCTTCGACGCCAACCCGGACGGCTCGACCAACGTGGTGGAGGTGTACGTCGGCTATCTGCGTCGCAAGGTCGGGCGCGAAGCGATCTCTACCGTTCGCGGCGGCGGCTACCGCTTCGAGCCGAGGTGATGCGCCGCCGCATGCGGGCCGCGCGCTGGTACAGCCGGCGGTCTCTGCGCGCGCGTCTGGTTCTCGTGTCCGTGCTCCCGCTGACCGCCGCCGTCGTCGCCGGCACGGTGGGCGTCATTGCGGTGTACTCGGCCGGCCGGATCCATGATCTCGACCGACAGACCGGTGCGGAAGCCGACACCCTCGTCGGGCTGGTCACCACCGGACAGCTGCCCTCTCCACTGCCCCAGCCGGCCGGTTCACCGTTGCTGGCCCAAGTGATCTCCTCCACCGGTGACGTGCTGTCGGCTACCGCGTCAGCCAGCCGCACCGTCCCGCTCATCAGCACACCGCATACCGGTGGAACCACCTTCACCGATGACGACAACGCCTACGGCAACGTCCCGCTGCGGCTGCGCGTGGCGCCGGTCTCCAACGCCGCGACGACCGACTATGTGGTGGTCGCCGCGCCGCTGAGCGACGTGCGGCGAGCGCTACAGTCCCTGCGTCAGGCGCTGCTCCTGCTGGTCCCCCTCTTGGTGGCCGCAGCCACGACGTTGGCTTGGATCGTCGTCGGGTACACGCTGCGCCCGGTGGAGCGACTGCGTACCTCGGCCGTGGCGTTGGCCGGCCGTCCCTTGCCTTCCGTTGGTAGTGGATCCGTCGCTGGCGGATCCGTCGGATCCGAATCCGTCGGAACCGAACCCCTGGCCGCCACGGGGACGGCCTACCTGCCCGCGGAGCCGGGAGACGACGAGATCGCACGGCTGACCGGCACCCTGAACGAGATCCTGCGCCGACTGCACGACGCATTGCGCCAGCAGCAGGAGTTCATCGCCGACGCGGCCCACGAATTGCGCTCACCGTTGGCTGGACTACGGATCAAGCTGGACATCCAACGAACCCATCCGGGCCTGCAGCCCGCGTCGGAGGTGGTGGCCGAGCTGTCTTCCGACGTCGACCGCTTGACCCAGCTCACCGACGACCTGCTGCTGCTGGCCCGGCTGGAGGCAGGCGCCACGACGACTCGCCGGGAGCCGGTCGATCTCACGGAACTGGCCGGTGCGGTCGGCCCGGTCGCTCTCGTCTCGGCCGACCGTGACGCCCTCCGGCGACTGGTGACGAACGTTGTCGGCAACGCCTCTCGCTACGCACACGGCACGGTGCGCACCACCGTGCACGTCGAGGACGGTCGCGCACAGTTGACCGTGGACGACGACGGTCCCGGCATCCCGCCGCCGGACCGGGACCGGGTCTTCGAGCGATGGACGCGCCTGGATGGCGCCCGGGATCGCGACAGCGGCGGGTCCGGCCTCGGCCTGGCTGTGGCCAAGCAGATCGTCACCGCCCACGGCGGCACGATCTCCATCGACGACTCTCCACTGGGGGGCACCCGGGTGCTGATCACGCTGCCGCTAGCCGCTTCGTCGTCGGCTGAGCCCGAAAGGTGAGGACCGCTTCTCGGCGAACAGGCTCGGCCGGTGCGGGCTCGCCGGGCTCAGCCGGCGAGAGCGGCGTTGGTCAGGTCGAGCTGCCGTGCGGTGTAGCGGTCCAGGCCGTCGACCTGCTCGGGCGTCAGCCGCTCGCAGACCCATTCCCAGTGCAGGGCAACGACGTCACCGGGATCCGGCCGACGCGGGCCGGAGAGGGCCTGGCCGGCGGCTGACCACCGGACCACCTCGCTGACCGGCTCCCCCAACCCGAGACGTCGGCCGTCCCACGTGAGCAATCGGCTGCGTACTTCCATCTCCTCGCCGGACAGTGACTCGACCAGGCCGTTGCGGATGCGGCACCGGTCGAGCACGTGGCGAGCGGTGTCACCGCGACCCAGCAGCCCCACCCACGGATAAACCGAAAAGACCTGGAAACTGTGGTGCGGCACGGCGCACGGCTCCCGTGCCGCGAGAAGGCGCCAGTCCGCTCCCGTCTGGGCGGCGAACGCAGTCCGGACGGTGGCCGCGAATACTCTGGGATCCACGCGCTCGAGCAGGTCGTTGCCGAGCCAGTAGGCCTCCACCACTCGCTCGTCCAGCGGGTCGGCGATGCCGCAGGACGCGGCGATGAGTTCCAAGTACACCCACGCTCCGTCGAACGCCCGCGCCCGCCGGTCGACGTCGTCGCGGCGGGTCGGGGTCGATCCGGCGCTTTCGTGCTCCCCACCGGCGGCGACGCCCAACAGCGTCTCGGCGCCGTCCGGTCCGCAGTAGCCCAGCTCGTTGGGCGGGTAGGCGTAGCGGGCGAACCGGGCCTGCCCAGGCGTGGCCAGCATGGACGTGGCGGCGGAGGAGCTCATCGCGTCAACAGATCCGCGGCAACTGCTCGCCGATGGGCAGGTCCACGACCCGGGTGCCGCCCAGGCCCGTGCGGGCGACCAGCATGCCCGGGTGTTCGGCCACGCACTCGCCGATGACCGTGGCCTCCTTGCCCAGCTCGTGTGCGCTCATCGCGGCCAGGACGGCGTCGGCATCGGCGCGGGGCACGAAGGCCACCAGCTTGCCCTCGTTGGCCACGTACAGCGGGTCGAGCCCGAGCATCGAGCAGGCGTTGGCCACCGGCTCCGGGATCGGCAGGTCGTGCTCGACGATCGTCACGCCGACCGACGCCGCCCGGGCGATCTCGTTGAGCGAGGCGGCCACTCCGCCACGAGTCGGGTCGCGCAGAACGTGCACGTCGGCGCCGGTGGCCAGCATGGACCGGACAAGTCCGTTCAGCGCGGCGCAGTCGCTCTCGACCTCCGCGCCGAACTCGAGGCCCTCCCGGCAGCTCATCACCGCGATCCCGTGCACGCCGATCGGGCCGCTGACGATCACCACGTCACCGACCGCGGCGCGCGCCGGACGGATGTCCACGCCGTCGTCGACGACCCCGATACCGGCGGTGGTGATGTAGACGCCGTCGCCGTGCCCGGCGTCGACGACCTTGGTGTCGCCGGTGACCAGAGTGACGCCGGCGGTCGAGGCGGCGCGGCCCATGGCCGACGCGATGCGGTTCAGGTCGGCCAGTGCCGTGCCCTCCTCGAGGATGAACGCCGTCGACAGGTGCAGTGGGCGCGCGCCGGACATGGCGAGGTCGTTGACCGTGCCGTTGACCGCGAGGTCACCGATCGACCCGCCGGGGAAGAACAGCGGCCGCACGACGAAGGAGTCGGTGGAGAACGCCAGCCGTCCGGACGGGCGGTCGAGCACGGCCGAGTCGGCCAGCCCGGCATCGGCCGCCGCCTCCCCGAAGGCGGGAAGGAACAGGTGCTCGACCAGCTCGGCCGACATCGCCCCACCGCCGCCGTGGCCCATGACGATCGTCGGCGAGTCCCGCAGCGGGACCGGACAGGACCAGCCCTCGAAGTCCAGCGCCTCAGCCATTGCTGCCCACCGCGGTGAGCTCGAGGCGGCGGTAGAGGTAGTACGCGGCGCATGCGCCCTCGTTGGAGACCATCGTCGCCCCGAGCGGATTGCGGGGTGTGCACTCCCGCCCGAATGCCGCGCACTCGTGCGGCTTGATCAGTCCCTGCAGGACCTCCCCGGATCGGCAGATGCTGTGCTCGGCGGTGGAGATGCCGGTGACGTCGAAGCGGTACTCGGCGTCGTAGTCCCGGTACGCAGGCGACAGGCGCCACCCACTGCCCGGGATCATCCCTATGCCGCGCCAGGCCCGGTCGGTGACCTCGAAGACGTCGGCCAGCATGGCCTTGGCCGCCAGGTTGCCCTCGTCCGGCACCACCCGCTGGTAGGCGTTCTCGAGTTCGTGCCGGCCGGATTCGAGTTGCATCACCGTGCGCCGGATGCCTTCCAAGATGTCCAGCGGCTCGAAGCCGGTGACCACGATCGGCACGCCGTACTTCTCGGCCAACGGCGGGTACTCGGTGGTGCCCATGACGCTGCACACGTGGCCCGCGGCCAGGAACGCCTGCACCCGGCACAACGGCGAATCCATGATCGCCGCCATGGCCGGCGGGACCAGCACGTGCGACACCAGCAGCGAGAAGTTCTTCACGCCGAGGCGACGGGCCTGGTAGACGGTCATCGCGTTGGCCGGCGCGGTGGTCTCGAAGCCGATGCCGAAGAAGACGACCTCCTTGTCCGGATTGGCCCGGGCCAGGTTCAGCGCGTCCAGCGGGGAGTACACGACCCGAACGTCACCGCCGGCGCTCTTGATGCGGAACAGGTCGCTGTCGCTGCCCGGCACCCGCAGCATGTCGCCGAAGGAGCAGAAGATGACGTCGGGGCGAGCGGCGATGGCCAGCGCCTTGTCGATCGTCTCCAGCGGGGTCACACAGACCGGGCAGCCCGGACCGTGAATCATCTCGATCTCGTCGGGCAGCAACTGGTCGATCCCGTGCCGGATGATCGAGTGGGTCTGCCCGCCGCAAACCTCCATCATGGCCCAGCGCCGGGTGGTCACCGAGCGGATCTCGTCGAGCAGGCGGGCGGCCAGCTCGGGATTGGCGAACTCCTCCAGGTACTTCATGCCAGGATCCCTTCTACCGGGACGGGCAGCCCGGCCTGGTGTGCGGCCAGCGCGAACCCGTCGCCAAACTCCTCGCGCAGGATGCCGAGGTTCTCGAAGCTGGCCAGGGTGCGCTGCGCGGAGGCCTCGTCGAGACGTTGGATGGCGAAGCCGACGTGGACGATCACGTAGTCCCCGATCGCCGCGTCGGGCAGGTACTGCAGGCACACCGACTTCTGCACGCCGCCGAAGTCGACGTCGGCCATGAGGGTGTCGTCCTCGTGCGCCATCGACACGATCCGTCCGGGTACGGCTAGACACATGATGTTCTCCTCTTCCTCAGCCCGCGGTCCGGTGTCCGGCCGCGACGACCAACTGCCCGAGCGCCAGCCCACCGTCGTTCGGCGGCACGCGCCGGTGCCGTAGGACGGTGAACCCCGCCGCCCGCAGTCCGGTGCACGCCCCGGACAGCACGACGACGTTCTGGAACACTCCGCCGCTCAGCGCCACCGTCTGCAGCCCGTACAATTCACGCGCGGCCGTGGCTACGGTGACGGCCAGGTCGACCACTGCGGCGTGGAAGCGGGCGGCGATGTGCCCCGGGTCGATACCGGCCCGCACATCGGCCACGACGGCGCGGATCACCGGGCGGGGATTGGCGATCACTTCGCCCTTGGCGTCGACCAGGTCGAAGTGGTACCCCCGCCGCAGAGGGAGGCCACGGGCCAGGCCCTCGAACTCGATCGCGGCCTGCGCCTCGTAGTCGGCCACCTGGCGGACCCCGGCCAACGAGCTCACCGCGTCGAACAGCCGCCCCATGCTCGAGGTGGGCACGCAGCCGAGCCCGGTGGTGAGCTGATGACGCAGCACCGCGCGCTCGTCCGGCGGGCAGGCGGCCACGCAGGGCAGCTGCTGGTCCCAGTCCTCGCCGGCGGCGTACAGCGCGGCCAGGGCCATCCGGTACGGCCGGTGCACCGCGGCGTCCCCGCCGGGCAGCGGCAGGTAGTCGAGGTGGGCGTAGCGCTCGAAGCCGGCGTAGTCCGCGATCAGTACCTCGCCGCCCCAGATCGCACCGTCGGTGCCGTACCCGGTGCCGTCGAAGGCCAGGCCGATCACCGCGATCGATCCGTCGTGCCCGTTCTCGGCCATGACCGAGGCGATGTGGGCGTGGTGGTGCTGGACCGCGTGGAATTGGCGGCCGTCGCGATGTGCGCGGGCCCAGCCGGTCGAGCGGTAGCCCGGATGCTGGTCGGCGACCAGCGAGGCGGGCACCACACCGGTGAGCTCGCGCAGATGGGCCTCCGTCTCGGCGAAGGCTTCTAGGGTGCGCAGGTCGTCCATGTCTCCGATGTGCTGGCTGAGCCAAGCGTAGCGCCCGTCGCCCACGCCGCAGGTGTTCTTCAGATCGGCGCCGGCGGCCAGTGCGGGAGTGACCGCAACCGGCAGGGCGACCGGCAACGGGGCGTAACCACGCGAGCGTCGGATTGGTAGCTCCTCGCCGTCGACCACCCGGCTCACCGAATCGTCACACGGCACGCGGATCGGGCGGTCGTGCGCGAGCCACAGATCGGCCAGTGGCCCCAATCGCGACAACGCGTCGGCATCGTCGGTCACGATCGGCTCGCCGCTCAGGTTCCCCGAGGTCATGACCAGTGCGGTCGGCCCGGGCGGGTCGCCGGGCAGGCCGAGCAGCAGGGCGTGCAGCGGGGTGTAGGGCAGGAAGAGCCCGAGGTCTGGGCTTCCGGGCGCCACCGCCGGGGCGAGCATCGAAGAGCGGGTCCGGTCGAGCAGCACGATCGGGCGGGCCGGCGAGGTGAGCAGCGCCGCCTCGGCCATGTCCACCGCGGCCAGCGCCCGGGCCGCCGCCACGTCAGGGACCATCACCGCGAACGGCTTGTCGCCGCGGGCCTTGCGCGCCCGCAACACCGAGACGGCGGACTGGTTGCTGGCGTCGCAGGCCAGGTGGTACCCGCCGATGCCCTTGACCGCCAGGACGGCGCCGTCGGCCAGCGCGTCCCGAGCGGCGGCGACGGCGTCGTTGCCGACCTCCATCAGGCCGTCGTGACCGCTCAGGCGGACCACCGGGCCGCAGTCGTGGCAGGCGATGGGCTGGGCGTGGAAACGCCGGTCGGACGGGTCCTCGTACTCCGCTCGGCAGGCCGAACACAGAGGGAAGCCGGCCATGGTGGTGCTGGCCCGGTCGTACGGAAGGGCGGTGATGATCGTGAAGCGGGGACCGCAGTTGGTGCACGTGATGAACGGATGCCGAAAGCGCCGGTCGTGCGGATCGGCCAGCTCACGAAGGCAATCGGCGCAGGTGGCGACGTCGGGCGAGGCCAGGGTGCGACCGCCGGCGGCGCAGCGGGTGTCTTCGATCCGGAAGCCGGTGCCGCCCCGTGGGGGCAGTTCCTCGGTGCTGACCGACTCCACCATCGCCAGCGGCGGCGGCGCGGTCCGCAGCCGGCTGGTGAACCGCTCGAGGTCGGCGGCGGTGCCCTCGACCTCGATGGTCACGCCGGCGCTGTCGTTGGCCACCGAGCCGGTCAGCCCGCATTCGGTGGCGGTGACGTAGACGAACGGCCGGAACCCGACGCCCTGCACCACCCCACGGACGGCAATGAGGTACCGCCGCCGGTCGGTAGGCACACGGGCCGGTGCCGTGACGGTGACGGTCACGGCTGGACCGCCTCGGGCACCTCGGCCTCGTCGATGTCGGCGTCGGCCGGCCGGCCCATCATCTCCAGCCCGGACATGGCCTGCTCAGCCTCGGCCTCGTCGACGACCGACATGGCGAAGCCCATGTGGATCACGATCCAGTCACCGGGGGACACGGGTTCCTCGAGCATGCCGACGTTGATCTGGCGGGCCGTACCCAGCACGTCGACCAGGGCGAGCTGACCGGCGCAGCCCTCGACCAGCTCCACCACCCGACCCGGGATGCCGAGGCACATCAGCGGGCTCCGGCGGGCAGCGGCAACAGCGTGGCTCCGGCGACCAGCGCGGACACCACGGTGCGCACGGCGTCGACCGCCGGACCCACCGCCGCCTCAACCGGGCCCGACAGACCGATGCCCTCCTCGACCGTGACCGGCTCGCAGCCCACGACGACCGTGCGCGGCAGCGTGCCGCCCAGCCGGCCGAGATTGCCGAGCATGGCCGCCGGATCCATGCCGTGCGCGTCGACCTCGCCGCCGCTCAGGTCCTCCGCGGTGACCTCGAGCACGCTCAACCGGCCCGGGGTCCCCCGTGACGGAACGGTGTCGACCAGCACCAGGGCGTCGTAGCCGTCGAGCAGGTCGTAGGCCAGGTGCAGTCCCCGGATCCCGTAGTCGATGACCCGCACCGAGGAGCTCCACGTCGGCTCCTCCGTCGCCTCGAGGTCGAGCCGCCGCACCACCTCGGGCCCGAAGCCGTCGTCGCCGAGGAAGAGGTTGCCGACCCCGGCCACCAGCACCCGCGGCCCCGCGCTCACGTTCCCACGCAGCCTGCCCGCGCATTCGCACTGGTCACATGCGGCGCATTCGGACTGTTCACATGCGGCGCATTCGCACGTACCGCTTCACGTCTCCGGTCGACATCGCGGCGGCAACCGCGGCGGCGACGAACGCCAGCCCGGCGGCCGCGGTGGCGATCACTCCGACTACTCGCATAGACCTGCCCTTCCTCTCGGGTGTTGCCCTCGCTGGACGGTCGCTCAGGAGGTGACCGGTCAGGACTTGTCCTCGGCCCGGCCCACGCCGGATTGATGCGCCGGCCCGACGCTGGCCTCGCCGGGGTCGTCGCCGCCCGAACTGGCGGCCGGTTGCTCCTCGGCCGGTGAGGCGACCGGTCCCCTGGCCGACTCCTGCGGATCCGTGCGTCGCAAACCGGGCTCGGCCTCGGTCGGACGGCGGGCGCCACCGACCGTGACTCCGTCCTCTGTGCTCCCCTCGACGGGATCGACGTCCGCGCTCTCCTTGCGACCGTCGTAGGGCGGCACGGCGCGGTCGGCGCCCATCACCTGATCGGCTCCATCGGTACCGGCCGACGGTGGCAGTTCTGCGGTCATGGCTTCTCCTGTCTCGAACGCTGATCGCTCATCCGCCCTGGTCCCCCGATGCGAGGGTGGGCGACGCGTCGTCGATCGGCTCCTGGGGGTCGATCGTGGTCCCCTCGCCCGCGTCGGAGGTGCCGGACGGGCGGTCCACCGGCCCGCCACCGGGTTCGTCCGAGCCGGTGTCTCGCGATCCGGGCGCGCCGCGCGCGGACTGTGGTTCCTCGTCCCGGTACTGGGCCGGTCCTGTGTCCATGGCTCCTCCTGTCAGCGGTTCGACTTCGTCGGGCGCGAAGTAGAGATAGCGGCCGTACCAGTCGTGCAGCTCGGCGGCCGGGTCGTCGTCGAGAACGACCGCGACGTGGGTCTCGCCGTCGACATCGGCGAACACCCCGGTCACCGTCGCGGCCTGGTCGGCGAAGAACAGGTCCTGCGCGTCGGCCCGCCGGTTCGGCCGCAGGCGGACCTTGCTGCCCTTGCTCACCCGCACGCCGGCGACCACCGTGACGTCGCGGGCCGGGTCGACCG
>JBDUAD010000062.1:0-17374 GCA_040004775.1 bacterium | reverse complement strand
TCAGGTCGGTGGCGTCGAGCTGGTTGCCGCAGTTGTCGCACTGGTCGCCGCGCGCGGACGGGAAGCCGCAGATCGGGCACGTGCCCTCGATGTAGCGGTCGGGCAGGGTGCGTCCGGTCGACGGGCTGATCGCGCCGAGCTGCGTGCGCGGGAAGATGTAGCCGTTGTCGAGCAGCGTGGTGAACATCTGCTGGACCACGGCGTAATGGTTGGTCGTCGTCGTGCGCGTGAACAGGTCGTAGGAGAAGCCGAGATTGCGCAGGTCCTCGGCAATCACCCGGTTGTTGTCGTCGGCCACCTCGACCGGCGGGCGGCCCTGCCGGTCGGCCTCGACCAGGATCGGCGTGCCGTGCTCGTCGGTGCCCGAGACCATGATCACGTCGTTACCGGCCATGCGGTGGTACCGGCTGAAGATGTCGGCCGGCACGTAGGCGGCCGCATGGCCGATGTGCCGCGGCCCGCTGGCATAGGGCCAGGCCACCGCGGTGAGGATGTGGCTCACGCAGCCAGCCTAGTGAGCACCGACAACGCCGAAATGCGTGCGGCGACGAAGGCTCAGTGCCGCGGGCCGGCGATGATCACCGCGGCTTGGCCGCCACGACGGCGTCGTACACGACTCGCTTCGCCACACCGGCCGCGCCGGCCACCTCGGCGATGGCCTCCTTGCGGGCCGTTCCGGCCGCTTCGCGCGTCGCCACCCGCTCAGCCAGTTCGGCTGGCTCCACCTTCACGTCGAACCCGGTGAAGCCCTGCACGACCAGGGTGATCTCGCCGCGCACACCGTCGGACGCCCAGTCGGCGAGCTCGCCCAGCGACCCGCGTCGCACCTGCTCGTAGGTCTTGGTCAGCTCCCGGCACACCGCCGCAGCGCGGTCGGCCCCGAAGGCCTCGGCGGCGTCGATCAGCGTCTCGGGCAGACGGTGCGGTGCTTCGAAGAGAACCAGCGTGCGCGGCTCGCTGGCCAGCGCGGCCAGCGTGCGTCGCCGATCACCGGCGCGGCGGGGCAGAAAGCCCTCGAAGCAGAACCGGTCCACCGGCAGGCCCGAGACGGCCAGCGCGGTCAGCACCGCCGACGGGCCGGGCAGTGCGGTCACCTCGATCCCGGCGGCCACGGCGGCGCTGACCAGACGGAACCCGGGATCGGACACCGAGGGCATGCCCGCGTCGGTCACCAGGAGCACCTGCGCGCCCTCAGTGAGCGCCTCGAGCAGCAACGGCAGCCGCTGGGCCTCATTGCCCTCGAAGTAGGACACGACCCGGCCGGACACCGTCACGCCGAGGTCGCTGGCCAGGCGACGCAGCCGGCGGGTGTCCTCGGCGGCCACCACGTCGGCTCCGGCCAGGGCCGCACGCAGCCGCGGCGAAGCATCGTCGACGTTGCCGAGCGGCGTGGCGGCCAGCACCACCCGTCCGCGCCCGGCCTGCACAACGGCGACCCTATGCCGAGGTCCTATGGCGATGTCACGGTCGTCAAAGCCAAGTCACCTACCATCGTGCGCGTGACGCTGACCGCCGACGCTCCCGTCGGCGTGGGCGACGGGAGCGTCGCCGCCGATCACCGTTCCCGGTCCGCGCGGGCCTTGGCCGACTTTCCTCCCGGAGGTCTGCGCGACCTCGACGTTCCACCGCCGCTGCGGCCGTGGCGGGAGCGCGACGAGCTGACCGGCTGGATCGTCACAGCAGTCATCACTGCGCTGGCGGCGCTCACCCGGTTCTGGAACATCACCGGACCGAGCAACAAGGCGTTCGACGAGGTGTACTACGCCACCGAAGCCCAGGAGATCCTTCGGTACGGCTACGAGAACAATCCCGGCTACATCTTTGTCGTCCACCCCTCGGTCGGTAAGTGGATGATCGCATTGAGCTCGGCGGTCTTCGGCGACAACCCGACCGGCTGGCGGGTGGCGCCGGCCCTGGCCGGCACGCTCAGCGTGCTGCTGATCGTGCGCATCGCCCGGCGCATGTTCCGGTCCAACCTGCTCGGCGGCGTCGCCGGGCTGTTGCTCACCGTGGACGGGCTGTCGATGGTCCAGTCACGGGTGGCCCTGCTCGACATATTCCTGCAGCTGTTCCTGCTCGCCGCCTTCGGCGCCCTCGTCATCGACCGGGACCAGTTCCGGGCCCGGCTGGGCCGCTTCGTGGCCGAGGGCGGCGACGCCCGCGACTCCGTGCCGCCACTCGGCCCGCGTCCGTGGCGGCTGACCGGTGGGGTGTTGCTCGGACTGGCCTGCGGGGTGAAGTGGAGCGCGGCCTGGTTCCTCATCGCGTTCGTGGTCCTGTCGTTGGTGTGGGACCGTGGCGCGTTCAAGTCGGCCGGGGCCCGCTTCCCGACCACGGCCGCCCTGCGGCGCTCCTGGCTGGGGGCTGTCGGCTCCCTCGGCCTGGCTCCGCTCGGCGCCTATCTGCTGACCTGGGTCGGGTGGTGGGCCGGGGAGAACTCGATCAACCGGCACTGGGCTGAGAACCATCCTGGGCACGGTCTCACGGGACATCTGCCGGCGACCCTGCGCTCACTGCTGGACTACCACTCCGAGGCCTACGACTTCCACACGCACCTCGCCAGCCCGCACGTCTACCAGTCGACGCCGTGGAGCTGGCTGGTCCTGGGGCGCGGGGTGCTCTACGCCTACACGCAGACTCCGGCCGGCCAGGACGGCCATCGCGACTGCGGCGCGACGACGTGCGTGCGCGAGATCGTCCTGCTCGGCACACCGTTCCTCTCGTGGGCGTTCGTGCCCGTCCTGCTGTGGTTGCTCTGGCACTGGGTGACCACGCGCGACTGGCGGGCCGGCGCGGTCCTGCTTGCCTTCGTCGCCGGATGGGGCAGCTGGGCGAGGTACACCGACCGCACGATGTTCCTCTTCTACATGACCCCGCTCATGCCCTTCCTTGTGCTCGGTGTCACCCTCGCGCTCGGGGTTCTACTCGGCCCGGCCCGCGTGCCGTCGCTGCGTATGCTCTGGTACCGCCCGAACTGGCGGATGCTGCTGGTGGCGGTCTATCTGGCCGCGGTCGTCACCGACTTCGTCTGGATGTTCCCGATCTTCGCCGACATCCCGATCAGCCTGGCCAGCTGGCGCGGACACATGTGGTTCCAGAGCTGGATCTGATCCTCCTCGACGAAGGAGACCGCCGGTGTTCTATCCGCTGACCGTCCAGGACTTTCTCGACCGGGCCGAGGGCATCTATCCCTATCGCATCGGCGTCATCGACGAACCGACCCAGCCCGCCGCAGGCTGGGGTGAGGTCACCTACGAGGAGCTAGCCCGCCGCGCCCGCGCACTGGCCAGCGCACTGGACCGGTTGGACGTCCCGGTCGGCGGCCGGGTGGCCATCGTGTCGCACAACAGCGCCCGGATGCTCACCGCGTTCTTCGGGGTCAGCGGGCACGGCCGCATCCTGGTGCCGGTCAACTTCCGCCTCGCTCGCGCGGAGGTCGACTACATCCTCGGCCACAGCGGCGCATCAGTGGTTCTGTACGACCCCGCGGTGGCCGGGCTGGTCGACGGCACCGCCGTAGCGCACACCTTCGAGCTCGGCCCCAGTGACGACGAGCTCTTCGACGTGGGCGGCACCGGCGATCATCAGCCGCGCGGGTGGGACGCGGACGAACGCGCCACCGCGACGATCAACTACACCTCGGGCACGACGGCTCGGCCCAAGGGCGTCCAGCTGACCCATCGGGCGCTGTGGCTCAACGCGGTGACCTTCGCCCTGCACGCCGGCGTCAACGACACCGACGTCTACCTGCACACGCTGCCGATGTTCCACGCCAACGGCTGGGGCCATCCGTTCGCGGCGACCGGCATGGGCGCGCGCCACGTGGTGATCCGCCAGGTCGACGGCGCCGAGATCCTGCGCCGCGTCGAGCACCACGGCGTCACCTATCTGTGCGCGGCGCCGGCCGTGGTCAACGCCGTGCTGGACGCGGCCCCGTCCTGGGACGGCCCGATCCCCGGCCGGGACCGGGTGCGGGTCATCGTCGCCGGCGCGCCACCGCCAACGCGGACCATTGAGCGGGTCCGCGACGAGCTGGGCTGGGAGTTCATCCAGATCTACGGCCTGACCGAGACGTCGCCGCTGGTGACGATGAGCCGCATGCGCACCGAGTGGTCGGACCTCGACGCGCACGAGCAGGCCCGCCGCCTCGGCCGGGCCGGTGCGCCGACCATCGGCGTGCGGGTGCGAGTGGACGACGACGGTGAGGTGCTGACCGCGAGCAACCACAACCTGGAGGGGTACTGGGAGCAACCCGAGGCCACCGCCGCCGCGCAGGCCGGCGGCTGGTTCCACACTGGCGACGGCGGCCATCTCGACGAGGAGAACTACCTGGTCATCGCCGACCGGAAGAAGGACGTGATCATCTCCGGTGGCGAGAACGTCAGCTCGATCGAGGTGGAGGACGTCCTCACCTCGCACCCCGCAGTCAAGGAGGTGGCGGTGATCGGCGTCCCGGACGACAAGTGGGGGGAGGCGGTCACCGCGCTGGTCGTTACCGACGGCTCACCGGTCACCGCCGTGGAGCTCATCGCCCACTGCCGCACCGGGTTGGCCGGGTACAAGTGCCCTAAGCGCATCGAGTTCCGGGACGAGCTGGCCCGGACCGCCACCGGCAAGCTGCAGAAGTTCAAGTTGCGCGAGCCGTTCTGGCAGGGCCGGGAGCGCCAGGTCAACTGACGCCGCACATCTGGCTGGCTGGTCGCACCCGACGGCCTTCACCCTTGGGCCCGCGGTGGCCCGGTCGGACTGGGCGGGCCAGTTCGTCCTAGGGTGAGCGTGCCGGCGCGACGACGCGGTGGCGCGACGCGAGAGGAGTCCGGCGTGAGCGAGCCCGAGGAGCAGATGGCGAGCGAGGAGCAGCTGCAGGAGCTGCGGTCCCTGGCCGGCGACGAGGACATTCCCGATGGCATGCGGGCCAGCGAGGCCGCACAGCGCATCGTCGAGCTCCGCTCGGCCGAGTAGGGCGGCTAGAGCGTCGAACTCCGCACGGCCAGCTAGACCGGGTAGACCGGGTAGACCGGGTAGGAATTCGACCAGCGCTCGGCCGACTGGACAGCTCCGTTCGGCGGACTGGACAGCTGCGCTCAGGCCCGGGCGACGAGCCACACCGCGGAGTACGGCGCCAGCCAGAGGTTGTCGTCGTCGCCCCAGTCCGGGGCCTTGCCGGTGAGCGCGTCGACGCCACTGCGCAGCCCGGGTCCGTCGAGCCGCCAGCCGGGCCAGGGCCGCCACGTGTCAGCGACGTTGTAGAGCCCGAGCAGCAGCCCGGACGGGTGGTTGCGGGCCACCGGCAGGATCCCGGGATCGGACAGCTCGAGGATGTCCGCAGCGATCGAGGCGTGGAGCTGCTCGAGCCGTGACCGGGTCTCGATCAGATGGCGCAGACCGGCGTACACCCGGCCGGCCACGGTGTCCGGGTCGTGGCGGGCGGCTGCTCGAGCCCAGTCCATCGGCGGACGGTGGGTCCACCGGTTGTCCTCGGCGTGGGCAGGGTCCTCGGCCCAGTCCGCGTCGTTGTCCAACGCCAGCTCGTCACCCATCCAGATCACCGGCACGCCACCCCATCCGAGGACGACGGCGTAGCCCAGCAGCAGCCGCCGAACGGCCAGATCGAGCGGCTCGGAGTCGGCGTCGGCACCGGATGCGGCCGCTACCGAGGCCACCGCCGAGCCCGGCCCCTCATTCCGTGGCACGCCGGTCAAGGCCGCGGCCATCCCACTGATCCGCCGGTCACCAGTACCCGGGTTGAACTGGAAGACCAGGCCACGGGCCGGCGAGCCCGGAAACTGCCCGGTGTAGTAGTCGGACAGGTACTGCTGGTGGCGCCAGCCGTCCACCCCGACCGCGGCGGCGTCGGCCGGGTCGATGGCCCAACCGATGTCGTCGTGGCAGCGCAGGTACGTAATCCACGCCGTCGTCGACGGAATCGGCGGCAACGCGCGCAGGGCGTGCGCAGCCAGCCGAGCGTCGCCCGCCGCCAGCATCGACCAGATCTGGACCATGAGGCTGTTGTGATAGGCCAGGTCACTGACCTTGCCGTGATGACGACCGCGGCCCAGGTACTGCACGAGGTCGGTTGGTCCGACGATGGCCTCGGCCTTGAACAGCAGGGCCGGACAGGCGATGCGGGCCACGCTGCGCAGAGCCTGGGTCAGGGCGTGGACTTCCGGCTGGTTCTGGCTGTCGGTTCCGAGCCGCTTCCACAGGAAGGCGATCGCGTCGAGGCGCACCACCTCGACACCGAGGTTGGCCAGGAACAGCACGATGGCAGCGAACTCGTAGAACACCTGCGGGTTGGCCCAGTTGAGGTCCCACTGCCAGGCGTTGAAGGTGGTCCAGACCCAGGCCCGCAGGTCGTCGTCCCAGGTGAAGTTGCCGGGCGCGAAGTCGGGGAACACCTCGGGCAGGGTGCGCTCGTAGACGTCGGGCACGGTTCGGTCGGGATAGACGTGGAAGTAGTCGCGCTTGTCGAGGTCGCCGGCCCGGGCGGCCACCGCCCAGGCGTGCTCGGCGGCCACGTGGTTGAGCACCAGGTCCAGCACCAAGCTGATGCCCGCGGCGCGCAGGGCGGTGGCGAGCTTGCGCAGGTCGTCCACCGTGCCGAGATCAGCCCGAACCGCGCGGTAGTCCTGGACGGCGTAGCCGCCGTCGTTGTCACCGGCCCGCGGCTGCAGCAGGGGCATCAGGTGCAGGTAGGTGACACCCAGTTCGCGCAGGTACGGGATCCGCTCGTGCAGCCCGGACAGGTCACCGGCGAAGCGATCGGTGTAGGCCGCGTAGCCGATGGTGCGCGGCGACTGGAACCAGTCGGGACCGAGAGTGCGGACGGCGTCGAGGCGGGCGAGGTCGGGGTCGCGCTCGGCGAACGCGCGGGCGGCCAGGTCGACCAGGCGGCGGGCGAGGGTGTCGGCGGCCGCCTTCGGGTAGACAGCCTGCAGCCCGTCATCGAGCTCCTGCCACCAGCGGTCCAGGCGGAGTCCGAACAACTCCCGACGGTGCTCCGGCAGGCCGTTCAGGGCCGCCGCAGCGGCCCGGTGCGCCGACGCCGGGGCGGTGTGCATCCGCTCATCCTGCTGCATGCCCGACGCCGGACGAGTAGCGACCCGAAGCGTTTACGGCCACTGACTTGTACGGCCGACAGGACCCGCAGCAACCGGCGGTCCCGGCGGCCCGTGGTCCGGTCTTGGGCCCGCTCAGTCCAGGAGGAGGATCTGCGGGCGCAGCGGGCCACCCGCGCCGACGGAGGTGCTCGGCCACTGCCCGTCACTGGTGAGCACCTCCAAGCCATCGTGGTGCACCAGCATCGTGTCCTCGACCTTCAGTCCGGCCGCGGTCGGGTTCCAGGCCAGCGCCTGGCCGGCGACGAGCAGACCGGAGGCGTTCTCGTCGGCCAGGAAGTCGCGCGGCTCGTACCCGGTCGGCCCGCCCTGGTGGTGGCGGGTCCACTCGTCGGCGTCGAAGCCGGCCGCGGCGTAGGCCCGCGTGCCGGCCAGGAACGCCCGGCTCCACGTAGCACCGACCGTGCTCGCCCGTAGGTACGCCGCCTCCACCGTCTGCAGAGCGCGGTAGCGCTCGTTCTCGGCGACCGGCGGCGGAGTGAACGCCACCAGCCGGGACAGGTTGGCGATCAGTCCGTCGCGGCGCGCACACACCGTTATCGAGGCCAGCCGCCCGAGCGGGGCGGCGGTCGGCAGCGGATGGCGGCGGGTCGCTCGGCGCTCGTCCCCGGCGACGAGCAGAACCACCGGATCGGCTTCCCGGGCCACCAACTCGGCGGCCACCCGGGCCGCCGCGGCGTACTCGCTCAGCTGCGGCGACAGCAACCGGCAGGCCGCCGTGAGCGCCTCGGCCGCATCGCGACCCAGGCTGCGGTAGCGCTCCGTCTCAGCCGCCAGCAATGGCACCCGGACACTCGTGAGGTCGATCTCGGCCACACCGGCATAGCCGACGTCGGTCGCGACCCGGGGTCCGCGCGGCAGCTCCGAAGTCAGGTCCACGTTCCACGGCACCACCTCCCAGCGGGCGTCGAGGCCGCCGAGTTCCTCCTCCCGCAGCCGGTCGGTCTCGTTGGCCGCGGTCACCACCTCGACCTCGCCGGCACCGACGATCACCGCGGCCACGCCGGTTGCGGTGTTGGTGGCCACGTAGCTGCGACCGCCGCCGGTCAGCCAGGCGACGGCGGCCGAACTGCGCAGCACCACGACGTCGTAGCGCTCACCCAGAAGCGCCCTCAGGCGGGCCAGCTTCTCCTCAGGTTCGGTCACGGCCGTCGCCCCGGCCGGCGGCCGTGGTGCGGATCCGATTGGGGTCGCTCGGTCGCGCTCACGTCAGAGCCTCTGCCGCCGGCTGAGGAACGTCTGAACGACCACGACCACCACCAGGAAGGCCCCGTTGACGACGGCCTGGTACGAGGAGTCCAAGCCGCCGATCTGGTTGATGATGTTCTGGATGACGCCGAGCAGGAGCACGCCGGCCAGGGTGCCCCCGGTGGTGCCCACGCCGCCGGTGAGCAAGGTTCCGCCGATGACGACCGCGGAGATGGCGCTGAGCTCGAGACCTACACCGACGATCGTGACTCCGGAGGATGCCTGTGCGGCGGCCATCATGCCGCCCCACGCGGCCAGCAGGCTCGACATCACGTACACCAAGATCTTGGTCCGAGGCACCGGCAGGCCCATGAGCCGGGCCGCGTCCTCGTTGCTGCCGATGGCCAGGACGGTCTGCCCGAACGCGGTGCGCTGCAGCAGCACCGTGCCCACGCCGTAGAGGGCCAGCGCGATGAAGATCGGATATCCGAGGGTGCCCACCGTCCCCTGCCCGATCGTGGCGAACGACGACCCGGTCGGGATGATGTAGGTCTTGGCGCCTTCTTGCGTGAGCGACAGCAGCAACCCGCGGGCGGCCAACAGCGTGGTCAGCGTGACGATGAACGGCGGCAGGCCGGCCCGCTCGATGAGCAGGCCATTGAGCAGGCCGATCGCTCCGCAAACCAGCAGCGGCGCGACAATGGCCACCAACGTGTTGTGCCCGGCTCCCCACGCGGCGACCACACCGCCGAGCGCATACACCGAGCCCACGGACAGATCTATGCCGCCGGTCAGGATCACGAACGTCATACCCAGTGCGACCACCGCGAGGAACGAGTTCTGCAGCGCGATGTTGGTGAGGTTGCCGCGGGTGAAGAAGGAGTCGAAGTACAGCGAGGCGCCGAAGACGGTGAGAGCGAGGACGACCAGAGAACCACGACGCTGCAGGGTCGAGGCGACCACCTCCCGCCGCGACTGCCCCAGGCCGGGCCCACTCTCGCTCTCTATGGTCATCGGGTCCGCTTGGCCGGTTCGCGCGGGGACGCCGCTCGCGGAGCTCACGACTGCCTCGACCGCTGCACGTAGACGGCGACGATGATGATCGCCGCCTGCACCATCTGGGTCACGGAGTCCTTCAGATTCTCCGAGATCAGCGTGGACTGGATGAGCTGCATGAGGAACGCTCCGGCGACGGTGCCGAGGATGCGCACGCGACCGCCGGTCAGCGGCGTACCGCCGACCACGACCGCCGTGATCGCCGCGAGCTCGATGTTCCGCCCGAGCTGATCCGGAGCACTGGCCTGCAGACGGGCGGTGGCCACCACACCGGCGACCGCGGCCAGCAGCCCGGACAGGATGTAGACGGTGATCAGCACCCGCCGCACCGGCAGGCCGGCCAGCTGGCTGGCGACCCGGTTGCCGCCCACGGCCACGAGTTGTCGCCCGAAGGTCGTCCGGCGGACCAGGAAGGCGACGAGGGCGGCCAGCACTGCGGCCAGCACGACGATGTAGGGGATGTTGAAGAGCTCTCCGCCACCGAAGTGGTTGAGCGTCGTGTTGTGGATGTCCTTCTGCGAACCACCGATGACATTGGCCAGCCCGCGGCCTCCGACCAGCAGGGCCAGGGTGGCAACGATGGGTTGCACACCGATCACCGCCACCAGCCATCCGTTGAGTGCACCGACCGCAATCCCGATGCCCAGCGCGACAGCCACCCCGCCGACGACGCCGTAGCCGAGGTAGAGCGGCAGCAGGGCCGTGGCCAGCGCCATCACCGAGCCGACCGACAGGTCGATCCCCTCCGTGCCGATGACCAGCGCCATGCCGAGAGCCACGATCAGCACGGGCACCACCTGGATGAGCTGGGTGCGCAGGCTGCCGGGCGAGACGAAACTCGGGTTGAGAGCCAGATCGATCAACAGGATGGCGACCAGCGCGACGTAGACCCCGTTGTCCTGGAGCCAGCGGGTGTCGAGCCGGACGCGGGCACGAGCCGCGGTGAGGGCGGTCATCGCGACGTTTCCTTCGTCTCCAGGGCGGGAGACGGCCCTCTTCCCGTCTGGATGGCCCCATCGCCGTTCTGCGACTGATTGTCGTCGGTCGCCCCATCGGACCCGGGCGACCGAGCCGTCGCGTCCCCGCCGGCGGCCAGCATCTCCACCAGGTCCTGCTCGCTGACCTCGGATCCGCGCAGCTCACCGACGACGACGCCGTCGCGCAGCACGACGATCCGGTCGGAACCCTCGATCAGCTCCTCGAGCTCGCTGGAGATGAGGACGACGCCCAGACCGTCGGCCGCGAGTTCCTCGATCAGGCCCTGCACCTCCGCCTTCGCGCCGACGTCGATCCCCCGGGTCGGCTCGTCGAGCAGCAGCACCTTCGGTCGCGTGCTCAGCCACCGGGCCAGGAGAACCTTCTGCTGATTGCCACCGCTCAGCTCGGTCACCTTCTGGTCCGGCGAGGACGCCTTGATCCGCAGCCGTTTCATGTAGGTCTCGACCAGGTCGTCCTGCCGCCGCCGCGAGACCAGACCCCGCCGCGACAGCGCCGGCAGGGCGGCCAACGCGATGTTGTCGCGCACCGACAGCGTCGGGACGATGCCTTCGACCTTGCGGTCCTCGGACAGCAGCACCACCCCGGCCCGCAGGGCGCCGGCCACGGTGTGTCGGCGCAGCTGGGAGCCGTGGACGGTCACCTGGCCCTCGTCGAGCGGAAATGCACCGACCACCGCCTTGGCCGTCTCGCTGCGGCCGGCTCCGAGCAGGCCGCCGAGGCCAACCACCTCGCCCGGACGCACGTCGAAACCGACGTCGTGCAGCACGTGGCGACGCTCGAGACCCGACACGGACAGCACCGGATCATCGGCCCGAGCGTGCGAGTCGCCGAACTCCGTACGGCCGTCGCGACGCACGTCGGAGATGGCTCGGCCCAGCATGTGGGAGACCAGCTCGAGCCGCGTCAGCCCGGCCATGTCACCGGTGTGCACGACCTTGCCGTCGCGCATGACCGTCACGCGGTTGCAGATCCGGAAGAGCTCGTCCAGCTTGTGGCTGACGTAGACGATGGCCACCCCTCGACGGTGCAGCAGTTCGATGACCGAGAACAGCGTCTCGACCTCGCGCGGTTCGAGCGAGCTCGTCGGCTCGTCCATGATCACGACACGGGCCTCCACCGACACGGCGCGGGCCAGGGCGACCATCTGCTGCAGCCCGAGGCCCAGCGAGCGCAGTGGTCGGCGCACGTCCAGGCGAATGCCGTACTCGGCCAGCAAGGCGCTGGCGTCGCGGTTCATCCGGGCGAAGTCGATGAGGCCGATTCGATTACGGGGTTCGCGCCCGAGGTAGATGTTGCGGGCCACGCTCTGCAGCGCGATCAGGTTGACTTCCTGGTAGATCGTGCTGATACCGGCGTTCTGCGCGTCGACCGGCCGTGGGAATTGGGCCGGCGAGCCGTTGAGCCGAACCTCGCCGGCATCCGGTTGGTAAACGCCGGTCATCACCTTGATCAGCGTCGACTTTCCGGCCCCGTTCTCCCCGACCAGCGCATGCACATCGCCGGGGTTCAGACCAAAGGAGACCTCGTCGAGCGCTCGAATCCCACCGAACTGCTTGATGATGTCGATCACTTCGAGCGCGGGTCCGGCGGTGTCGGGTCCGGTCATCGCTGCCCCCTCTCGATCGGCCGGACGGTGTCGGCGGCCCGGCCCCACCATCGTCTCCCCGCCCCGCCGTGGCGGGACGGAGAGACCTGGTGGTGGTTCAGAAGGCCCCGCCGACCGCGGCGGCAGCGTTCGACGAGTCGTACTGCTTGTCGCTGATGATCACGTTCTCCGGGATGGCGGTTCCGTTCTCGAAGTCGGTCGCCGTCTTGAACGCCAGCGGGCCGAACCGCGGGTTGGATTCGATCACCGCGTTGTACTTGCCGTCGACGATGGCCTGGACCGCGGCCCGGGTGCCGTCGATGGACACGACCTTGACGTCCTTGCCCGGCTTCTTCCCCGCGGCGGCGATCGCGACGATCGCGCCGAGGCCCATCTCGTCGTTCTCGGCGTACACCGCGTTGATGTTGGGATGCGCGCGAAGCAGGGTCTCCATGACCTTCTGCCCATCGGTGCGAGCGAAGTTACCGGTCTGCTGGGCGACGACCTTCAGGCCCGGACCGCTCGCCTTGACCTGGTCCACGAAACCCTTGGTGCGGTCGGTGGTGACGTTGTTGCCCGAGGACCCCAACAGGATCGCCACATTCGCCTTACCACCGGTGGCCTTGATCATGGCGTCGGCCGCGCGCTTGCCCTGGCTCACGAAGTCCGAACCGAGGAAGGCCACGTAGTCCGAGCACGCGGTCGAGGTGACTTTCCGGTCGATCGTCAGGACCGGCACCTTCTTCGCCTTGGCCGCGGCAAACGCCGGCTGCAGGCCGTCGGAGTTCAGCGGCGCCACGATGAGGAGCTGCGCGCCCTGGTTCAGCATGTCCTTGATGTCGGAGATCTGCTTCGAGAGCTGGCTGTTGGCGTTGGTGTGCAGCAGCTTCTTCACGCCGACGTTCTTGGCCTCGTCCTCGATGGACTTGGTCTCGGCGACGCGGAACGCCGCAGTCTCGGGTTCGGACTGGGAGAAGCCGACGATCGCGTTCTTGAGGTCGATCTTCGTGGCGCCGTACTTCTCGAGCGTGCAGCCGGCGCCGCCGGCCGGCGACGCCGAGGGGTTGACCGAGGCCGCCTCGCCGGTGCCGCTTGCGCTGGAGCTGGCTGTGCCCCCGCTGCTGGAGTTGTCCGACTTAGAGCACGCGGTCAGTACCGATGCGGCCACCAGGGTGGTGCCCATCGCGACGTAGAGGCGTCGCCCCGTTCCAATTCCCATTTCCATGTCTCTCCTCGAGTCGTGCGCTGCTCCAGGGGCTCGTCGCCATGCGGCGACGTGCGCTGGAGCCACCGATGACGGGGCGCCGATCGGACGGTCCGCATTCAACGTTGTAGATGATCGGCGCGTCAAGGGGTATCGGCCACGTTATCCAACCGTTATCGACCAGAGGCGTCGGGCGCGAGGGTTCCGCAGATGGTCGCTGGTCATGCGGAGCTTAGGCGGAGCTGCCGTTCGATGGCAGGAAGCTATTGCCTATAACGGATTTCGTAGTGGATGCTGGGCGGCGGCACATCCCGCACACCAGCGTGCGGCTGCCCGGTGGCTGCCGTCCGACGGAAAGCCGCCGTACTCCAAAGGAGCTCCCATGGCGGCCAGCCTCAAGGACGTGGCCGCCATGGCCGGTGTTTCCATAAAGACGGTTTCTAACGTTGTCAACGATTACCCGTTTGTCAGCGTGCAGACTCGGGCGCGGGTGAACGCCGCCATCAAGGAGTTGGAATACCAACCGAATCTTTCCGCCCGCGGCTTGCGCACCGGTCGGTCCAATCTGATCGCTCTGGCCCTGCCCGTGCTGGACGAGCCGTATTTCGCGGAGATCGCCAGCCTCGTGGTGTATGCGGCCGAGGAGCGCGGGCTGACGGTGCTCATCGATCAGACCGGCGGCGATCGGCAACGCGAGCGGCAGGCGGCCGAAGGGGTCCGCGCCAACCTGATCGACGGCGCGATCAGCAGCCCGCTCGCGTTGACTCAGAAGGACATAGAGGTGCTCACCCGGCGGCGGCCGATCGTGTTGCTCGGTGAACAGTTCTCCGCTGTGGGAGCCGACCACGTCGCGATCGACAGCGTGGCAGCAGCCCGGGACGCCACCTCGGCACTGCTGGAGCTCGGTCGGCGGCGCATCGCGTTCATCGGCGCCGACACGAAGGTCAACACCGCGGCTCAACGGCTAACCGGTTACGAACAAGCGCTGCGGGCGGCCGGGCGAACAGTGGACGAGAGGCTCATCATCCGGATCGGACCGTTCCGGCGGGTGCAGGGCTACCAGGCGGCCCAGGAACTCCTGCGCCTGCGGCGCCCGCCGGACGCGATCTTCTGTCTCAACGACCTGATGGCCCTCGGCGCGATGCGCGCGCTGATCGAGGCCGGGGCGCGGGTGCCACAGGACGTCGCCGTGATGGGCATCGACGACATCGAGGACGGCCGATTCGGCTCACCGACGCTGAGCACGGTGTCACCGGACAAGCGGGCCATTGCCGCCATCGCTGTTGATCTGCTGGCCCTGCGCATCCGCGGCGGCTCGGACGACCCACCCCGCGACGTGGCCGCCGGCTACCAGCTGGTCATGCGCGAGAGCACCGGGAGTTGACGGCGCGGGAAAACGGTGGCGACCGGCACCGGACGGCGGTACTCATGGGGGGATGCCGCTGCGATGAGTTCGTGTCGGTCCCTCGGTCTTAACTGACATGACGATGCGTACCGCTGATCCCACCGAGACATCACCAGCGACATCCACCAGCGCTGAGACACCGGCACCAGCCCCCGACCTTGAGCAGAAGAGGACGCCCATGACCGACGACGCCATCACCGCCACCGGCCTGGTCAAGCACTACGGCTCGGTCCGCGCCCTGGACGGGGTGGACCTGCGCGTGCCCAAGGGCTCCGTCCTGGGCCTGCTGGGGCCCAACGGTGCCGGTAAGACCACCGCGGTGCGGGTGCTGACGACGCTGATCCGCCCCGACGCGGGGTCGGCGACCGTGGCCGGCATCGACGTCCTGGCCAACCCGGGCGAGGTGCGCCGCCACATCGGCGTGTCCGGCCAGTACGCAGCGGTCGACGAGTACCTCACCGGGCAGGAGAACCTCGAGATGGTCGGGCGCCTCTACCACCTCGGTCGCCAACCGAGCCGTGAGCGGGCCCGGGAGCTGCTGGCCCAGTTCCGCCTCGAGGACGCCGCCGACCGCACGGCCAAGACCTACTCCGGCGGTATGCGGCGGCGCCTCGACCTGGCCGGCGCCCTCGTCGCCCGGCCACCGGTGCTCTTCCTCGACGAGCCGACCACCGGGCTCGACCCGCGCAGCCGCACCGAGATGTGGGAGGTGCTGCAGGAACTGGTCAAGGAAGGGACGTCCCTGCTGCTCACCACCCAGTACCTGGAGGAAGCCGACTTGCTGGCCGACGAGATCGTGGTCATCGACCACGGCAAGGTCATTGCCCAGGGCACGGCCGACCAGCTCAAGGGCCAGGTCGGCGGCGAGCGCTTGGCGATCACGGTCAAGGACGGAGCCCAGCTGGCCACCGCGGGTCGGCTGCTGGCCCCGCTGGGCACCGCGCCCGCTTCGACAGAGGAGAACCGGCGCTCGCTGCTCATGCCGGTCAGCGGTGGCGTTGCCGTCCTCACCGAGGCGCTAAGGCTGCTCGACTCGGCCGGCATCGTCCTCGACGACGTCGGACTGCGCCGGCCCACCCTGGACGATGTGTTCCTCACCTTGACCGGCCGCGGCGCCGAGGACGAGGCTGCGCCACTGGACGGGCGAGTGCTAGCCAGCGCGGCGGCGAGTGGAGACCAGCGATGAGCGCCGCCACCGCAGTGGCCGACGGTCTGGTTGTCGCCAAGCGCAATTTGATCAAGATCAAGCGAGTACCGGATTTGCTGGTTTTCACCACTCTCTCGCCGATCATGTTCGTGCTGCTGTTCGCCTACGTCTTCGGCGGGGCGATCGACCAGCAGGGCGGCGGCAAGGGCTACCGCGAGTTCCTGATCGCCGGGATCTTCGCCCAGACCGTCGTCTTCGGCGCCACCATCACCGGCGCCGGACTGGCCGATGACGTCCAGAAGGGCATCATCGACCGCTTCCGATCGCTGCCGATGTCCCCGTCGGCCGTGCTGTTCGGCCGCACCCTGTCCGACGTCGTCAACAACGTGATCGTCTTGTTCGTCATGAGCGTCACCGGGCTGATCGTGGGCTGGCGCATCCGGACGTCGTTCCTCGAGGCGCTCGGCGGCTACCTGGTTCTTCTGGTTTTCGCCTACGCGATCTCCTGGATCATGGCGTGGGTCGGGATGTTGGTACCGACGCCCGAGGTGGTCAACAACGCCTCGTTCATCATCATCTTTCCACTCACCTTCGTGGCCAACACCTTCGTGCCGTTGGACACCCTGCCCGGTCCGCTCAAGGCCTTCGCCGAATGGAACCCGGTATCGGCCGTCACCCAGGCGGCCCGCAACCTGTTCGGTAACAACAATCCGGCTTCGAACGGGGCGGACCCCACCGGCTGGGCGTTGAACCATCCCGCCGTTTACACCTTGATCTGGGCGGCGGGAGTGCTGGCCATCTTCGTGCCGTTGGCCAACTACCAGTACCGGCGTTCGACCAGCCGCTGAGGCGACCGACCGAGGCGCCACCGAATCAAATCTGGCGCCCAAGGTCGGCACGGTCGACGCTTGTCTGGTGTGGCTGCTGAACAGTGCCGCCTCGCCAGTGCCCGTCGACCAGTACCGGCAACGCTGATCACCTCGAACGAGCGGCGCCGCTCAGCGTTACAAGCGGCGCCGCTCTCTGTTCCTGGCCAGGATACGCATCAAGATCGACTGGCGTCCAGCGACTGAATGTTTGACGAGCGTTGCTCGTTGCCGGCTGATCAGGCGGCATGTACCGGCGCGGTTCGAAGCGCTGCCGCAGCGGTGAGGACAGCGATGGTTTCGGCCAGGATCGACAGGACCCCGAGTGGTTCCAGCCAGTGGCCGACGTCGTTCGCCAGCTGAGGAAACGCGATCAGGCGTGTGGCGGCGTAGCCGGCGAGGGCGAGGCCGCAGGTGACGATCGTGAGGCTGTAGACAGCCGCGCTGTCACACAGGAACGCTGCGAGCGCGAGCAGGAGGCAGGCCACGTTGAGGACGGCGAATTCCTCGCCCATGTAGGGAGCGTCGCGCAGGTGGGGCGGATCGCGGGGATGTGAGCCGCCGCGGCCAGCGTCGCCGCGCCAATGACGGGCCAGCGCCAGGGCGAACACCGAGGCGTCCACAGGAACGCGGCCGACGCCGCCATGTCCACGTCCGCGTCCATGTCCATGTCAATGCCCGGATCCATGTCCATGTCCGAGTCCATGTCCGCGGCGATGCCCGGGTCCAAGCCCACGTCAGGTCATTTCGGTGGCATAGGCGTGGGCCAGGTCGCCGCCGGGAACGAAGAACACGTGCATCATCAA
>JBDUAD010000145.1:0-5123 GCA_040004775.1 bacterium | reverse complement strand
GGGTGCTGCGCAACACCGAGGTGCAGTCGCTGATCACCGCGCTCGGCACCGGCATCCACGACGAGTTCGACCTGACCAAGCTGCGCTATCACAAGATCGTGCTGATGGCCGACGCCGACGTGGACGGCCAGCACATCACCACGCTGCTGCTCACGCTGCTCTTCCGGTTCATGCGCCCGCTGATCGAGAACGGTCACGTGTTCCTCTCCCAGCCACCGCTGTACAAGATCAAGTGGGTGCGTTCGGAGCCGGAGTACGTGTACTCCGACCGGGAGCGCGATGCGATGATGAAGGCCGGGCTCGAGGCCGGCAAGCGGCTGTCCAAGGACGAGCCGGTCCAGCGTTACAAGGGCCTCGGCGAGATGAACGCGACCGAGCTGTGGGAGACCACCATGAACCCGGCCAGCCGGGTGCTGCTGCAAGTGACCCTGGACGACGCGGCCACCGCCGACGAGCTGTTCAGCGTGCTCATGGGCGACGACGTGGAAGCGCGGCGCTCGTTCATCGTGCGTAACGCCAAGGACGTCCGCTTCCTCGACATCTGACGTGACATCTGAGGTGACGCGCGACGTGGCATCCGAGTTGACGTGCGAGATTTCGACGACAGGACCACCGACGTCACCAGTTACCCGTATCTCCGCCCGCGACAGGAACGGCGCCCCGCATGACTGATGTGACCCTCCCGCCTGGCGGCACCGGCGGGTCCCTCCCCCCGGACGGTCCGGGCGATCGCACCGAGCCGGTCGACATCCAGGTCGAGATGCAGCGCAGCTTCCTCGACTACGCGATGAGCGTGATCGTGTCCCGGGCGTTGCCCGACGTGCGCGACGGCCTGAAGCCGGTGCACCGCCGGATCCTCTACGCGATGTACGACTCGGGCTACCGCCCGGACCGCGGTCCGGTGAAGTGCTCACGGGTCGTCGGCGACGTCATGGGCAATTACCACCCCCACGGCGACACCTCGATCTACGACACCCTGGTCCGCCTGGCCCAGCCGTGGTCGATGCGGGCTCCGTTGATCGACGGCCAGGGCAACTTCGGCTCACCGGGCAACGACCCGGCCGCGGCCATGCGCTACACCGAGGCCCGGCTGACGCAGCTGGCCATGGAGATGCTGCGCGACATAGAGAAGGACACCGTCGACTTCAGCCCCAACTATGACGGGCGTTCCCACGAGCCCGACGTCCTGCCGTCGCGTTTCCCCAACCTGCTGGTCAACGGCGGCGGTGGCATCGCGGTCGGCATGGCGACCAACATCCCGCCGCACAGCCTGCGCGAGGTCGGCGCCGGCGTGCGGTGGGCCCTCGAGCACCCCGACGCCACCGAGGAGGAGTTGCTCGCCGAGCTCATGCGCCTAATTCCCGGGCCGGACTTCCCGACCCGCGCGCTCATCGTGGGGCGCGAGGGCATCGCCGAGGCCTACCGCACCGGTCGCGGTGCGGTGCGAATGCGGGCGGTGGTCACCGTCGAGGAGGACACCCGCGGCCGGACCACACTGGTGGTCACCGAGCTGCCCTACCAGGTCAACCCGGACAACCTGGTCGAGACGATCGCCGAGCTGGCCCGCGACGGCCGGGTCACCGGAATCTCGGGTATCGAGGACCACTCCAGCGACCGCAACGGCATGCGGATCGTGATCATCCTCAAGCGTGACGCCGTGGCCAAGGTGGTGCTGAACAACCTCTACAAGCACACCCAGCTGCAGACGACGTTCGGCGTCAACATGCTTTCCATCGTCGACGGTGTACCGCGGACCCTGCGCCTCGACCAGATGATCTCCCTCTACGTCGAGCACCAGGTCGAGGTCATCGTCCGGCGTACACAGTTCCTGCTCCGCGCGGCCGAGGACCGCATCCACATCCTGCGCGGGTACATGAAGGCCCTCGACCAGCTCGATGCGGTCATCGCCCTGATTCGCGGTTCGGCCTCGGCCGAGGAGGCCCGGACCGGCCTGATGGCGCTGCTGGAGATCGACGAGATCCAGGCCACGTCGATCTTGGACCTGCAGCTGCGCCGGCTGGCTGCTCTGGAGCGTCAGCGCATCGCCGAGGAGTTCGAGAAGATCGCCCTCGAGATCGAGGACTACCGCGACATCCTGGCCAAGCCCGGCCGCCAGCGCACCATCATCGGCGACGAGCTCGGTGAATTGGTCACCAAGTACGGCGACGACCGGCGTACCCAGATCGTCGGGTTCGACGGCGACATGTCGATGGAAGACCTGATCGCCCAGGAGAACGTGGTCGTCACGATCACCCGGACCGGCTACGCCAAGCGGACCAAGACCGACCTGTACCGGGCCCAGCGCCGTGGCGGCAAGGGCGTCCAGGGCGCGCAGCTGAAGGTCGACGACATCGTCGACCACTTCTTCGTGACCACGACCCACCACTGGATCCTGTTTTTCACCAACAAGGGGCGGGTTTACCGGGTCAAGGCCTACGAGCTGCCCGAGGCCAACCGCAACGCCCGCGGCCAGCACGTGGCCAATCTGTTGGCCTTCCAGCCCGACGAGAAGATCGCCGGCGTCATGGCCCTGGACAGCTACGCGGTGGCCCCGTATCTGGTGCTGGCCACGAAGCGCGGCCTGGTCAAGAAGACCGAGCTGACCGCCTACGACTCGAATCGCAGCGGCGGAATCCAGGCGATCAATCTGCGCGAGGACGACGAGTTGATCGCGGCGGCCCTCATCGGCCCGACCGACGACGTCCTGCTGGTCAGCGCGAAGGCCCAGTCGATCCGGTTCACCGCCGACGATGACTCGTTGCGGCCGATGGGCCGGTCCACGTCGGGTGTCATCGGCATGCGCTTCGGTAGCGGCGACGAGCTACTGGCCATGGTCGTGCTCGCTCCGGACGTGGAAATTCTGGTCGCCACCGAGGGTGGCTTCGCCAAGCGGACCCCGATTTCGGAGTACCCGGTGCAGGGTCGTGGCGGTAAGGGAGTGCTCACAGCGCGTATCGTTTCCACGCGAGGAAGGCTGGTCGGCGCCATGGCCGTCCGGCCGGACGACGAGGTCTATGCCATCACCTCCAACGGTGGCGTGATCCGTACCAGCGCCGGCGAGGTCCGTCGCGCGCAACGGCAGACGATGGGCGTACGGCTGATGAACCTGCCGGACGGCGTCACCGTGGTGGCCGTCGCACGCAACGCCGACGAGCCCGAGGAGCAGGAGTAAGCGCCGACATGAGCCAACGACGCAACGCCGACCCTAGGGCGACCGCCTGATGAGCCCGCCGACCGAGGACCACAACGGTCCTGGCTACCCCACCGGGTCCGCGGTCCAGGACGGCGGTGTCTCGCCGTGGCGCACCGAGGCGCCGACCGCGGAGGTCAGCCCCGACAGCCCGACGGGTGAACACCCGGTCGTCCGCGAAGACGGGCTTGGCCTGGGTGGAAACGATTCGCACGCCGCCACGGCCAACGGGGTCGGCGGCAACGGCCGTTTTTCCAACGGTTCCGGCGCCGGGCGCAACGGCTTCTCCGGCAACGGTCACGGCGCCACCGCGCTGGGTGCCGGCCCCAGTGCGGCCGAGACGACGACCACCCTTCCGGCAGTAGGCGGTCCCGGCGATCCTTACGTCGATCGTGACCACCGGGCCACCGGCGGTTCGCCTCAGCCGGCCGGTCTCAGTGGGGGCAGTTTCGGTGACCCGTCGTTCGGTGACGCCACCTTCGGCCGCCTCGGCAGGTCCAGCGGCTTCGGCCGCGAGGTCGGCTCGGGGCACGACGCCGGGTCCGGCACCGGCGTCGACCAGGCCACGGTTTCGCTTCCGGCTGGTCCTCTGTCCGACTCGTCGCCTCTGAGTGCCTCCGCAGGCCTCGCGTCCCCGACCGCTCCTACGGTGTCGGCCACCGGACCGACGGCCAGCGTCGGCCCGACCGCTGGAACCACGACTCCCGCTCCGGCCGCTCCGGCTCGGCCGTCCGTGTCTGGTCCCTCTCTTTCAGGTCCGTCGGCTTCTGTGGCCCCGATGACCGCGCCGCCGCTCGGCGCGCCCGGGTCGGCACAATCGTCCGGGGGATCGACAGCTGAACCATCCGCGGCGGCCTCGCGGACCGCGACCCCGTCCCCGTCGAGGTCGGCGACCAAGGCTTCCGCTCCCGCCAGTGCTGCTTCGCCGACCAGTGCTGCTCCGGCGGCCAAGGCCAACGCCCCTGCCAAGGTCACCACGACGTCACGCCGCGGAAGGTCCGACCGCAGTCCCCGTCGGGCGCGACTGCAATTGCGTCACCTCAACGTGTGGTCGGTGCTCAAGTTCTCCTGCGTGCTGGCCATCGCGCTTTTCTTCGTCTGGCTGGTCATGGTCGGCGTCCTCTACGGCCTGCTCGACGTCATGGGCGTGTTCGACAAGATCAATGAAACCGTTGCCAAAATCAACGACACCGGGTCGGAGAACGTGGTCAGCCCGAACGTCGTGTTCGGCGGCGCGTTCGTCATCGGCCTGGTCAACATCGTGCTGTTCATCGCGCTGTCCACCATCGGTTCGGTCGTCTACAACCTCTGCGCCGACCTGGTCGGCGGGGTCGAGGTCACGCTTGCCGAGCGGGAAGCCTGACCCGTTCGACGGCGTTTGTTCGGCCTGGAAGCCGGACGGTAGAGTCGCCCAGCGTGTCCGCGGGCCTGTAGCTCAGCTGGTTAGAGCGCATCCCTGATAAGGATGAGGCCGGAGGTTCAAGTCCTCCCAGGCCCACTCTCGGCACACGTTGCGTCCATCCGGAAGAGGTGTCGTGTGAAGAAGCTCCTGGTGATGGCCGCCGCGGCCGGCGTGGCGAAATTGCTGTCCAACCGCAAGGCGACGGCCAAGTCCGAATCGGCCGACCTCTGGCGCGAGGCTGTTCGCCCGCCCACCGCTTCCACCTGATCGGCCGATTCCTGGCTGCGGCTAGCCTGGAGCTCGCCCGGGCACTCGGGGACGTAGCTCAATTGGCAGAGCACCGCCTTTGCAAGGCGGGGGTTGGGAGTTCGATTCTCCTCGTCTCCACCGAGATGGTCACGGCGCGCATCGACGACACATCATCGGGAGCGGTCTGGTCCTGCCTCCCCACTGGCCATGCTGTGCCGGCTCTCAGCCGGCGCACGCTCGTCCAGATCCATCGGGCCCAGAGCGGATCGAGCCGGCTCAATT
>JBDUAD010000144.1:0-5156 GCA_040004775.1 bacterium | reverse complement strand
GTGGAGCTGAGGGGATTCGAACCCCTGACCCCCTCGTTGCGAACGAGGTGCGCTACCAACTGCGCTACAGCCCCGCTGGCGGGAGATTGCGGCTCGCTGGGCGAACCGGCCCACCACGCTAGCAGGTCGGCGGGCGGCGTTTTCCGGCCGCGCGGGCACCGCTCGAGGTCTCAACCGGCGCGGCGGACCTGGTGCGGTTCGACGTCGCGTTCGGAGTACAGGCCGGTCAGATCGACGGTGTCCAGATGGTCGAGGTCCACGTCGTCCTCGTCGATGCGCACGACGTTCTGAGGCACCGGTGTACTGGCCGTAGCGACGGTGGCGTCGTACCCGGGCGTCGGTCGGCTGGTTGTGCGCTGCCGCCGGCTCTCGCGCCGGTCGCGGTCGCGCAACGCCTGGCTGCGCAGGAAGAACAGGTACCCGCCGAGGGACAGCAGGACCAGCACGAACAGGACCTGTGCCGGCCTGGCACCAGTGATCACTGCGGCCAGCAGCAACACCACCAGGGCGGCACTCAGGGTGGTGAGGCTGCGGCGCCGGCGCACTAGCATGCGGCGTCGGGCGTCGGAGAGGTCACGGAGATCCGGCGGGTACATGAGCGACTCCTTGGCCACGGGTACGGGACGCCGGGTCACCGGGCCGGCACCGGTCGTCGCCGCTGCGGTGGCGGTAGCGGACGGAGCGCCCGCGATGCCAGGCCGGGGCGACCGCATCGGCTGTGACGGCTCGGCCGGCTCGACCGGCTCGACCAGGTCCACCGTGCCAACCGTGCCGACCGTGCCGACCGTGCCGCGGGAGGACGTCAACGCCCCCAAGGCGGTGCCGAACCGCGCTATCGTCCGTTCGCCGGCGCGCTCGTCCTTGCGGCGCAGCACCATCGGCACCACCACGATCAGCCACAGCATGGCCAGCAGGATGACCGTCATCATCGGCGAGGTCATCGCATCTCCAGTCACATCAGTAACACGGCCGGCCGTCACCGTAGCCAGCGCCGAACCCCGTGTTCCGGACGTCGGCGGCGTGTCGACTGTCTTGATCAGCCCGCGGGGCTGATCGGGGATCAGCCGGGCGGCAGCGGCAACCGCGGCAGGCGGGCGAGCAGGGACGTCGACCCGAGCTCCTCGCTGGTCAGCGCGAAGGCCACGTGATCACGCCAGGCGCCGTCGATGTCGAGGAACCTGCGGTAGTAGCCCTCCTGACGCAGGCCCAGCTTCTCGACCACCCGCAGGCTGGCCTCGTTCTCCGGCCGGATGTCGATCTCGATGCGGTGCAGGCCCGCGCGGGCGAAGCAGTGGTCGATCACCAGCGCGACCGCGGTCGGCGTGATCGCGCGACCGGCCACCGCCGCGTCCACCCAGTAGCCGATGGTTGCTCCACGCAGAGCGCCGCGGGTGATGCTGCTGACGTTCACCTGGCCGACGAGGCGACCGCCGTACTCGACCACGAACGGCAGGCCGGTCCCCTCCCTGGCCGACCGCCGTAGCGATGCGACCGTGGCCCGCCAGGCCGCGCCAGTGCTCCGGTCGGCCCAGCTCAGGGCCGACGTCGGTTCCCACGGCGCCAGCCACGCCTCATTGCGCAACCGGACCTCGCTCCACGCCGCGCCGTCGCGCACCCGCGGAGAACGCAGCCGCACCGGACCGGCCTCGAGGTCGGCGGGCCAGCCTGGGATCCGGGATATCAAGACAGGGGAAGGTCAGCGCTGGGAAAGCAGCAGCGGGATGACCGGGACGCGGGAGCCGGGTACCACCTCGGCCAGCGCTTCGTCGATCACGATAAGGCAGTTGGACGATGCCATGGCCGCGATGAGGTGCGAACCGGTTCCGCCCACGGTGGACACGCTGTAGCTGCCGTCGGCCTCGCGGTGCAGCAGGCCGCGGCGGAACTGCCGCGTGCCGGCCGTGCCCTCGATGCGTTCCAGCGCGGCCGCGGCCACCGTGGCCCGCTGCAGCCGGCGCTTCCCCAACAGCTTGCGGATCGCGGGACGGACGAACACCTCGAACGACACCATGGAGCTCACGGGATTTCCGGGCAGGCAGAAGATCGGCGTGCGGTCGTCGCCGAGGTGGCCGAAGCCCTGCGGCTTGCCGGGCTGCATGGCCACCTGTACGAAGTCCACGGTGCCGAGCACGCCGAGCGCCTCCTTGACCACGTCGTAGGTGCCCATGCTGACCCCGCCGCTGGTGACGATGATGTCGGCCCGCAGCAGCTGCGACTCGAGGACGTCCATCAGCTGGGCGTGATCGTCGGCCACGATGCCGACGCGGTACGCCTCGGCGCCGGCCTCCCGCGCGGCCGCGGCCAGCAGGTAGCTGTTGGCGTCACTGAGCTGGCCGAACCCCGGTTCCTGACCGACCTCCACCAACTCGTTGCCGGTGGAGATGACCACGATCCGGGGACGTGGACGGACCAGGACGCGGTCGCGGCCGACGGCGGCCAGCAGGCCGATCTGCTGCGGTCCGAGGGCGGCACCGGACCCGAGCGCGACCGACCCTGCGGGAAGGTCCTCCCCGGCCCGGCGCACCGAGGTTCCCGAGGGCACGGCCACGCGAACGCCCACGCGAGCGACGCCGCGGTCGGTGTCCTCGAACCGGACGACGGCATCGGCGCCGGCCGGCATCGGCGCGCCGGTCATGATCCGCATGGCCAGCCCCGGCCCCATGCCCGACACCGACCGCGCTCCGGCGATCACGTCGCCGACCACCGGCAGGACCACGGGTGACTCCGGGCGCGCTTTGGCCACGTCGACCGCGCGCACCGCGTAGCCGTCCATGGCCGAGTTGTCGAAGCCGGGCAGGGGACGGGGCGAGACGATGTCCTCGGCCAGAGTGAGGCCGTGCGCGTCGAGGATGCTCAGCTCGATCGGTTCGATGACGCCGATGCCGTCGAGCACGGTGGCCAGGTGGTCGTCCACGCTGCGGCGGGTGTCCACGGCCCGACGCGGCGCGTCGGCCCCTGCTCCGGGGTGACCCTCCGCTGAGGGAGCGGGTGGGGCCGGAGCGAGAGCGGCCGCGGCCGTCTCGGATTCGGTCGCTTCGTCCGCCCGGGCCTGGGCGTCCGTGCTCGAGGGATCCGGTTCAGGGCCGGCCGCGCTCGGTGCGCGGGGCGAGGGGTCGGTCCGGCCGGTCGACGGGTCGCTCTCGGACACGGTCAGAGCGTCCCGGCGAAGATCCGCAGCCAGGCCGCGAAGTCATGCCCCAGCGTCGGGTGCTCCACCGCGAGTTGTACTACCGCCTGCAAATACAGCAGCCGGTCACCGGTGTCGAAGCGTCGTCCGCGAAAGACGACGCCGTGGACCGGCACGCCATCCTGCACCAGGAGGCGGATGGCGTCGGTGATTTCCACCTCGCCCCGAGCACCCTCGCCCACGCGGGCGATGGCGCTGAAAATTTCCGGCGGCAGCACGTAGCGACCGATAACCGCGAGGTTGCTCGGCGCGTCCTGCGGCTTCGGCTTCTCCACCAGGTCGACCACCGGCACGACGTCGCCGCCGTCCCAGCCCGGGTCCGGAGTGGCACACCCGTACTTGTCGACGTCGCGGGGATCGACCTCGAGCAGGGCGATGACCGCTCCGCCCCGCTCCTGCTGGATGTCGAGCATGGTGCACAGGAGTTTCTCATCCGCGTGGATCATGTCGTCGCCGAGCAGCACGGCGAAGGACTCACCGCCGGCGAAGCTCTCGGCGTAGGAGATGGCGTCGCCCAGCCCGCGCTGCGTCGGCTGGCGGACGAACACCAGCCGGCCGAGCTCGGTGGAGCGGCGCACCGCGGCCAGGCGCTCGGTGTCGCCCTTGGCCTCCAGGGCCGCCTCCACCAGCGGCGCCCGATCGAAGTGGTCGGCGATAGCGTCCTTGCCCACGCTGCTGATGATCAGTACGTCGGCCAGGCCTTCGCCGGTTGCCTCGGCGACGACGTACTCCAGCGCCGGCTTGTCCACGACGGGCAGCAGTTCCTTGGGCACCGCCTTGGTGGCCGGCAGGAACCGCGTACCCAGGCCGGCGGCCGGGATCACCGCCTTGCGGGCGCGTGTCCGCCCGGATGCCTCGACCGAGCTCTCGGCGGGACGGGTCATACCGAGACAATATCGGGCATGGCATCGGCGTCCGGGCTCGCGACGGCCAAGCAGGACCTGCGCCGGCGGCTGCTGTCCGCCCGGCGCGCGCTGTCGCCGGACGAGCTGGAGACCGCCCGCGCCGCCGTACGCGCTCACGTGATGCACCAGTGCCGGTCCGCGGCCGCGGCGGGGCAGCCGTGGCGGGCCGTGCTGGCCTACGAGGCGCTGGCCACCGAGCCGGCCGGACCAGAGTTGCTCGACGATCTGGCGGCCAGCGGGGCCGCAGTTTTCGTCCCCGTGCTGCGGCCGGACCGCGACCTGGACTGGAGGACGTGGCCGAAGGCGTCGGCGCCCCTCGGCGCAGCGGCTTTCGAGGGTTTCGATCCGCTGGTCGCGGCGTCGGTTCTACTGATCCCGGCCCTGGCCGTCGACCGCGCCGGGCTGCGGCTGGGGCGCGGCGGCGGCAGCTACGACCGCGTTCTGGCCAGGACGAGGCCGAGCGTGCCGGTCGTTGCGCTATTGCACCGGGGCGAGGTCCTCGACGTGGTGCCGGCCGACGCGTGGGACCGGGCGGTGTCGGCCGTCGTCACGCCGGACGGCTGGTTCGACCTGCCGCTCGCGGGGACGACGCCGGCGGCTGAGGCGTAGTGGGTGTGGCCGGCGCCGCTCCTGGCTGGTCCCGAGCATAATTGGCAGTCGGCCCCTCGGAGTGCCAGCCATGACGGCTGAAGCCGGGCGGACACAGCGCATACCCGGAAAGGACCCCCGTGCCCACCTACGTCTACGCCTGCACGAACCCCGACTGCGGCCACCGGTTCGAAACCGTGCAGGCGTTCACCGACGCCGCGCTCACCGAGTGCCCGGTGTGCGGCCAGCGGCTGCGCAAGGTGTTCGGCTCGGTCGGCGTGGTGTTCAAGGGCTCGGGTTTCTATCGCAACGACAGCCGCGAGAAGGCGGGGGCCGGCGTCGGCAAGGGCGACGGCGGCGCGGAGTCCTCGCGCAGCGGCGAGAAAGCGTCCGGCGATAGTGCCTCTGGCGGCTCGGCGGGTTCCGGCGGTCCTGGCGGCGACAAGGTGGCGGCCAAGAGCAGCGACTCGGCGACG
>JBDUAD010000061.1:0-17480 GCA_040004775.1 bacterium | reverse complement strand
GTCAGACCGCGGAGCCGTCAGACCGCGGAGCCGTCAGACCGCGGACGCGGGCAGCGGCTCGGGCATGCGCCCGGTCACGATGAAGACGATGCGCCGGGCCACCGCGACGGCGTGGTCGGCGTACCGCTCGTAGTAGCGCCCGATCAGCGTCATGTCGATAGCGGCCTCGGTGCCATGGTTCCAGTTGGGCGAGAGCAGCAGCGTGAACAGCTTGCGGTGCAGGGCGTCCATGGAGTCGTCCTCGGCCTCGATGGCCTGGGCCATGACCACGTCGCGCCCAGTGATCACCTCGGCCACCTTGTCCACCAGCGACAACGCCACTTCGCCCATCTGGGCCACGACGTCGCGCAGCTCGCCCGGAACGGCGATCTCGGGATAGCGCATGCGCGCCACCTTGGCGATGTGCAGGGCCAGATCGCCCATGCGCTCCAGGTCGGCCGCGAGATGCAGGGTGGTGATGAGCAGCCGCAGATCGCCGGCCACCGGCTGTTGGCGGGCCATCAGCTGGAAGGTGCGCTCTTCGAGGTCGGCCCGGATGGCGTCGATGGCCGCGTCATCGCCGATGACCCGTTCGGCCACGGCCAGGTTCCCGTCCAGCAGCGCAGCGGTGGCCCGCTCCATTGCCGTCCGGGCGTGCTGGGTCATGGTGAGCAGCGAGACGCCGACCGCGTCCAGCTCGTCGTGGTAGAGGTCGCGCATCGTCCGCCTGTCGTTCGCTTGACTTTTGGTAGCCCAAGGCTAGTACGCGGGCCCGCGGGATCCCGAGTTACGCGTGAACGGCGACGCAACGCTCGGTGAACAACCGGCCACGCCCGGCCCTGGGCGGCCGCGATCACCCGTCCGGCGCCCGACCCGCCCGTACGCTTGCTGCTGTGACCGTCGTGGTGGCCGTCGTGGTCGGCGTCCTGGCCGTGACCGTCGGTTTCCTCCTCGGTCGCCGCGCCGCCGCCCGACGGAACACCGCACCGGCGACACCGGCGGAGAGCCCGCCGGCCCTCCTCGCCGCCGTTTCGCGGAGGCCGGTGATCGCCGCGGCCTCCGGTGACGTCGATTCCGCGCAGATGCCGGCCCTCGTGGTCGAAGCTCTCGGTGAGGGTGTCGTGGTGGTCGACCGCGACGACGTCGTCCTGCTGGCCAATCCCGCCGCCCGCGCCCTCGGTGCCCTCGACGGCGATCGGCTGGTGGTGGCCGACCTGCGTGAGCTGGCCCGGACCGCGCAGGACGAGCGGGCGGTGCTCACGCGCACGGTGGAGCTGACGCGGGGTTGGCTGGGTCTCGAGGTCGTCGTCGTGTCGGCCGCCGCGGTGCCGATCATTCCGCCTGATTCGCCGCGCGCCATCGCGGTGGCCCTGCTGCTCACCGATACCACCGAGGCCCGGCGGCTGGAAGCGGTGCGGCGCGACTTCGTGGCCAACGTCTCCCACGAGCTGAAGACACCGGTCGGTGCGCTCACCCTGCTGGCCGAGGCGGTGCAGGACGCCGCCGACGACCCGGTGGCAGTGCAGCGCTTCGCCGCGCGGATGCAGCACGAGGGCCAGCGCCTCGGCCGCCTGGTCGGCGAGCTGGTCGCTCTGTCCCGGGTCCAGGGCGCCGACGTCCGGCCCGAGCTGGCTCCGGTACTGGTCGAGGACGTGATCGACGAGGCGATGGACCGCACGCGCCTGCGGGCCAACGACGTCGGCATCACGCTGTCCTCCTCGGTCACCGATGGGCTCACCGTCCTGGGTGACGAGGACCAGTTGGCCACCGCGGTGGCCAACCTGGTGGACAACGCGGTCTCCTACAGCCCGGACGGCACCCGCGTGGTGATCACCGGGCGCGCCACCGACGCTCCGGCCGGGGCATCCGGCGGGTCGTGGGTGGAGATCGCGGTCACCGACCAGGGGATGGGCATCTCCGAGGCCGACATCGAGCGGATCTTCGAGCGGTTCTATCGGGTCGATCCGGCCCGGTCGCGGGCCACCGGCGGTACCGGACTCGGGCTGTCGATCGTCAAGCACGTGATCACCAACCACGGCGGGACGATCGACATCTGGAGCGCCGAGGGCGCCGGGTCGACGTTCACCGTCCGTCTGCCCGAGGCTCCTGTTCCTGGTGCGACGCCCGCCGGCTCCGACGATGCCGCGGTTCGGGACGACGTCGCCCGCGGTACCCAGATGGCGGAGGCGCCACGGCGCGACGTCGCCGACGGATCCTTGGCCGACCCCGCGCCGGCCGACCCTGCGCTGGCCGACCCCGCGCTGGCCGACTCCGGAACGAGAGGCGAACGATGACCCGCGTGCTGGTTGTCGAGGACGAGGAATCGTTCTCCGACGTGCTGTCCTACCAGCTGCGGCGGGAGGGCTACGAGGTCGCGGTCGCCGCCACCGGTCCCGACGCGCTGGCCACGTTCGACCGCAGCGGCGCCGATCTGGTGCTGCTCGACCTCATGCTCCCGGGCCTGTCCGGGACCGAGGTGTGCCGCGAGCTGCGGGCCCGCTCCAACGTCCCGATCATCATCGTCACCGCCCGCGACGCCGAGATCGACAAGGTGGTGGGGTTGGAGCTCGGCGCCGACGACTACGTCACCAAGCCGTTCTCCTCTCGCGAGCTCGTGGCCCGCATGCGTGCAGTCCTGCGCCGCGGCGGCGACGGAGACGACGGATCCGGCGCGATCGTGGAGGCCGGCCCGGTGCGCATGGACGTCGAGCGGCACACCGTGGCCGTCGACGGGCAGCCGGTGAGCCTGCCGCTCAAGGAGTTCGACCTGCTCGAGCTGCTGATGCGCAACGCCGGCCGGGTGCTGACTCGTGGCCAGCTCATCGACCGGGTGTGGGGCGCGGACTACGTCGGCGACACCAAGACCCTCGACGTCCACGTCAAGCGGCTGCGGGCCAAGATCGAGCCCGACCCAGGCACACCGAAGTATCTCGTCACCGTGAGGGGCCTCGGCTACAAGTTCGACTCGTAGCGCCCTGCCTATGGGCTGCTGGAGTCCACGACGCGGGCGGGCTCGGCGGAGCCAACGGATTCGGTCGAGGAGACCTCGCGGTCGGCCGGTGACACCGCCGAATCGGCCGGGTGCACCGCCACCAGGCCCTGGACCAGCCGGGCTGCGCACAGCCGGGCCAGCTCGCCGTAGGCCGGCGCCCCGATCAGCTCGGTGAGTTCCGGGGCGTAGGAAACGTAGAGCGGTTCGCGGCCGACGTGCGCCTCCGGCGACGACGTGCACCACCAGTGCAGGTCGTGCCCGCCCTCACCCCAGCCGCGGCGGTCGAACTCCGACACGGTGGACCGCAGGATCTTCGTGCCGTCGGGCCGCTCCACCCAGTCCTGCTCGCGGCGTACCGGCAGCTGCCAGCAGACCTCGGGCTTGGTCTCCAGCGGATGGCGGCCGGTGCGCAGGGCGAATGCGTGAAGGGCGCAGCCCTGGCCACCGGGGAAGCCCGGCCGGTTGAGGTAGATGCAGGCGTCCTCGTGACGGCGGGTGCGACGACGGTTCTCGTCGTCACCCACCGCGTCCTTCTCGGTGACGTGCAACCGGCCACCGCGCCCGCCGTGCCCCGCGGCGTGGAACTGCCAGTCGGCCGGCGTGAGCTGCTCGGCGAAGCGGCGCACCCGCTTCTCATCGGCCTTGTCGGAGAAGAAGGCACCGTGGGTGCAGCAGCCGTCGTCGGGCCGGCCGGCCACTACGCCGTGGCAGCCGCGGCCGAAGATGCAGGTCCAGCTCGAGCACAGCCAGGTGAAGTCCGCGCGCACCACGTGCTCTGGGTCGGCGGGATCGACGAAGTCCACCCACTCGCGCGAGAAGTCCAGGCCGACCTCGCGGGAGCGTGGTTCGTCGAGAGACTGTTTGCGCGGCACGGCAGCGAACCCTACGCAGCCCGACGGACCGATCTGAGGCGGACCGACCTACGCTCAGGGCCATGGCCGCCTCGCCGTCGCGCGGCGTCCGGGTGCCTGCCGCCCGGATCGGGTTGTCGAGTGCCTCGGTGTATCCGGCGTCGACGGCCAGCGCCTTCGAGACGGCGGCCCGGCTCGGTTACGACGGCGTCGAGATCATGGTGTGGACCGACCCGATCAGCCAGGACGCCGATGCGATCCGCGCGCTGGCTGACTACCACGGCGTTCCCGTGCTGGCCGTCCACGCGCCGTGCCTCGTGCTCACCCAGCGCGTGTGGTCGAGCGACCCCTGGACCAAGCTGCAGCGGGCACGGGCTGCCGCCGAGCGCCTGGGGGCCGGCGTGGTCGTCGTCCACCCACCGTTTCGCTGGCAACGCGACTACGCCCGCGACTTCGTCGCCGGCCTGGCCCGGATGGCCGAGGAGACCGAGGTGCGCTTCGCCGTGGAGAACATGTTTCCGCTGCGCGTGGGCCAGCGCGAGGTCTCGAGCTACCAGCCGGGATGGGATGTCGCCGCGCAGGACGGCTACCGCGACCTGACCCTCGACCTGTCCCACACCTCGGCCGCGCACGCCGACGCCCGGGCGATGCTCGAGGAGATGGGCTCGCGGCTGGCCCACGTGCACATGGCCGACGGGGTCGGGTCGGGGCGCGACGAGCACCTGGTGCCCGGTCGTGGACGGCAGCCGTGTGCTGCGGTGTTGGAGACGCTGGCCGAGCGCGGGTTCGGCGGCAACGTGATGGTCGAGGTGAACACTCGCCGCGCGGCCGACGCGGGGCAGCGCGACCTCGAGCTCGCCGAGGCGCTGGCCTTCTGCCGGCTGCATCTGGCCACTGCGCCACTTGATGAATCGGCCACTCGATAGCCTGCAACGATGCTGCGCGAACCGATCCTGCTGGCCGCGGGCAACCGCACGGTCGAGCGACTGGTGACGACGTTGCCGGTCTCGCGTTCGGTGGTGAAGCGGTTCGTGGGCGGGGCCGATGCCGATGCCGCGGTCGCGGTCACCCGCCGGCTGGTCGGGCAGGGGCTCATGGTCACCCTCGATCACCTGGGCGAGGACACCGTCGACGTCGCCCAGGCCCAAGCCAGCGTGACCGCCTACCTCGACCTGCTGCGCCGGCTGGACGCGCAGGGCCTGACCGGTCTGGTCGACGACCGTCCCCTCACCGCGCGGGCCGAGGTGAGCGTCAAGCTCAGCGCCCTGGGCCAGGCGCTGCCCGGTGACGGCGAACGCATCGCGCTGGACCACGCGCGCACGATCTGCGCCGAGGCCGCCCGGGTCGGCGCCACCGTCACCCTCGACATGGAGGACCACACCACCACTGACTCGACGCTGTCCGTGCTGGCCGCGCTACGGGCCGACTTCCCGTCGACCGGAGCGGTGCTGCAGGCCTATCTGCGCCGGACCGAGGGCGACTGCCGGGACCTGGCCACACCGGGCAGCCGGGTGCGCCTGTGCAAGGGCGCCTACAACGAGCCGGCGTCCGTCGCCTTTACCGAGCGGCTCGACGTCGACCGGTCCTACGTGCGCTGTCTCAACGTGCTGATGAGCGGTGGCGGCTACCCCATGCTGGCCACCCACGACCCCCGCCTGATCGAGATCGGCGAGGACCGCGCCACGGCGGCCGGCCGCAAGCCGGGCGACTTCGAGTTCCAAATGCTGTATGGGATCCGGCCCGAGGAGCAGCGCCGTCTGGCGGCGGCCGGGCACACGCTGCGGGTCTACCTCCCCTACGGCAGCGAGTGGTACGGCTACCTGATGCGGCGGCTGGCCGAGCGGCCGGCCAACCTCACGTTCTTCGCCCGGGCGCTGTTGGGCACGAAGTGAAGGTCGCGGTCATGGGCGCCGGCCGGCTCGGCGAGGCGCTGCTGTCCGGCATGCTGCGCGCCGGCGTCGCCGCCGAGGACGCCGTGGTGGTGGTGCGCCGACCGGAGCGGGGAGCCGAGCTGGTCGAGCGGTACGGCGTACGGGTGACCTCACCGGCCGAGGCGGCACAGTTCGCCGACGTCCTGCTGGTGACGGTGAAGCCGCAGGACGTCGAGGTGGCGGTGAACGAACTGGCCGAGGCCGACCGGCTGCCGCTGGTCATCACCGCGGTGGCTGGCGTACCGACGGCCTACTTCGAATCACGTCTGCCGACCGGCACCGCGGTGGTGCGGGTCATGACCAACACCCCGGTGCTCGTCGACGAGGCGATGACGGTGGCCAGTGCCGGCGCGCACGCCAGCGCCGAGGACCTCGACCGCACCCGCTCTCTGTTCTCCGCGGTCGGGCGGTTCATGGTGTTGCCGGAGAAACAGCAGGACGCGGTGACGGCGCTGTCCGGCTCAGGCCCGGCCTACTTCTTCTATCTGGTCGAGGCCATGACCGATGCGGGCATCCTGCTCGGACTGCCGCGCGCCGTGGCCGCGGAACTGCTGGTGCAGACCGCGTTGGGGGCCGCGGTGATGCTGCGGGACAGTGGCGAGCACCCGGTTCAGCTACGCGAGAGCGTCACCAGCCCGGCCGGCACCACCATCTCGGCGGTGCGCGAGCTGGAAAAGCACGGCGTGCGGGCCGCGCTGCTGGCCGCGATCGAGGCCGCTCGGGACCGTAGTCAGGAGCTGGGCCGCGCGCTCGCCTGACTTCGGAGCGGGATCGTGAGGTCGGGCGAAATCCGCTATCGCTTCCGCCCCAGCTGTACCGCTAGTCTCCGCCTAGCACGTGCGTGTCCATTTCCGAGGTGGGGAAGCCGCGGAACCGACACGTGCCGAAAGCACGGTGACCCTGCATGAGCACGCCCACATCGCGGTCGGCTGCGTCCGCTCGCTCCACCTCGGGCTCCGCCGGGCGGGCCAAGGGGTCGGCGCCGTCACCCGGCGCGGACGCCGCGCCGCCAGCGGCACCACCGTCATCTCGACGCCGGGCGACGGAACGCAGCGAGCCGGTGGCGGCCGTGCGATTCATGACGGTGGCCGAGGTCGCCGCGACCATGCGGGTGTCCAAGATGACCGTCTATCGCATGGTGCACAGCGGCGAACTGGCGGCGGTGCGGGTCGGGCGGTCGTTCCGGGTGCCGGAGAACGCCGTGCACGACTACCTGCGCAACGCCTACATCGAGGCCGGCTGACGTCTGACCGGCTGGCTCACGTCTGACCGGGGTCGGGCGTGGCCACGGACGGTAGGCTGACCCACCGGTCGGGGGACGCGCGGCCGCGTCCGCCACGTACTTCGCGTCCGCCTTGTCGATCAGGCCCGTCGTCCACAAGTTCCGTTTCCACGAATCGGTCGTCCGGCCTGTCGCCGGTGCCAGTGAGGTCTGTGCAATGGGTTCCGTCATCAAGAAGCGCCGCAAGCGGATGGCCAAGAAGAAGCACCGCAAGCTGCTCAAGCGCACGCGCGTTCAGCGCCGCAACAAGAAATAGGGCGAACGGAAGGCGCAGGCGGATCGTCGCGATCGCGTCTCGTCGGCACGGCTGCGGTTTGTCTTTGGTCGCCAACCGGTCGCCCAACGCGTCCGGTCCCCAAGCTCCTCACGGATCGCCGTAATCGCCTCTGGGTTGCCGTCCGCATGGGCCAGTAGCCTCGCCGGTGGACCTCGGCAGGACGGTCGGCAGGAGGACACATGGCTCGGGTGGCGATGGTCACCGGCGTGAGCGGGTACCTCGGCAGCCGGGTGGCCGGCCGGCTTTCGGCCGATCCGTCGGTCGAGCGGATCATCGGGGTGGACAGCGCGCCGCCGTCTCGCGCGGACCTGGAACTGCTGGGTCGCACCGAATTCGTCCGCGCCGACATCCGCAGCCCGCTCATCGGCAAAGTGATCGTGCAGGCGGAGGTCGACACTGTCGTCCACTGCGCGGTCACGGCCAATCCCCGCACCGCCGGCGGCCGCACGCCGATGCAGGAACTGAACGTCATCGGGACCATGCAACTGCTGGCCGCGTGCCAGAAGTCGGAGACCGTACGGCGCTTCGTGCTCAAGAGCACCACGGCGGTCTACGGGGCCAGCCCCCGTGACCCGGCGGTCTTCACCGAGGACATGCCGGCCAAGTCACTGCCCCGCTCGGGCTACGCCAAGGACGCCGTCGAGGTCGAGAGCTACGTGCGCGGGTTCGCCCGGCGACGCCCCGACATCGCGGTCACCACTCTGCGCTTCACCAACTTCGTCGGCCCGCAGGCCGACACCACCCTGACTCGCTACTTCGCGTTGCCGGTCGTGCCGACCGAGCTGGGCTACGACCCGCGTCTGCAGGTGCTTCACGAGGCCGACGCGGTCGAGGTCATGCGCCGGGCGAGCGTCCATGAGCGCCCCGGCGTCTTCAACGTCGCTGGGGAGGGCGCGTTGCTGCTGTCCCAGGCCCTGCGACGGGCCGGGCGGATCGCGGTGCCGGTCGCTCCTCCGGCGGTGTCGCTGGTCAGCAAGGTAATCCGTCGCTCCGGACTGGCCGACTTCTCGGCCGACCAGCTGCAGTTCCTGACCTTCGGGCGGGTCGTCGACATCACCAAACTGCGCACCGAGTTCGGCTACACCCCGGCGTTCAGCACCGAGCAGGCCTTCGACGCCTTCGTCACCGGCGCCGGCATCGCCCCGGTGATCGCCCCGCACACGGTCCGGGCCGCGGAGCGGGCGGCCCGCACGGCCACCGCGTCGGCTCTGCGCTGGGGACGGGCGCTGACCGGCGCGGGTACGGCCCGGGCGGCGCGGACGGGAGCGTCCGGTGGCTGACTTCGAGGACAGCGCGACCCCGGCTCGCAGCGGCCGGAGCGGCCGGCGCAGCGCCAATCGGGGCGCCGCCAACCGGTCGTCGGGCGAGGGGCCCAGCACAGCGGCGCGGTCCGGCGCAGCGTCGCATCAGGCCGGCGGCGGTCTGGACAGCGGGGCCGGCGGGGGCACGAGCGTCGAGGCGGACGCCGCAGCGGCCCGCCCCGACGCCCAGGTCATACCGCTGCGGGCCCGTCGTGGGCCGCGGCGGCGGGAGGACGAACCCGACCGGCCAGTAGCTGACCACTCGTCGGCGGCGGACGATCATCCGGGCCCGGTCGACGGCCCGACCCCGACCGACCCGACCCCGACCGGCCGGACCCCGACCGACCCGGAGCCGAGCTCTTCGGAGCCGACGGACCCGGAGCCGACCAGCAGGCGGCAAGGCGGCGGGCTCGATCGTTACGAGTCCCGCGCCGCTGAACCGTCGGCCGGCACCGGCAGCCTCGGCGCGCGACGCCCTCTGCGCGCGCCCCGTCCGGTGCTCACCGATCTGGATCGGGGCGCATCGGCCGGCCCGGCTGACCTCGCCGGCGTCGGCGCCGGGGGGCCGGGCCGCGTTGCCGAAAGCGTGTGGGAGCGCCGCGCGGCCGAGGCGCTGGCCTTCCTGCGCCGGCGGATTACCGGCGAGTACGAGGTGGACGAGTTCGGCTTCGACCCGGACCTGACCGACCACGTGATCCTGCCCGCGCTGCGGCCGCTGTACTCCAAGTGGTTCCGCACCGAGATAACCGGCGCGGCCAACCTGCCCGGCGACCGCGGTGCCCTCTGCGTGGCCAATCACGCCGGAGCGCTGTGGGCGCTGGATGCGGTGATGACCTCGGTCGCGGTCAACCAGGCGACCGGCGGCGAGCGCCACCTGCGCATGCTGGCCGCCGACCTTGTTTTCACCTCCCCGGGGCTCGGCCCGCTGGCCCGCAAGGGCGGAAGCACCCTGGCCTGCAACCCGGACGCCGAGCGGCTGCTCGGCAACGGCGAGCTGGTCGGCGTCTGGCCGGAGGGGTTCAAGGGCATCGGCAAACCATTCCGCGAGCGCTACAAGCTCCAGCGCTTCGGTCGCGGTGGCTTCGTGACCGCCGCGCTGCGCACCGGCGTGCCGATCGTGCCGGTTTCGATCGTCGGCTCGGAGGAGATCCACCCCATGCTGGCCAACGCCAAGGGACTGGCGCGCGTGCTCGGCCTGCCGTACTTCCCGATCACGCCGACGTTTCCGTGGCTCGGTCCGCTGGGCCTGATCCCGTTGCCCAGCAAGTGGCACATCGAGTTCGGCGAGCCGATCGAGACCTCCGGCTACGACGCCAGGGACGCCGACGACCCGATGATCACGTTCGAGCTGACCGACCGCGTGCGCGAGACGATCCAGACCACGCTCTACCGGCTGCTCAAGCAGCGCAGTAGTCCCTGGTCCTGAGCGCCTGCTGTGTGCTGACGACGGCTTTGCGCAGCCACGGGCCGACCGGCGCCAACGCGGTCGAAACCGCCGCCACCACCGTGCTGGCCGAAGGAACCGACCGCTGACGGCGACCGTCGACCACCGCCGCCCGCCGTCGCACCGCGGTCACGCCCACAACCACGCCGACCCCCGCGCCGGCGACGGCGATGCCGGGCAGGCCGGCCCGGGCCGCCCGGCGCCCGGTGCGGAAGTCGCGGATGTCCCAGCGCTGCGCCCTGGCCTCGGCCCGCAGCGCCGAGTCCGGGTTGACCGCCACCGGGTGTCCGACGAGGCGCAGCAGAGGCAGGTCGTTGATCGAGTCGGAGTAGGCCGAGCACCGGGCCAGATCGAGGCCCTCCCGTTCGGCCAGGGCGCGCACCGCGGCCGCCTTGGCCTGCCCGTGCAGCACGTCGTCGACCAGATGACCGGTGTAGACGCCGTCACGGGCCTCGGCGCGGGTGCCCAGCGCGCCGGTGAGTTCGAGCCGTTCGGCGATGATCTGGGCCAGCTCCTGGGGCGTGGCGGTGACCAGCCAGACCCGTTGGCCGGCCTCGAGGTGCCGCTCGGCCAGCGCGCGCGTACCGGACCAGATCTTGCCGGCCATGTTCTCGTCGTAGATGTCCTGGCTGACCGCGACGATGTCGGCCACCGACTTGCCGGCCACGAAGGCCAGCGCCGATTCGCGAGCGTCGACCATGTCGCCCGCCGACTCCCCGCCGACGCGGAAGCGCACCTGCTTCCACACGAAGCCGGCCAGGTCGCGGCTGGAGAAGAACTTCCGCGCGGCCAACCCTTTGGCGAAATAGAACATCGAGGCGCCGACCATCATCGTGTTGTCCACGTCGAAGAAGGCGGCCGCACTCGGGTCGGGCCCGCGGCCCTGGCCCGGATCGGCCTGCGGGACTGCGACGCCGTTCTGCACGGCCGCCATGCTCCCACCCTCGGCGCGCGGCTCGGCGAGTGGTGCAACGGGCACCCGCGAACCAGGATTGACCCATGCCCGACGTTGAGGTCGCGCCGCCGGTACTACCCATGCCGTTGCCGCCACCGCTGGACGCAGCGCGCACGGTGGCCGACCTGGTCACCGCCGTGGCCGCGCGGACGCCGGATCGGACCGCGCTGGTCGACGGCGAGCGCCGGATCGACTGGCGGGTGCTGGACCGCCAGGTGGAGGTCGCGGCTGCTGGCTTGCGATCGCGCGGCGTGCGGGCGGGGGACCGGGTCGCGGTCCAGCTGCCGAGCACGCTCGAGTTCGTACAGATCTACCTAGCCGGCCTGCGGGCCGGCGCCACCGTGGTGCCGATCAACCCGACCTACACCCGCCCGGAACTGGAACGTGTACTGGCCGAGAGCCGGGCGACGGTGCTGGTCACCGCGTCGGTGGCCGCGCTGGCCGGAGCCGAGGAGCTGCTGGCCGCCGGTACCGGCCTGACCACCGTCGTCGCCGTCCTGCCGCCGAGCAGCGCCGACACTCCGCCCGACGCCACGATCAGCCTGATCGCCCTGACCGAGGCCGCCCTGACCGACGCCGCGCCGACCGCACCGGCCGGTGACGACGCGGCCGGCCCGCAGCCGGAGGACATCGGCGTCCTGCTCTTTACCAGCGGCACCGGCGGCCGGCCGAAGGGCGCAATGCTCTCGCACCGCGCGCTGCTGGCCAATCTGGCCCAGTCCCGCGCGGTAGTGCCCGCTCCGATCGGCCCGGACGACGTCGTGCTGGTGGCCACGCCGCTGTTCCACATCTACGGCCTCAACGCCGGGTTGGGCGCGGCGTGGGCGGCCGAGGCCAGGGTGGTGCTCCTCGACCGCTTCGACGTCGAGACCTCGCTGCGGATCATCGCCGCCGAGGGCGTCACCGTGCTGCTCGGCGCACCGGCGATGTTCGCCGCCTGGGCCGCCTCGCCCAACCTGGCCGAGGCTGTGTCCGGTGTCCGCTTCGCCGTGTCCGGCTCGGCGCCGTTGCCGGCGTCATTGGTTGCCCGCTTCGCCGAGGTCGGCGTGCCGCTGCACGAGGGCTACGGGCTGACCGAGGCGGCGCCGGCGGTGGCCTCGAACGCGGTGCGGGCCGACGGATCGAGCCGGCTCGGGGAACCGAAGCCGGGCTCGGTGGGGGCGCCCCTGCCCGGCGTCGAGGTCGGCCTGCGCGACGCGGACGGCGACGCGGTGGAGGCCGACGATGCCGGTCTGGTCACCGTGCGGGGGGCCAACCTCTTCTCCGGCTACTGGCCGGACGGTGCCGGCGGACCGGATTCGAACGGCTGGTTCGTCACCGGCGACCTGGCCTACGCCGACGACGACGGTGACCTGTTCCTGGTCGGGCGCGACTCGGAGATGGTCCTGGTCAACGGATTTAACGTGTATCCCGGCGAGGTCGAGGCGGTCCTGGCCGGAATCGACGGAGTGGCCGACGTCGCCGTGCTCGGCGTGCCGGACGCGGCGACCGGGGAAGCGGTGCTGGCCTTCGTCGTGCCCGAGCCGGGCGCGGTCCTCGATCCTCAGCAGATCCTCACCTCCGCCGCCCGCTCGCTGGCCCGGTTCAAGTGGCCGCAACGGGTCGAGGTGGTCGACGCCCTGCCGCACACCGTGACCGGCAAGGTGCAGAAGTGGCAGCTTCGGGCCGACGCCAACGCCGACGCCCGCGGGGCGGGCGCGGCGTGAGGCACACGGTCACCCTGCTGACCCGAGTGCAGTGCCACCTCTGCGACGACGCCCGGGCCGCGCTCGACGCCCTGGCCACGGAGATCGAGTTCGACCTCGAGGTCCTCGATGTGGATGCCGATCCCGACCGGCAGGACCGCTTCGGCGACCGTGTCCCCGTGGTTCTCCTCGACGGTCGTGAGCACGGCTACTGGCGGGTGGAAACCGAGCGATTGCGGGCGTCGCTGCTGCGCTGATCAGGGCTCGGTCAACCGTCGATAACGATCGTCGATCGTAATTTGTGAACGCATTCACAAGCGCGTAACGTCGGTCAAGTTCCGCCATCCTGTACCACAGCGCCGGCCGCCTGACTCCTTTGGGTCTGTGACCGCCAGTCGATCAGGAGCCAGGCCATGACCGGTCAGCCCCACGGACGTAAGCACCTTGCTGCGCGACGTCCGGCCGTGGGCCTGACCGGGATGGACCTGCCCGTCGTAGGCCCCAAGGCCGTCCCCGACGCCACGGTGGCCCGGTTGGCCACCTATCTACGGGTCCTCTCGGTGATGGACGACGTCGGGGTCGACACGGTCTCCTCCGACGAGCTCGCCGCCGCGGCCGGCGTGAACTCCGCCATGCTGCGCAAGGACCTGAGCCACTTGGGTTCCTACGGGGTGCGCGGGGTCGGCTACGCGGTGCGGACCCTGGTCGACCACTTGGCGTCCACCCTCGGCCTCGGCGTCCACCGGGCCGTCGCCCTGATCGGCGTCGGCAACCTGGGCCAGGCGCTGGCCGGCTACGCCGGGTTCGGCAGCCGCGGCTTCCGCATCGCCGCTTTGCTCGACGCCGATCCCAACCGCGTCGGGACGATGCTGCGCGGGTTGACGGTGCGCGACATCAGCGAGCTGGAAGCGGTCGTCGAGTCCGAGCAGATCTCCATCGCGGTCATCGCCACGCCGGCCTCGGCCGCGCAGGAGGTGGCCGACCGCCTGGCCGCAGCCGGCGTCACCGCGATCCTCAACTTCGCACCGACGGTGCTCGCGGTGCCCGACACCGTCGACGTCCGCAAGGTCGACCTGGCCGCCGAGCTGCAGATCCTGTCCTTCCACGAGCAGCGCAAGGCCCGTCCGGCCGCTGCCGAGGTCCGCGCGGCCGAGGGCGGGGCCCGATGACGCTGCTGACCGTGGGCCTCTCCCACCGCACCGCGCCGGTCTCGGTGCTCGAACGGGTCAGCATCGGCACCGGCGACGCAACCAAGGTCCTCGACGAGCTGATCGGCTCCGAGGTCATCAGCGAGGTCCTGCTGGTCAGCACCTGCAACCGCATCGAGGTCTACGCCGACGTCTCCCGCTTCCACCCGGCCGTCGCCGAGATCAGCGGCGTGTTGGCCCGCGTGGCCGGTCTCGACCTCGGCGAGCTGGGTACCCACCTCTACGTCCACTTCGCCGACGCGGCAGCTCAGCACCTGTTCCGCGTGGCCGCCGGTCTCGACTCGATGGTGGTCGGGGAGTCGCAGATCCTCGGGCAGCTGCGCACGGCCTACGCGGTGGGCACCGAGGCGGACACGGTCGGGCGCGTGCTGCACGAGGCGGTTCAGGCCGCGCTGCACACCGGCAAGAGCGTGCACGCCGACACCGGCGTCGACCGGGCCGGAGCCTCCATCGTCTCCGTAGCGCTGGACCGGGCGGAGACCCTGCTCGGCGGGCTGGCCGGGCGGAGCGTGCTGATCGTCGGGGCCGGCTCCATGGGGGCGCTGGCCGCGGCCACCGCCCGCCGCCGCGGCCTCGGCCCGCTGGTCGTGGCCAACCGCTCGGAGATCGGTGCCCGCCGCCTGGCCCTGGCTGTCGACGGTCGGGCCGTCGGTCTGTCCGACACCGCGGCCCGCCGCGCGGCGATCGCCGCCGCCGACGTGGTCATCAGCGCCACCGGTTCCACCGGCCAGGTGCTCGGCACCGACGATGTGCAAGATCGGGCCGGCCGCGCGCTGGTCGTGCTGGACCTGGCCCTGCCGCGCGACGTCGACCCCGCGGTGGCCGGCATCCCCGACGTCCACTACGTCGACCTCGATGTGCTGCGCGAGGCCGGCGCGATGGTCAGTGACGCCGAGGTCCAGGCCGCGGCCGACATCGTGGTCGAGCAGCTGCGGATCTACCTCGATCAGCAGCTCCAACTCGCCGTCGCGCCCACTGTCACCGCGCTGCGGGCCCGCGCCTCCCAGGTCGTGGACGCCGAGCTGCGCCGGCTGGAGGGCCGCGTGCCCGACCTCGACGGCCGCACGCGACGCGAGGTGTCCGATGCCGTCCGCCGGGCGGTGGAGAAGGTGCTGCACGCGCCGACCGTCCGGGTCAAGGAGATGGCCGCGACGCCTGAGGGCGATCTGTACGCGGCCACGTTGCGGACCCTCTTCGACCTCGATCCGGCCGGCGCCCAGCTCGTCGCCGAGCTGCGTCCGGACATCGCGTCGTCGTCGTTCGACGCCATCCTGGCCGCGCCGCCGATCGGTGACCGACCGTCCGGAGAGACGCGGTGAGCGCGGCCACGCTGGGTGTGGTGCGGGTCGGCACGCGCTCCAGCACGCTGGCCCGGGCGCAGACGAATTGGGTGCTCGACCAGCTGACTGCGCCGACGACCGTCGTGACCGTGTCCACCGAGGGCGACCGCTCCCGGGCCGCACTGGCGCAGATCGGCGGCACCGGCGTCTTCGTGTCCGCCCTGCGTGAGGCTCTGCTGCGCGGCGAGATCGACGCCGCAGTGCACTCCTACAAGGACCTGCCCACGGCTGAGACCGAGGGCATCGTCACCGCCGCCGTGCCGGTGCGCGAGGACCCACGCGACGCGCTGGTCGCGCGCAACGGCCTGACCCTGGGCGAACTGCCGGCCGGTGCCCGCGTGGGCACCGGGTCACCACGGCGCGCGGCCCAGTTGCGCGCGCTCGGGCTGGGCCTGGAGGTCGTGCCGATCCGCGGCAACGTCGACACCCGCCTGGGCAAGGTCGCCGCCGGGGAGCTCGACGCGGTGGTGCTGGCCCTGGCCGGCCTGCGCCGCATCGCTCGGGCCGACGCCGTGACCGAGGTACTCGATCCCCTCCAGCTGCTGCCCGCACCGGGTCAAGGCGCGCTGGCCGTCGAGTGCCGGGCCGACGATCTCGGGGTGTGCGACACGCTGGCCGCGGTGGACGATCCGGCCGCGCGAGTGGCGGTTTCCGCGGAGCGCGCCCTGCTGATCGCGCTCGAGGCCGGCTGCAGCTCGCCGGTCGGCGGACTGGCCGAGATCGCCGATGGGGACGGCGGACCGGAAATCTATTTGAGAGGTTCCGTGACCGCGGTCGACGGCAGTGACGCCGTACGGCTTTCGGCCACCGGAGCCCTGGCCCACCCGAAGCAGACCGGGCGGAAGCTCGCCGCCGACCTTCTCGAGGCCGGCGCCGACACGATGATGGAGCGCTCCGAATGAATCCAGCTCGCAAGAGCACCGGCGGTGCAGCCGGCACGCACACGGGCCGCATCGTCTTCGTCGGCTCCGGCCCAGGCGACCCCGACCTGCTGACCGCCCGCGCGGTCACTGTCCTGGCCGACGCCGACTTGGTCCTCGTCGACCCCGACGTCCCTGACCTCGTCCGCTCCACCCTCACCGGTGACGTTCGCTCGGCCGATGTGCGCGGCGACGCCGCGCGCACCGCTCTGGCCGAGGCCCGTGCCGGGGCCAGCGTGGTCCGGCTGGTCGGTGGGGACCCGATGTGCGCTGACGCGGTCATCCGCGAGATGGCCGCCGCGGCCCGTAGCGTCGTGCCGATCGAGGTGGTGCCCGGCGTGGGTACCGGCATCGGCGCGGCCAGTCACGCCGGCATCCCGGTGGGCTCGGTGCGTACCGCGGTGGACCTGGCCGACGTGGATACCGGCGAGGTGGACTTCGACGCGCTGGCCGCGGCCCCCGGCACCCTGCTGCTGACCTTGCCGGTGAGCGAGGTGGCCCGGGTGGGGGAGCAGCTGGTGGTCAACGGGCTCAAGCCCGACACGCCCGTCGCGGTCATCAGCGAAGGCACCACCACACGCCAGCAGACCGTCGTCAGCACGCTGGGTGACCTCGGCCTGGCGGTGACCGGCCTCAACGGTGCGGTGGTCGTCGCCATCGGCAAGGCCGTGGCCCAGCGGGAGAAGCTCGGCTGGTGGGAGTCGCGCCCGCTCTACGGCTGGCGGGTGCTCGTTCCGCGGACCAAGGACCAGGCCGGGGAGATGAGCCGCATGCTGCGCGCCTATGGCGCGGTCCCGGTCGAGGTGGCGACCATCGCCGTCGAGCCACCGCGCACGCCCACGCAGATGGAGCGAGCGATCAAGGGCCTGGTGACCGGCCGCTACGAGTGGGTCGTCTTCACCTCCACCAACGCCGTGCGGGCCGTCTGGGAGAAGTTCTCCGAGTTCGGTCTCGACGCCCGCGCGTTCGCCGGTGTCAAGATCGCGTGCGTTGGTGAGTCGACCGCCGCGGCCGTGCGCGCGCTCGGCATCGTCGCCGAGCTGGTCCCGACCGAGGAGCAGTCCAGCGAGGGCCTGCTCGCCGTCTTCCCGGAGTACGACGACGTGCTGGACCCGATCGACCGGGTGCTGCTGCCGCGGGCCGACATCGCCACCGAGACCCTCTCGGCCGGGCTGCGCGACCGCGGCTGGGCGATCGACGACGTCACCGCCTACCGCACGGTGCGCGCTGCCCCGCCCGCCGCCGCCATCCGCGACGCGATCAAGTCCGGTGGCTTCCAGGCCGTCTGCTTCACCTCGTCCTCGACCGTGCGCAA
>JBDUAD010000143.1:0-5171 GCA_040004775.1 bacterium | reverse complement strand
AGGCGATCCGTAGGGCGGAGCCGACCGCGGCAGTTCAGCCGACGGGGGCTCGCCCGCAGGCCAGGCCCACGCCGATGGTGGGGTGGGTCCGGGCGGCGGCTGATCGCCGGCGGGCTCGCTCACCCGGCCAGTGTGTCAGGCGGTGCCGACCCGGCGCGCGCCCCGCCCGGACGGACCAGCCGGTTGTCGGCGATCACCGCGGTCGGGGTCCGCCAGGCGCCCGGCTCCAGGGTCGGATCGGCGGGAAGGACGACCAAAGCGGCGGGCTGGCCGAGCCGAATGAGCCCGCTGCGTCCCCGGATACCGGGCGCTCGCGCTGAGGACAGGGTGGCCGCGCGCAGGGCGCCGAGCCGGCCGAGCCCCGCGTCGGCCAGCCGGTCCAGTTCTCGCGGATCGACGCCGGGCTGGGTACCGGTGTTGCCGAGGTCCGTGCCGTAGCGCAGCTCGACGCCGGCCGCGACGAGGGCTCCGGCGTTGGCCGCCACGGCGCGGCCCAGACCGTCGGCGAAGAAGGTCTGCAGCGTGGACACCACGGCCACTCCGGCCTCGGCGATGCGCTCGACGAGGTCGTCATCGAGCCGATCAGTGGGGATGTGGGCAAGCTCGTCGACACCGGCATCGACCGCGCGGCGCACCATCTGCGCGGTCAGGGCGTGGGCGCACACGGCGAGGCCGGCACGGTGCGCGGTGTGTACCACAGCCCGCACCGTGGACGGTGAGGGCACCGGCCAGCCCGGGCCCGGCTCCAGCGCTACCTTGATCACGTCGACGCCGTCCGCGGCCAGAGCCAGCACGCTCGAGCGGGCCGCGGCCGGGGAGTCGACGAAGGCTCCTACGGCCGGACCCCACGAGCGGGTGGGATAGCCCCCGGTCGCGGTCAAGATCGGCCCGCTGACCGCGATGAACGGGCGGCCGGCCCGTGGCGTGCGGTGTCCGGTGCGCCACTGGCGGGCCGACGTCGGCGGCCCGCCGAGATCGCGCACGGCGACCAGGCCGGCGGCCAGCAGGGCGCTGGGGTCGGCGAACTGCAGGTGCACGTGAGCATCGACAACGCCGGGGCCGACCCACCAGCCGGTGCCGCCGATCGTCGGCAGATCCGGCGGCCAGTCGATCTGCCCGTTGGGTGCGCACCGCACCACTCGACCGCTGTCGTCCACGACAACCGCACCGTCGAACGGCTCGGCCACATCGCCGGTCCAGACCCGCCCGCGCAGCACCCATCCGCGCGGTGCGGTGGTCGCCCCGTTCCGCCGGCGACGGACGGTCTCGGGAAGCTCCGACGCCCGCCGGCCCACCCGGTGGAGCGCCGCGCTCATCACCGGTGCGGCTACGGCCCCGGCGCCGCGAGCCAGCCGGGCGCCGCGGCCGAACACCGATCGCCGGCGTCGCTCACCGGGGTGGTCGCTCACCCGGGGATCCTCCCATCCGCGCGGTCGCCGGGAGCCGTCACCGCCGGTCGCCGTCCGCCGGTCCCCGGTCGCTCGCCGCCGGTCGTCGGAGTCGCACGAGTCGAAGCTAGAACGGCTTGGCTACCCGTGAACCCCGCTGTGGCGACCAATGCAGTCCCTCGGATAGCAAAGCCGTCGATCGACTCAGCCCCAGGGGTCCTCGATGGGGACGGTCGCCGTCCGTACCGTCGGCCGCGGTTTCAGAAGGTGCGCGGCGGCCGGTTCAAGACGTCGTTGCGCAGGACGAAGGACAGCTCGTCGCGGCGTGAGCGCGGAACCACCCGGGTCACGTCGAAGTTGCGCAGCCGCCGCAGCGTCTCGGCCCGGCGTCGTCCGAGCAGCCTGAACAGCAGCAACGGAAAGCCGAACAAGCTGCCGGGCAGCCCGATGCGCCGCAGCTCCCGGCGCAGGTCCGACCCGGTGTCACCGACCAGGGCGCGGATGCGTTGCTCGGCCGGGCCCAACTGTCCCACCGCCATCAACCGACGCAGCACGGCCATGATGACCGCGCGCACGAGCAGAATCAGCACCCCGATCACGGCGAACAGCACGCCGATCCAGCGCGGGGCGGTGAACCAAGCGAGAGCGGCGAAGGCGAGGGTCAGGCCGGCCGCAATAAACAGCGTGAACGAGACCCGCACGGCGATCGCCCGCCCAACCAGGTACCGGCCAAGCATCACCGCGCTCAGCGCGGAGCTGGCCGCGAAGCCGACCTGCGGTGCGTTGGTCCCGCCGCTGCCGGCACCGCCCGCACGCCCGTCCGGTGACACCTCGAAATCGGGCGTAGCCGGTCCCGAGGCGTGGCGACGCGGGTCCGGAGGCAGTACCTCAGTCACCAGGCCAGCCTAGTTCGCCGCGACCCTGAGGCGGGCGACGGACGCCCTTGGACGGGTCAGGCGGCGACCGCGGTCGGGCCCAACAACGCCTTCAGGTCGCCCATCAGGGCCGGCGACGGTGTCACCCGCAGTGCGTCGGGCAGGGACAGCCGGTGCACCCGTTCGCCCGAGCGCAGTTCCAAGCGGACCTCGGTGGTGCCCGGATGGGCGGCCAGCACTTCCTTGAGCCGCTCGACCAGCGGCGGGGTGCACCGAGCCGGTGACAGCGTCACCGTAACCGGCCCGGCCACCGCCACCGAGAGGTCCGGCAGGGTCAATTCGCGCGCGATGACCTTCACCGCCTCCTCGCGCTTGTCAGCTCGACCGCGCACCACGACGATCGCGTCCTCCGCGATGGACATCCCCACTTCGGCGTACGTGGCCGGGAAGAACATGACCTCCACCGAGCCGGTGAGGTCCTCGAGGGTGGCCAGGGCCCAGGGCGAACCGTTCTTGCTGACCTTGCGGGTCACCGAGCTGAGGATCCCGGCCACGGTCACCGACCGGGCCTCCTCCCCCGGGTCGGCCACCAGGTCGGCCACCGAGACGTCGGCCGCGGTGGCCAGGATGTGCTCGACGCCGAGCAGCGGGTGGTCGGACACGTAGAGCCCCAGCATCTCCCGCTCGAAGGCCAGCAGAACTGCCTTGTCCCACTCCACGTCCGGCACCGGCACGGCGAACACGTCGGTGCCGGTCACCGTGGCCGGGTCGCCCAGACCGAACAGGTCGAACTGGCCGACCGCCTCGGCTCGCTTGGTGTCCACGATCGCGTCGACCGACTGCTCGTGGACGTTCATCAGGCCTCGACGGGGGTGGCGCAGCGAGTCGAAGGCGCCGGCCTTGATCAGCGACTCGATGGTGCGCTTGTTGCAGACCACGGCCTCGACCTTGCGCAGGAAGTCGGCGAAGTCGGCGAACTCGCCCTTCTGCTGCCGCACCGCCCCGATCGAGGACACCACGTTGCCGCCGACATTGCGCACCGCGGACAACCCGAACCGGATGTCGGGTCCGGTCGGGGTGAAGTCGGCGTCGGAGGAGTTGACGCACGGCGGCAGGACCTTGATTCCCATCCGCCGGGCCTCGGCCAGGTAGAGGCCCATCTTGTCCTTGTCGTCCTTGAGCGACGTGAGCAGCGCAGCCATGTACTCGGCCGGGTAGTTCGCCTTGAGGTAGGCCGTCCAGTAGGAGACCAGCCCGTATCCGGCGGTGTGGGACTTGTTGAAGCCGTAGTCGCAGAACGGCAGCAGCGTCTCCCACAGGGCCTTCACCGCGCCGGGTGAGAAACCGCGCTCCAGCATGCCCGCGTTGAACGACTCGTACTGCGCGTCCAGCTCGGCCTTCTTCTTCTTGCCCATCGCCCGGCGCAGCAGGTCGGCCTGGCCGAGGGAGTACCCCGCGACCGTGCGGGCGATGGCCTGGACCTGCTCCTGGTAGACCACCAGCCCGTAGGTCTCGCCCAGGATCTCGGCCAGCGGCTCGGCCAGCTCGGGGTGGATCGACTCGATCGGTTTGCGCCCGTTCTTGCGGTCGGCGTAGTCGATGTGGGCGTTGGCCGCCATCGGGCCGGGCCGGTACAAGGCGAGCACCGCGGAGATGTCCTCGAACGATGTGGGCGCCATCTGGCGCAGCAGCGAGCGCATCGGTGCGCCGTCGAGCTGGAAGACTCCCAGGGTGTCGCCGCGGGCCAGCAGCGCGTACGTGGCCGGGTCCTGCAGGCCGAGCTCTTCGATCACCACCCGCTCGCCGCGGTTGCGCTCGATGTTGCCGACCGCGTCGTCGATCACGGTGAGGTTGCGCAGCCCGAGGAAGTCCATCTTGAGCAGGCCCAAGGACTCACACGTCGGGTAGTCGAACTGGGTGATGATGGCGCCGTCCTGCTCGCGGCGCATGATGGGGATGTGGTCGAGCAGCGGCTCGCTGGACATGATCACCGCGCAGGCGTGCACGCCCCACTGGCGCTTGAGGCCCTCGAGCCCCTTGGCCGTGTCGACCACCCGGGTCACCTCGGGGTCGGCGCCGTAGATGGAGCGGAACTCCCCGCCCTCGCCGTAGCGGGCGTGGGCGGGATCGAAGATCTTGCTCAGCGGAACGTCCTTGCCCATCACGGGCGGGGGCATGGCCTTGGTGATCCGCTCGCCCATCGAGAACGGGTAACCCAGCACCCGGGAGGCGTCCTTGACCGCCTGCTTGGCCTTGATCGTGCCGAAGGTGACCACCTGAGCCACCCGGTCGGCGCCGTACTTGTCGTTGACGTAGCGGATGACGTCGTTGCGCCGGCGCTCGTCGAAGTCGATGTCGATGTCGGGCATGGAGACGCGCTCGGGATTGAGGAAACGCTCGAACAGCAGCTTGTGGGTCAGCGGATCGAGCTCGGTGATCCCCAGCGCGTAGGAGACCAGCGAGCCGGTGGCCGACCCCCGGCCGGGACCGACGCGGATCCCCTGCGCGCGCGCCCAGGCGATCAGATCGGCGACGACGAGGAAGTACCCCGGAAAGCCCATTTCGAGGATCATCGCGACCTCGTAGTCGGCCCGGCTGCGCACGTCGGCGGGGATGGCCTCCGGGTAGCGGCGCACCAGCCCCCGCTCGACCTCCTTGACGAACCAGGACTGTTCGTCCTCCATCGGCGGGACGTCGAAGCGCGGCATCAGGTTGGCCGTCTCGTCGAAGCGCACGTCACAGCGCTCGGCGATGAGCAGTGTGTTGTCGCAGGCCTCGGCCAGGTCGTGCTTATCGGCCCACAGCGAGCGCATCTCGGCCGGCGACTTGAGGTAGAAGTCGTGCCCGTCGAGCTTGAACCGCGACGGGTCGGCCATCGTCTTGCCCGACTGCACGCAGAGCAGCACCT
>JBDUAD010000060.1:0-17642 GCA_040004775.1 bacterium | reverse complement strand
CCGTTCTCGGCGTGCATCATGATCAGGCTGCCGTTGGCCGCCGCGGCCTGCATGGCCCGCAGGATCTGCCCGTCGTCGGACAGGAAGACGCCGGGGTAGGCCATGAACAGCTTGAAGCTGGTGATGCCCTCGCCGATCAAGGCGTCCATCGCCTTGAGCGAGTCGTCGTCCACGCCACCGATGATCTGGTGAAAGCCGTAGTCGATCGCGCATTTTCCGTCGGCCTTGTCGTGCCAGGCGGCGACGGTGTCGAGCACCCGCTGACCCTGGGACTGGACGACGAAGTCGATGATGGTCGTGGTGCCTCCCCAGGCCGCGGCCCGGGTGCCCGTCTCGAAGGTGTCCGACGCGGTGGTTCCGCCGAACGGCATCTGCATGTGGGTGTGCCCGTCGATGCCGCCGGGGATCACGTACTTGCCGGTGGCGTCGATGACGCGCTCGGCGGCGGCGGCCAGATCCACGCCGAGCGACGTGGAGCCGGGCGCGAGGACGGCGGCGATCGTCTCACCGTCGACGAGCACGTCGGCCGGCACGGCCCCGGTCGCGCTGACCACCGTGCCGCCCCGGATGAGGATGGTCACGGTGCGGCGGTCTTGGTGTAGGACTCCGGGCGACGGTCGCGGTAGAACTGCCAGTCGTTGCGGGTGCGGGTGATCTCGGCAAAGTCGAGGTCGCGGATCAGCACCTCGTCCTTGTCGGCCGAGGCCGTCTGGCCGACGAAGTTGCCGCGCGGATCGACGAAGTAGCTGGTGCCGTAGAAGCGCACCGCCTGCTCCCCGAATTCGTCGGATTCGATGCCCACCCGGTTGTTGGCCGCGATGAAGTACTGGTTCGCCGCGGCCGCGGCCGGCTGCTCGATCTCCCACAGGCGGTTGGAGAGCCCGGGCTTGGTCGCCGAGGGGTTGAACACCAGCTGGGCGTTGTTCAATCCGAGTTCGCGCCAGCCCTCGGGGAAGTGGCGGTCGTAGCAGATGTAGACGCCGATTCGTCCGACCGCGGTGTGGAACACGGGGTAACCGAGGTTGCCCGGGCGGAAGTAGAACTTCTCCCAGAACTGGGGCAGGTTCGGGATGTGGTGCTTGCGGTACTTGCCGAGATAGCGCCCGTCGGCGTCGACCACCGCCGCGGTGTTGTAATACTCGCCCTCGTTGTCCGCCTCGTACACCGGTAGCACCATCACCAGGCCGAGCTCCTCGGCCACTGCCTGGAACCGTTCGATCGTCGGCCCGGGCACCGACTCGGTGTAGTCGTAGTACTTCTGGTCCTGGACGATGCCGAAGTAGGGCCCATAGAAGAGCTCCTGGAAGCAGATGACCTGCGCTCCGTCGGCCGCGGCCTGCCGCGCATGCTGCTCGTGCGCGACGATCATCGATTCCTTGTCGCCGGTCCACGCGACCTGGGTGATTGCTGCCCGCACGATCGTCATGCTGTATTGAACCGCGCCCGGGCGAACGGGGCCAGGGTCGCGCTAGCAGATCACTGGAAGCGGCGCTCCTGCAGCGCGGCGTCCTTCGCCCGGGCCGTGTCGGCCAGCTCGTTGCGGAAGCCGTCCATCCGGGCCCGCAACGCAGAGTCACTGGAGCCGAGGATGCGCACCGCCAGCAGGCCGGCGTTGCGAGCGCCGCCGACCGACACCGTGGCCACCGGAACCCCGGCCGGCATCTGCACGATGGACAGCAATGAGTCGAGGCCGTCGAGGTGGGCCAACGGAACGGGAACCCCAATCACCGGCAGCGAGGTGAGCGACGCCACCATGCCCGGCAGGTGCGCTGCACCGCCCGCGCCGGCGATGATCACCCGCAGGCCGCGATCGGACGCGCCGGCGGCGTAGTCGACCATGTCGCGTGGCGTGCGGTGGGCCGAGACCACCCGCACCTCGACCGCCACGTCGAACTCGCCCAGCGCGTCGGCCGCCGCCCCCATCACCGCGTAGTCCGAGTCACTGCCCATGATCACGCCGACCAGCGGGTCACTCATGGTGATCTCCGGATGGGTCTCCGAAGGCCACGTAGTCCCGTGCCGCCCGGGCCCGGGCCAGGACCTCGTCGACGTCGTCCCCGAGCGCGGTCACGTGGCCGACCTTGCGGCCGGGACGAAAGCCCTTGCCGTAGAGGTGCAGCTTGACGTCCGGCCAGCGGGCCATGAAGTGGTGCACCCGCTCGTCGATCCCGGCCGGGACGACGTCGTCGCCGGCGGCCAGCAGATTGGCCATGACGACCACCGGAGCGGTCGGCGTGGTGGCCCCGAGGGGGTAGTCGAGCACGGCCCGCACGTGCTGCTCGAACTGCGATGTGCGCGAGCCTTCGATCGTCCAGTGGCCGCTGTTGTGCGGGCGCATGGCCAGCTCGTTGACCCACACCTCGCCACCGGTGGTCTCGAACAGCTCCACGGCCAGAACTCCTACGACGCCGAGCTCGGCGGCTATGCGCAGGGCCAGCGCCTCGGCGTCCTCGGCCGTACGCTCCCCGAGTCCTGGCGCCGGGGCGATGACCTCGACGCAGATCCCGTCGCGCTGGACGGTCTGCGCCACCGGCCAGGCCGCGCCCTGCCCGAACGGTGAGCGGGCGACCAGCGCGGCCAGCTCGCGGGCAATCGGGACCGCGGCCTCCACCATCACGGCGGTGCCGGAGGTCAGGACGGGCGCGGCGGCATCCGCCCGGTCGACCAGCCAGACGCCCTTGCCGTCGTAGCCGCCCCGCACGGCCTTGAGCACCACCGGCCAGCCGACCTCCGCGGCGAACTCCTCCAGCGCCTCCGCCGCGGCGACGGGATCGGGCGGCAGCTCGCGCCACCGCGGGCCGGCCACACCGAGCTCCTCCATCCGCCGGCGCATTGCCACCTTGTCCTGCGCGTACAGCAGCGCGTCGGCCGGCGGGTACACCGTGTGCCCGGCCGCGACCAACGCCCGGATGTGCTCACCGGGCACGTGCTCGTGGTCGAAGGTGACCACGTCGCAGCCCTTGGCCAGCGCTTCCAGATCCGCCAGGGACGTGTGCTCGCCGATGACCACGTCGGGGGCCACCAGGGCGGCGCCGTCGTCGGGCGAGGCGGCGAGCAGTCGCACGGACTGGCCCAGCGCGATCGCCGCCTGGTGGGTCATGCGGGCCAGCTGACCGGCCCCGACCATCCCGACCACGGGCAGTCCGGTGCGGGCGTCCACGGTCGGCGAGCCTAGCCGCCACGCGCGGCGGTACTGCTGCCGTTGGTTCGCGCCCACGGCGGGCGACCGTAAGATCGGCGCGGTGCCGACGACTCTCGCCGACCGACTGCGCGGACCCTGGCGACTGATTGCCAAGGAGGTCGCCGCCTTTGGACTCGTGGGCGCGATCAGCTTCGTGATCGACGTCGGTCTGTTCAACGTGTTGCTGCACTCCGGCGCCGGACCGATCACCGCCAAGATCGTCTCGACCGCCGTGGCGACCACGTTCGCCTACTTCGGCAACCGGCACCTGTCGTTCTCCCACCGGGCGCGCACCAGCCTCGGCCGGGAGGCGACCTACTTCTTCGCGATCAACTTGCTCACGCTGGTCGGGTCGCTGGCCGTCCTCGCGGTCTTCGCCTACCCCCTGCACTACAAGTTCGACAAGTTCGTCATGAACCTGGTCAACCTGGCCACGATCGCGTTGGGCACCGTGGTGCGCTTCGACGCCTACAAGCGGTTCGTCTTCCTCCATCCGGACAAGATCGCCCCGCCCGTCGACGTCAGCGAGACCGCGGTCGAGCGGGCCGCCTGAGTGCCGGAACTGCCCGAGGTCGAGTCGGCGCGCAAGGTCCTGGCCACCGCCGCACTCGGCCGGCGCATCGACGACGTCGACGACTCCGATACCTTCGAGTGCCGCCCGCACTCCCCGGGTGACATCAAGGCCGCGCTGGTCGGGCGACGGCTGGTCGAGGTTCACCGCCGGGGCAAGTCCTTGTGGTGCGACACGAGCGGCGTCGGCCGCTCCCGGGTGCCCGGACCGGTGCTGGGCGTGCACCTGGGCATGTCCGGCCGGGTGGTGGTCACAGATCGCCGTGGCGGGGTCACCGAGGGCGGCGATTACTGGCAGCGCGGTCGCCGCCTGGACGACCTGCGCTTCGTGCGGTTCAGCCTGACCTTTGCCGACGGCGGCCGGTTCTACCTCATCGACCCGCGTCGACTGGGCCGGATCCGGCTGGAGCCGGCGGTGGAACTGCTCGGTCCCGACGCCCTGGAGATCACGTTGCCCGAGCTGCGGATGCGGCTGGCCCGGGGCAGCGCTCCGGTCAAGGCCCGTCTGTTAAATCAGCACGTGATCGCCGGCGTCGGCAACCTTCTGGCCGACGAGTTGCTCTGGCTGGCCCGCATCGACCCGGCCCGGCCGGTGTCGGAACTGACGACGGGTGAAGTGACCCGGCTGCACCGCGCACTGCGCCGCGCGATCACCTCGGCGATCGCGCAGGGCGGCGTACACACCGGTGAGGTCATCGCGGCCCGGGTCAAGGGCGGCGTGTGCCCGCGCTGCGGGGCGCCCATGCAGCAGGGCGTTGTGGGCGGACGTACAACTTGGTGGTGCTCGCGCGAGCAAGTCTGAGCCGGCGGTCACCGGCTGCCGGATGGGGATCCCGGCGCGAGCTCGGCGCTCAGCCCACCGCTTTCTTCACCAGCGCTGCGATCTGTTCCTCTTCGGCGGACGTCAACTCCTTCAGCGCGAAGGAGGCCGGCCACATGCCGCCTTCGTCAAGGTTCGCCTTGTCGCTGAAGCCGAACGTCGCGTACCTCGACTTGAACTTCTGCGCGCTCTGAAAGAAACAGACGACGTCGCCGTCCTTGGCGTACGCAGGCATTCCGTACCAGGTTCGCGGCGAGAGGTCCGGTGCGGTGGCTTTGACGATCGCGTGGAGCCCCTCAGCCATCGCGCGATCGTGTTCCGGCATCTCTGCGATCTTCGCGAGCACGGCGCTCTCCCCATCCGTCTTGCTCGCGCGTGAGCGACGGGGCTCAGCGTCCTTTAGTTCCTGGGCGCGTTCCTTCATCGCAGCTCGTTCGTCGTCCGTGAACGTGGAGGAGGCCTTTCGGCGCCCGGTGGTCCTCGTGGCGGGCTGTTTCGTGCCCTTCTTCGCCGGCTTCGTCTCAGCCATCGTGAAGCACCTCCGCGCGTCGAATGAGTTTCACCTGCGTGAGCTGCGGTGCGAACCCCGGAGGACTCAGCGCAGCTGCTGATGCCGGTTCAGGCTAACTTCTGCTCGAACACCGGCACTTCTCGATTTCTGACGGTTGCCACCTGGCGCCGACGCCGTCTTCAGCACGGGCGTACGCGGCCGACCGGAGCCCGTTTGGTCTAGTCCACTGCCGACCGGCTCATGATGGAGTGGCCGACACGCCGATACGGGTTGACAGCGTTCGAACACGTGTTCGACCATCCTCGTATGACCGCGGCGCTGGACGACGACCGCGCCACGGTGCGTACCGCGCGAGCGCGTCGGTCGGTGCTCGATTCGGGCACCGTGGCCGTGGCCGACCTCGTCCGTCCCGTCGACGCGTTGGCCCGGCGGGCGGTGCCGCCGTTGCCGGTGGCGCCCGCGCTGGAGACGGTGCTTCCGGACGGCCTGCGCCGGGGCAGCACGGTCGCGGTCCGCGGGTCGGTTTCGCTGCTGCTGGCCCTGCTCGGCGGTCCCTCGGGAGCCGGGGCCTGGTGCGCGCTGGTCGGACTGCCGTCGATCAGCGCCGAGGCCGCGGTCGAGTACGGCGTGGACCTGTCCCGCCTGGCTCTCGTCCCGGCTCCGGGACCGGGTTGGTTGACCGCGGTGGGGGCGCTGCTCGACGCGGTGGACATAGTGGCGGTGCGACCACCGGCCCGGGTCACCGACGGCGACCTGCGCCGCCTGGCGGCGCGGACCCGCGGCCGGGCGGCGGTGCTGATGCCCTACCTCGGCGACGGCGTGCACTGGCCGCGCGCGGACGTCGAGGTGGGATTGAGCGCCGGGCAATGGGCCGGCGTGGGCAGTGGCCATGGGCGGTTGCGAGCCCGGGCGGTCACCGTCACCGCGCGGGGACGGGCCGCGGCCGCGCGCCCTCGAAGCGCTCAGTGCTTCCTGCCAGATCCAAACGGCGGGATCGGCACCGCCGTCTCCAGCACCGGCGCGGGAGCCCTTCCCGTGCTGCGGGCCGGGTGATCGCGGTGGGTGCGGGAAGCGCGGTGAGCGCGGGAAGTGCACCGTCGGATGCACCGGCCCGCATGATGGCGATCTGGTGCCCCGACTGGCCGGTCACCGCGGCCGCGCCGACCGGCGGATCGGACGGTCCGATCAGCACCGCCGAGCAGGCGCTGGCCGTAGTGACGGCCAACCACGTCGTCGCGTGCTCCTATCCGGCTCGGCGGGCCGGGGTGCGCCGCGGCATGCGCCGTCGCGAGGCTCAGAGCCGCTGTCCGGACCTCGTCGTCCTCCCTCGCGACGAGGTCGCCGAGGCGCGAGCGTTCGAGCCGGTGGTCGCAGCCATCGAGTCGATCGCTCCCGGGGTGGAGATCACCCGGCCGGGGCTGGCGGTGATCGGCGCCAAAGGACCGACCCGCTACTTCGGCAGCGAGACCGCGGTGGTGCATGCGCTGTCGCGGCGAGTCAGTGAGCTGAGCGCCGACGTGTTGATCGGCGCGGCCGACGGTTCGTTCGCCGCCGAGCAGGCCGCCCGCCGAGCCGTGCTCGTCCCACCCGGGGAGTCGGCGTCGTTCCTGGCCGACCTGCCCATCCAGACCGTCGACGAGCCCGAGCTGGTCGATCTGCTGGTTCGCCTCGGCATTCGCACCCTCGGGGCGTTCGCCGCGCTGCCGGCCCGCGACGTGCTGGCGCGCTTCGGGCCGACCGGCGCGTGGGTACATCGCCAGTGCGGCGGGCGCGACGCCCGACCGCTCGCCGCTCGCCCGCCGGCCGCCGAGCACACGCTGGACCTCGTCTTCGAGCCGCCACTGGAGCGCATCGACGCGGTGGCGTTCTCCGCGCGCACCACGGCCGAGCGGTTCGTCACCGGGTTGCTGGCCTACGGGCTGGCCTGCACCTGCTTCGAGCTCATCGCCCGCACCGAGAACGGCGAGGAGACGGTGCGGCGTTGGCGGCACGCATCGGTGCTCTCAGCCGTCGACGTCCTCGACCGCATCCGCTGGCAACTCGAGGGCTGGCTGCGCGGTGATGCGGTCGACACGGTCGATACCGGCGCCGGACCGCCGGGGCCGGGCGGGCGGGATAGGCGGTCGCCGCCGGAGCCGGTGACGGCGGGCCGGCCGAGCGGCGGGGTGAGCCTGCTGCGACTGGTGCCGATCCACTGCGTGCCGACCGGTGCGCATCAGCAGTCGCTGTGGTCCGGGCCGGGCGCCGGCGACGAGCGCGCACACCGAGCGCTCGCGCGCGTGCAGACGCTGCTCGGGCACGGATCGGTGCTGAGCCCCGTGCTCGACGGAGGTCGTGATCCGCGCGAGCGCACCCGGTTGGTGCCGTGGGGGGACGACCCGGTGCCCGAACGCGGGCCCGAGCGGCCCTGGCCGGGGCGGCTGCCCGCTCCGGCTCCGTCGGTGCTGCTCGATCCGCCGCGCGAGATCCAGGTGCTCGACGACGCCGGTCGACCGGTGCTCATCACTGCGCGCGGCGGCGTCCCCATGCCACCGGCGCGGCTGAGCCTGGGCACGGAGTCACCGGTCCCGGTCACGGCCTGGGCCGGTCCGTGGCCGGTGGACGACAGCTGGTGGACACCGCGCACAGCAGCGCCAGCCGCGCCAGCCGCCTCGCCGGCATCCGCATCAGCACCACCTCGGCGCCGCGCCCGGTTCCAGCTGGTCGATCTGCGCGGGCGCGCCTATCTGGTCACCTGCGAGTTGGCACTCGCGTCCCTGCCCCGGGCGGTCGGTGCGGACCTCACCTCGACCAGCGTGCGCTGGACGCTGGACGCCGTCTACGACTGAGCACGACGCATCACGGATCGGTACCGATCCGACCTTGCGCACCTACCGGCTGAACCGCCACGGGTACACGAGCCGAACCCCTGCCGACAGATCATCAGCCTTCGGAAGGACCTCCATGAACATCGCCAAGCGGGCCGCTCTCGGCCTCACTGCGGCCGCTCTTCTCGTCGGGCCGCTGGCCGCGTGCTCCAGTGACTCCAGCAGCGACAGCTCCAAGCCCGTCGCGCAGATCAACAACCTGAGCAAGGGCAAGATGACCCAGGTGACCCTGGACAAGGGCTTCGTCGACGCACTCACCACCCTGAAGCTCACGCCGGGAACGGTCGGCACCGCCAAGCTCGACGGCGGCACCGGCGTCGCATCGTTCCCGATCACCGGCGGCAACGTGACGTACTACAAGCCGGGCACGGTCAACCCGTTCGTGCAGGGCGATATCCAGCACAACGGCAGCGGCCTGTCCCTGACCGCGGGCGCGACGAAGGTCGAGCTGACCGACTTCGACATCGACCCGGGCACCTCCAAGCTCTACGGCAAGGTCAGCGTCAACGGCGCCGTCGCCGCGCCGAAGGCTTACCTGTTCAACCTGGACGGCCGCACCCTCAAGGCCCTGCAGACTCCGACCAAGGACACCGCGGTGCTCGAGGGCACCAAGGTGGAGATCTCGCCCGACGCCGCCGGTCTGCTCAACCAGACCTTCAAGACCGACGCGGTCAAGGCCGGCCTGCTGGTCGGCGTCGCCAAGATCACCGTCGCCACCACGTAGCCCACCGGCCGGCGGCGCCCGCACCAGCAAGCGCGCACTCGGCCACCGGCCCTGACCCGAGGCCCCCTCCGCAGTCCGCGGCGGGGGCCTCGGTGCGCGTCGGCGGGCGCGGGGAAAGGCGCGCTACGGCGACGGGACTCATGGCCGCTTCTTTTGCGGGTGAATCGTCTCCCCGCGAGCCAGCATCGCCACGTACTCGCTCACCCGTCGAGCACGGGTGTCGGCCCGCCTGATGTTGCCCAACCGATAGATCAGCGCGTAGCGGTTCTGCGCGGTCAGCACGTCGAACATCGCCTGAGCCTGCGGTTCGGCGGCGACGGCCGCGGCCAGGTCGGGTGGCACCTCGGCCGTGGCCGACCCGGCATACGCCGCCACCCACCGCCCGTCGGCCTGCGCGGCGCTGACCTGACGCTCGCCGGCCGGATGCATCCGGCCGTCCTCCCGCAGCCGGGCGACGTGGCCGACGTTGCGCGCCGACCACGGGCTGCGCGGGCGACGCGGGGTGAACCGCTCGCGGAAGCTGCCCTCGTCGCGGCGCTGCACCTGCCCGTCGATCCACCCGAAGCACAGCGCTTCGTCCAGCGCGCCGTCGTAGGTCAGCCCGGTGACCGTGCCGCCCTGCTTGTGCAGCACCAGCCACACGCCGGGCGACGTCTCGTGATGAGCTTCCAGCCACTCGCGCCAGGCGGCCGCGTCGGGCAGCAACAGCTCCTCCAACTCCCCGGGCATGGCGTCAGATTAGAGGGACGCGCTTGTTGGAAGTCCGCGGATGAATGCCGGCGGCGGCCGAAACCGATGGCGAGGTTGTTCGAATAGGCGAGGTGTACACACTCGTGCACACGTTCTGTGTGCACCTTCGTGTACACCACGGGATTGCGAATGGTCCGTCGTCGGCCCTGCAGATGCACGGATCAGCGCAGACGCGCGATCAGCTTCGATGCCGCACAAGCGCAAGCGCGGATCAACGCAGCTCCGGCAGCCGTGGAATCCGGTCGGTGAGCAGTGCGGCCAGTGCCGCGGTCTCGGCCTCGCTGAAGTTGGCCCGTACGACCCGGCGCACCGCCGACCGATGGGCCGACCCGGCCCGGGCCAGCAGCTCGCGGCCCGCCTCGGTAATCGTCGCGACGTAGGCCCGGCCGTCACCGCCGTCGGTGCGATGGCGCACCAGCAGGCCGCGCCGGCCCAGGCGCGTGACCACCCGAGTCACTCCGCTCGGCGTGAGCATGATCCGCTCGGCGAGGTCGCTCATGCGCAGGCGTTCCGCTTCCGGCGTGGCCAGCGTCTCCAGCAGCTCGAACTCCACCGCGGTCAGGCGCACGTCGTGCTCCAGCGCCGCCGACAGCTCGCGGGCGAACAGCGCCGCGGTGCGCCGCAGGCCTTCGTACACCGTGCGCTCGGCCTCGCTCAGTTCCCGATCGGACACGTCACTGTCACCCGCGTGCTTCCCTGCGTCTCGGATTGGTCCGTCTCGGTGAGTGCAGATCTTACGAGCGCCGCGACCCCCTGGGTGACCATGAATCGACGGGCACGACGATGACCACTGACGCCTCGGGTATCGCCGGGCACACTCGATGTGGTGAGCGAGTTCCCGCCCAGCTTCTTCGACCGGGCCGACGAGACCGACGACCTCGACTTCTACGACCAGCCCCGCCTGGTCACCCACATCGACGACGGCGCGATTGCTGCGGTAGGAGCGCTGTACGGCGAGCTCGGTCTGGACGGTCGCGTGCTCGACCTGATGTCGTCGTGGGTGTCGCACTTCGAACGGGCGCCGGACCACTTGACCGTCCTCGGTCTCAACGAGGCGGAGCTGGCGGCGAATCCCCAGGCGGCCGAGCGTGTTGTGCAGGACCTCAACTCCGATCCCGTGCTCCCGTTCGCCGACCGGTCGTTCGACGCGGCGACCTGCTGCGTGTCGATCGACTACCTGACGCGGCCGGTCGAGGTCCTGGTCGAGGTGGCCCGGGTGCTGCGACCGGGCGGCCCGGTGGTGATCACCTACTCCGACCGGTGCTTTCCGACCAAGACCATCCGCGGCTGGCTGGCCACCGACGACGAAACGCACGGCGAGATCGTGCGCGCCTACGTCCGCCTGGCCGGTGGCTTCGATCCGGCCGACGTCACGCTGCGTACTCCGGTCCGACACCGCGGCGACCCGTTATGGGCCGTGGTCGCCCGCCGGTCGGCGGTATCACCCTGATCGACGCAGCCTCCTCGCCGTCAGACGAACGCCGAGGAGACCGCCATGCCTGGTGCAACGAAGTCCGTGCCCCTGCTGCCCGGGGCGGTCCCGCCCGGCGCTCCCGGCCCCGGCCCGGCCCGTACCCGCGCGATCTGCTGTTCCGGCGGAGGGATTCGCGCGGCCGCCTTCGCCCTCGGTGGCCTACAGAAGCTGAACGAACCCGGCACGGGAACCGATCCGGGCCGCAGCTGGTACTCCGAGGCCGACTTCATCACCTCGGTGTCCGGCGGCGGCTACATCGCCGGGTCCTACGCGATGGTGAACCACAAGCTCGAAGAACGCCGCCGTAGTGACAACCCGCCCGACTGGGCGACGGCACCGGCCTATGCGCCGGGTTCGGCCGAGGACAACCTGCTGCGCGCCCACACCCGCTATCTGGCCGACGACCGGACCGCGATATCGGTCGGTTTGCTCGGGCTGGTGTACGGACTGCTGCTGAACCTGGCTCCTATGCTGGCCGGACTCTACGTCGCGGCCAAGGTCCTGGGCTCGCTGTTGAGTTCACGGGGCATGGACGCGTTGCGTCTGGACGACGGCACGTGGCAGGTGTCCGTGCCGAACTGGGTCGTCGTTACGGTCCTGGTCCTCGTGGCGACCGGGGTGGCCCTGTTCACCGCCGAGAAGCTCAGCGACGTCTACTTCCGCCCGAAGGAGGTCCGGACCCGGTGGCTGACCCGCGCGTCGCTGGCCGGGCTGGGTTCGGCGCTCCTCGTCGCACTGCTGTTCATGGTCGTGCCGTTCCTGCTCCACCTGCTGTCCGGCGTCACCTCGACGTCGGACGTGCACGTAGGGGCAACCACCCAGACCGCCACGTTCGTCGGCACGGTCGCCGCCACGGTAGGACTGGTCCGGGGTCACATCGGGGCGTTCAAGACCGTAGCCGACGCCGGCCAGGGCCCGAAGTCGGCGGTCGGGCGCGTGATGTCCGGCATCGGCACCAAGGTCCTGCGTCGGGTGGTCCCCTGGCTCGGTTCCGCGCTGGTCCTGGTTCTTCTCGTCGCCGCGTTCCTGACGTGGACCTCCAACGCCGCCACCGGTGATCACTGGACGCAGCAGTGGTGGATCTGCGGCGCGTGCCTCGTGGGGATCGTCGTGGTCAAGGCGGTCACCGACGTCAACCGCAACTCACTGCATCCCTACTACCGCTCGCGGCTGGCCAGCGCGTTCGCGGTCGAGCGGACCAGCGCCACCACCGCGGCGGCCCAGGACTACAGCCGACCCATACGCTTCTCGTCCTACGCCGGGGACAGTGGTCCGGCCCTGGTCGTGTGCGCCACGGTGAACACCGACGAGCGCCACGTGGTGCCCTCCGGTCGCAACTGCGCGCCGTTCACGTTCAGTTCGTCCTGGACCGGTATCTCGGCCGGGACGATGTTCACCGGCGACGGGGCCGGCAATCCGGAACACACCGCCGTGCCGGAGCACGCCGGCGATCCGCACTACAAGCACGGCCCGCGCACCCACCCCGGGGACAGCAACCTGCGGCAATGGCGCACCGACAACCAAGCGGTCCTGGATGATCGTCCCCTCATGCTGCCCACCCGCGAGTACGAGGAGCGGGCTGGACAACGCCTGATGACCCTGCCGGCCGCGGTCGCGGTCAGTGGCGCCGCCGTCTCCCCGCAGATGGGACGGATGTCGCGGCCCTCCTCGCGATTGCTGTTGAGCCTGACCAACGTCCGGCTCGGCCTGTGGCTGCCGAACCCGCTCGACGCCCGGCTCGAGGAGCGGCAGTGGCCGCCCCACGCCAACGAGAACTTGCTCAGCCGATGCATCAAGCTGGTCCGGTGGCAGGCCCACCAACCAGGGATCTGCGCCCTGCTAAAGGAGACCTTCGGCGGCACGACGCTGCGCAGCCGATGGATCTACGTGACCGACGGTGGCCACTACGAGAACCTGGGACTGGTCGAGGCCCTGCGCCGCGGCGCCACGGAAATCATCAGCTTCGACGCGTCCGGTGACCAGCCCGGCGGTTGGTCCACTCTCGGCCAGGCGATCGAGACCGCCCGCGCCGACCTCGGGGTGGAGATCACGATCGATCCGGCCACGCAGCTCAGCGCCCAGCCGGGCCAGCCGTACGCGCCGACAATGATGGCCCACGGCGAGTTCGTGTATCCCGACGGCGTGGGCGGCACCCTGCTTTACTGCAAGCTCGCGATGGCGGCCGGTGTGAGCTGGGACGTGCAGGCGTGGGCCAAGCAGCACGACAACTTCCCCAACGATTCGACGCTGTACCAGCTCTACAGTGACCGGGAGTTCGAGGCCTACCGCCGGTTGGGCCACCACGCCGCCGGTTGTGCCCTGACCGGCCTGTCTTCCTCGCCGGCCGTCTCCTCGTCCGGGGTCTCGTCCGTTCTGCCGCGGCGGCACCGAGCGGTCAAGTCCGGCGTGAAAGTCGATGAACGTCCAATGAAGTCCTCCCGCTGAGCGACTGCGCCTCGTACGGTCCGGACGGCCGGCAGGATCCGGCCCTCGCCATAGAGACCGCAGCCGCACCGTGAACTCATCGGCCGCGAGCCGCCGCCGCGTCGGTGGACCGGTGCCGCAGGATCGATGCGTGATTGAGCAGGGACAGCTGATCGGCCTGGCTGAGCGTCTGATCGAGGTCGACGGTGCGGTCGCCGTCGTCCTCGGCGGCAGCCGAGCGCGGGGCACGGCCACTGAGAACTCCGACGTCGATCTGGGTCTGTACTACCGGCCCCCGCTCGACGTCGCGGCGCTCGGCCGGCTGGCCCGGGAGATCTCGGGTCCACAAGCCGCGGTGACGCAGCCCGGCGCGTGGGGCCCGTGGGTGGACGGCGGCGGCTGGCTTTCCATCGCCGGCACTGCGGTCGACTGGATCTACCGTGACCTCGACCGCGTCCAGGCGTCCTGGCGCGACGCCCAGGCCGGCCGCTACACGTTTCACGCCCAGGCCGGTCATCCACTGGGAGTGCCCGACTTCGCTTACGCCGGCGAGGCCGCGGTGTGCGTGGTTCTAGCCGACCCAACCGGTGAGGTCACGTCGCTGCACGAAGCCGCGCGGCACTACCCGCCCCGGTTGGCCGATGCGCTCGTCGCCGGACTGTGGGAGGCCGACTTCCTGCTCGGTGGGGCGAGGAAGGTGGTCGAGCGGGGCGACGCGGCCTACGTCACCGGGTGCCTGTTCCGCGTCCTCGGGGTGTGCGCGCACGCGCTGCATGGGCGGGCCGGCGTGTGGTTGACGAACGAGAAGGGGGCGATCGCAGCTACCGGCGCACTACCGATCGCCCCGGCGGATTTCGCCGCGCGCGCGCAGGCATTGCTCGGGTCGATCGGCACCACGCCGGCCGAACTGCGCGCCACCTTGGTCATAGCTGCCGGGCTGGTGAACGAGGTCGCCGTCGCGGTCAGACCCGCTAGTGACGGGACACCGGATTCGTCGTAGCGTCTGGGCGACACCGATCGATCCAACGCAGGGAGGTCGCCATGTTCGTTCAGGTCATCACCGGTCGCGCCGCCGATCCCGCCCCTATCCGGGCCGCGTTGGAGCGCTGGTCGAAAGAGCTCGCCTCCGGTGCGGACGGCTGGCTCGGCTCCACCGCCGGGGTCACCGACGACGGGCGGCTCGTGGTGGTCGCCCGCTTCGAGTCGGAGGAGGCCGCGCGCCGCAACAGTGACCGTCCGGAGCAGGGGGCGTGGTGGTCGGACACCGCCGAGCTGTTGGACGGAAAGGCGAATTTTCGCGACAGCTCACACGTCTGGGCGGACCTGCGTGGTGACCCGGATCGCGCCGGGTTCGTGCAGGTCATGCAGGGCCAACAAGGCCGCGATGGGAACCGCGCGCAGGAACTCATGCAGACCCACGCGGACGAGTGGGCGGCGTTCCGGCCGGAGGTCCTCGGCAGCGTGAGCGTTGCCCACAACGACGGCACGTGGACGATGGTTCTGTACTTCACCTCCGAGGAGGACGCCCGCGAGGGCGAGCGCAAGACGCCCCCACCGGAACTGCAGGCCCAGATGGAGGAGATGAACCAGCTCAGCGTCGGTGAACCGGAGTTCTTCGACCTGCGCCAGCCGTGGTTGGAGTCCGCATAGCCCCGCGACTACCACCTCGTGGATGAGACCGGGCTCCTTTCGCGGTCTGCGTTGTAACCGTCGAGCTACCCGTTGCCCGCGTTGTCGAGCCATCGACCGACGACGAGACTCATGAATTGCGGCTGCGGTCGGAAGCCCAAGGCCTCGTAGAAGTGTTCGGCGTCGTCCGTCTGCAGGCCGACGTGCTGGCCGGGGACCGACTGCACGAGCCAGCCGATCATGGCCGTCGCCACTCCGCGCCGGCGTACGGAGGACTGGGTCCAGACATCCAGCAGATAGGCATTGCACACACCATCGGACAGCAACCGCGCCATGCCGACCGTCCTGCCGTCCAGCCACGCGAATGCGACGTGGTGCGATTGTTCGAACGAGCGCCGGAGCGCCTCCGCCGACCGCCCGTTGTCGAAATCGTCAGCGCGGAGATCGGCTTTCGCCTGGTCCCAGTCGACGCGATCGGTCCGGTCGTCGATGACCACGTCGCCCACCGTCGGGTTCATCGGGCCATCATGGCGCGGTGTTTGCCCGCCTGCCGGTTCGTTCGGAGGTGGCGCACCTCCTGTGCCGGACGGATCATTGCCGGGCGGCAGCCCGTTTCAGGGCTTGCCGCAGGGCGGCCAGGTCGGGCACGCCGCCGGATCCGCTGGGGTTGCGATAAACCCGGCAGCTCAGCCCGACCGGGCGACCCGGTTCGGCGAACGGGTCGACGCCATTGAGTAGAACGGTGGGTGAACCGGTGAAGCCGCGTTGTTCCGCTTCGGCGGGCGTGGAGATGACTGTGGTCCGAAAGTGCGCGGGAGCAAGGCCCACGTCGACCAGCGCGGTGTGCAGCAGCTGCGCGGTGACGTTCTCGTTCGGGCAGTCAGGCACGATCAGCAGTTCCACGTCCATGCCGCCATCATCCGCCTCGGCTCATCGACGACGCCGAACTCTTGACTCACTAGAGGTTGCGGATATCGAACACGTGTTCGATGATGAGATGTGGGCTTCGGCAATCCTCCAATTCCCTGGCGGGAACTGGAACGCACGCTGTCGGGCGGCCCGCCCGTCCCTCCCGGTGATGGCGGCGATTCGCCGGCCTGGTCGCGCAAGCGCCAGGGCTACACACCCCTGTACGCGCCGGTGTCGCGGCCCGGCTCCGGCACGCCGACGCCGTACGCCGAGTTGCACGCCCACTCCTCGTTCAGCTTCCTCGACGGAGCGTCCACTCCGGAGGAACTGGCCGAGGAGGCCGTTCGGCTGGGACTGACCGCGTTGGCCTTGACCGACCACGACGGCTTCTACGGCATCGTGCGCTTCGCCGAAGCGGCCGAGGTGCTGGGCCTGCCCACCGTGTTCGGGGCCGAGTTGTCGCTGGACGTGACCATCCCGGCCACCCAGTCCGAGCGCATGATCGCCGCCCGGGTCGGCACACCCGACCCGGCCCAGCGCCACCTGCTGGTGCTGGCCCGCGACCCCACCGGCTACGCCGCGTTGGCCCGTTCGATCAGCGAGGCCCAGCTACGCGGCGGCTCCAAGGGCCGCCCGGTCTACGACCTCGACGAGCTGTCGGCCAACGCCGCCGGCCACTGGTTGGTGCTCACCGGCTGCCGCAAGGGACCGGTCCGCGCCGCGCTGACCGGAGCCGACGGACCGCCCGGGCGCTTCGATCTGGCCGCCGGCCGCCGGGCCGTGGACGAGCTGGTAGGCCGCTTCGGGCGCGAGAACGTCGTCATCGAGTTGACCCACGGCCTCGAGCCGCTCACCGACGACCTCAACGACGCGCTGTACTTCCTGGCCGACGAGGCCGGGCTGCCGTGCGTGGCCACCACCGCCGCGCACTACGCCGAGCCGTCGCGACGCTCGCTGGCCACGGCGATGGCCGCGGTGCGGGCCCGCTCCACGCTGGAGGACGTCGACGGCTGGTTGCCGTCCTGGGCCGGCCAGCACCTGCGCAGCGGGGAGGAGATGGCCGCCCGCTTCGCCCGCTGGCCCGGCGCGGTGGCCCTCGCCGCCCGCCTCGGTACGGAGCTCGCGTTCCCACTGCGGCTGATCGCGCCTGAGCTGCCGCCCTACCCGGTGCCCGACGGACATACCGAGATGACCTACCTGCGCGAGCTGGCCTACCGCGGCGCCCGCGAGCGCTACGGCCCGCGCGAGGACGCCACCCGCTGGGCGCGACGCGAGGGCTTCGTCGACCCCTACGCCCAGATCGAGCACGAGCTGGAGATCATCGAGCAGCTCAACTTCCCGGGGTACTTCCTGGTGGTGTGGGAGATCGTCGAGTTCTGCCGTAGCCGCGGGATCCTGTGTCAGGGCCGGGGCAGCGCGGCCAACTCCGCGGTCTGCTTCGCCATCGGCATCACCGCGGTCGACGCGGTGCGCTACGGCCTGTTGTTCGAGCGGTTCCTGTCCCCCGACCGCGACGGCCCGCCCGACATCGACCTCGACATCGAGTCCGACCGTCGCGAGGAGGCCATCCAGCATGTCTACGAGCGCTACGACCGCCGGCATACCGCGCAGGTGGCCAACGTCATCACCTACCGGCCCAAGTCGGCCATCCGCGACGTGGCCAAGGCCCTCGGGTACTCCCAGGGTCAGCAGGACGCCTGGTCGAAGATGATCGAGCAGGGCTACTACTGGGCGCCGCCACCGGTGCGGGCGGTGGACATCACGCCGGGATCGTTCTCAGCCC
>JBDUAD010000142.1:0-5251 GCA_040004775.1 bacterium | reverse complement strand
ATTACCCCACCAACAAGCTGATAGGCCGCGGGCCCATCCCTAGCCAGAATCCTTTCCACTTCTCGCGATGCCAGGAGAAGTCGTATCCGGTATTAGCCCCGGTTTCCCGGAGTTATCCCAGTGCTAGGGGCAGGTTGCCCACGTGTTACTCACCCGTTCGCCGCTAGGGCACCTTCCCGAAGGAAGGGCCTCGCTCGACTTGCATGTGTTAAGCACGCCGCCAGCGTTCGTCCTGAGCCAGGATCAAACTCTCCGTGAATGTTCTATGACTACCCGCAACGCCGAGGCGTCGCGGTGTGTCGACATACGAAGCGTCGCTTGCGCGACATCTGATCGCTGGTCATACGAGCTGGTCTTTCTTGTAGCTCGATGTACCAAAGGAATCGTTCGTCCCGTGCCCGGCAAACCGGCCATAGGACGGACGAGGTAATGCTTATGGCACTAACTTTCGGCACACTGTTGAGTTCTCAAGGAGCGGACGCGCACCGTCGCTGTCCTTTCGGACCGTCTCGGGGCAACCTGTGTAACGCTACTCGGTCGGCTCCGCGGCCGTCAAACGGCTGCACCGCCCGAATCCCCATGGACCGGCGCAGCGCGCGATGGTGCGGCAGCGCTTCCGGCTCGGGGCCGGTCCGGGCGCGACCCGAAGGTCGTGCTGCCGGACTTCAGGAACAGTACGCACGAGTGCGGAAGAGCGTCAAGTTGTCCGTGGGCGGAAGGCGATAAGCCCTCCTGCGGCGTCATAAGCTCCGTCCGCCCCTGTCGTTGAGCCCTTTCGGGCGGGTGAAGCCGGCCCCGCGCCGGGACGCGCGTCCGTCGGAAAGGGCCGCGAATGCTCAACCCACCTGGAGGCGCACCGCGCGCCGCTTTCCGACGGCCAGGACCCGGCCCTGGGCTTCGGCGACGGGTAGGTCGTAGGTCCCGGCGGCGACGGATCGGCCGTCGATGCGGACGGCCCCGCTGTCGACCAGCCGCCGGGCCGCGCTCGAGGAGTCGGCCATGCCGGCATCGACGAGGATCCGGGGCAGATGCAGGACTGCCGCGGCCGCGACCTGGTGCACGGGCGCGTCGGTGCGTTGTTCACCCCGCCGGAACACCGCGTCGAAGTGGTCCTCGGCCGCGGCCGCGGCGTCGGCCCCGTGGTACAGGCGCACCACGGCTGCCGCCATGGCCCGCTTGGCCCGATTGGCCGCCGGGCCGCCCTCGACCACCGCCTCGTCGAGCTGCGCGACCTCGCGCGGATGGAGGTCGGTGGCGAGGCGGGCGTACGTCCCGACCACCGGGTCGGGAACGCTCATCAGGGCGCCGAACTGGTCGTCGGCCGGGGCGTCGATGGCGATAAAGTTACCCAGCGACTTACCCATCTTCTCGACCCCGTCGGTGCCGACCAGCAGCGGCATCGTGAGTACGGCTTGGGGCGCCTGCCTTCGGCTTCGCTGTAGTTCCCGTCCGACGAGATTGTTGAATGTCTGGTCGGTGCCTCCCAGCTCCACGTCGGCGTGGATGGCCACCGAATCGATGCCCTGCAGCAGTGGGTAGAAGAACTCCGACAGCGTGATGGGCTCGTTGCCCCGGAAGCGACGGGCGAAGTCGTCTCGCTCGAGCAGCTGGGCCACGGTGATCAGGCGGGTGTAGCCGAGCAGCTCGCCGAGCACCATCGGCTCGAGCCAGTCGGCGTTGTTGATGATCTCGCAGCGCGCCGGGTCGGGGTCGAGGACCCGCATGAGCTGGGCGAAGTACCCGGCCGAGTTGGCCACTACGTCCGCCGCGGTCTGGGCCGTGCGCGTGGCCGTGCGGCCGGAGGGGTCACCGACCTGTCCGGTGAAGCCGCCGACCACCAGGACGGCCACGTGCCCGGCGTCCTGGAATTGGCGCAGCTTGCGCAGCACGACCGCATGGCCGAGGGTCAGCTGCGTTCCCGACGGGTCGATGCCGAGCTTCACCCGCAGTGGGCGGTTCTCCCGGTCGGCCGCGGCCAGGCGCTCGGCCAGGCCGTCGGCCGGAAGGATGTCCGCGGCCCCGGCAGCCAGCACCTCGTACGCGGCCGCGAGGTGGGCGGGCAGGCCGGGCGGAAGGGCGACGGTGGACGGGTCGGTGCTCACGGGCGATCAGTCTGCCCGTCCCGACCGGTTGACCGGGCCGCCTTCCGGCCGGCGGACGGTGGCCGGCGGACGGCGGCGCGGTACTTCGACACCGTCGGGTCGTCGCGGATCCAGAATCGCAGCGGGGCGGTGCGCGCGGTGGACACGCCCACCCGGGGTCCGCGCTCGAGCCCGGCCGGCGGCACCGGCTGGGCAGGGAGCGTCAGTCGGACCGGGGATGCGGGGTCGAGCAGATCCACGCCGTTGACGTCGCGGGTCAGTCCGAGCGAGCGGGTCAGGCCGGCCGGGCCACGAGCCAGGTCGACCTCCCGGCGCGCGGTCGGCCGCCGCGCGCGGGCGACTAGTGCGCCCTCGACCACCACGCCGGCCCGCAGGAGAACGGCGGTCGCCTCCCCCGGCCTCCCGCAGACGACGTTGGCGCAGAAGTACATCCCGTAGACGAAGTACACGTACAGGTGGCCGGCCGGACCGAACATCACGGCGTTGCGGGCGGTCCGTCCCCGGAACGCGTGTGACGCCGGGTCATCCCTGCCTTCGTAGGCCTCGACCTCGGTGAGCCGCACCGCGACCTGCGGGCCGACGTCGCTGGTCACCTCGGCGCCGAGCAGCAGCGCGGCGACGTCGGAGCCGCGTCCGCTCAGCGCGGCGCGTGCTGCGGACGCCGCGTCGGCACGCTCACGGTCCCGGAAAGCGGAAGACACGGATCAACCCGTTTCGACCGGGCGGCCGCTCCACCCGGCCTGCTGCTCGGCCACCGTCCGGAGCCGGCCGAGCTGTTCGCGCACGCGGGGCGCGGCGGTGCCCCCGAAGGCCGAGCGGGAGGCGATTGATCCGGCCACGGTGAGGACCTCGCGGATCTCGGGGGTCAGGTCGGGTGAGATAACGGCCAGGTCGGTGTTCCGGAGCTGATTCAGCTCTACGCCGAGCTCCTCGCAGCGTTGCACGCACGCGCCGGCCGCCTCGTGGGCGACGCGGAAGGCCACTCCGTGCCGCACGAGCCACTCGGCCACGTCGGTGGCCAGCGAGTGACCCTGACCGGCCAGCGCAGCCATCCGGGCCGTGTCGAACTGCAGTGTCTCGACCAGCCCGGCCAGCGCGGGCAAAAGCAGCTGAAGGGAGTCGACCGAGTCGAAGACCGGCTCCTTGTCCTCCTGCAGGTCGCGGTTGTAGGCCAGCGGAAGTCCCTTCAAGGTTGCCAGTAGGCCGGCGTGGTTGCCGATGAGCCGCCCGGCCTTGCCGCGGGCCAGCTCGGCCACGTCCGGGTTCTTCTTCTGCGGCATGATCGACGACCCGGTCGAATAGGCGTCGTCGAGAGTGACGAAGCCGAACTCCGGGGTCGCCCACAGGATGACGTCCTCGGCCAGGCGGGACAGGTCGACGGCCAGCATGGCGGTGACGAAGGAGAACTCGGCCACGACGTCACGCGCGGAGGTGCCGTCGATGGAGTTGTCCACCGGTGCACGAAAGCCCAGCTCGGTGGCGATCTGCCCGGGATCGAGGCCGAGCGAGGAGCCGGCCAGGGCGCCGCCGCCGTAGGGACTCAGGGCAGCGCGTTCGTCCCAGTCGCGCAGGCGGTCGACGTCGCGGGTCAACGCCCACGCGTGGGCGAGCAGGTGGTGGGACAGCAATACCGGCTGGGCGGCCTGCAGATGGGTTCGGCCCGGCATCGGCGCCTCGAGGTGGCGCTCGGCCTGACCGGCCAGAGCCCTGACCAGCGCACCGACGCCCTCGGCGACCGAGCGGGCGGCATCGCGCAGGTACATGCGGATGAGCGTGGCCACCTGGTCGTTGCGCGAGCGCCCCGCCCGCAGCCGGCCGCCCACCTCGGCGCCGACCCGCTCGATCAGCCCACGCTCCAACGCCGTGTGCACGTCCTCGTCGGCCTCGTCCGGGCGGAACCGGCCGGCGGCGACATCGGTGGCCAGATCGTCCAGACCGGCGAGCATGGCCTGCAACGTGGCGTCGTCGAGCAGGCCGGCGGAGTGAAGGACCCGCGCGTGGGCCCGGGAGCCGGCCAGGTCGTAGGGCGCCAGTCGCCAGTCGAAGTGCGTCGAACCCGACAGAGCGGTGAGCGCCTCGGACGGACCGCGGCGGAAGCGCCCGCCCCACAGCCGCGTTGCCGGAGGGGTCATCCGCCTAGCTTCTCCTCGCGCCGAGCGGCCATCCGGCTGGGCAGGCCCCAGAGCTGGACGAAGCCGCGGGCCAGGCTCTGGTCGAAGGTGTCGCCGGTGTCGTAGGTCGCCAGTTCGAAGTCGTAGAGCGAGCCGGCCCCACGACGCCCGGTGGGCACCGCCCGACCGGCGTGCAGGCGCAGGCGGATCTCGCCGGTCACGTGGCGCTGGGAGGTGTCGATGAAGGCGTCGAGGGACTGCTTAAGCGGGGAGAACCACAGCCCGTCGTAGACCAACTCGCTCCAGCGCTGCTCAACGCCGAACTTGAACCGCCGCAGATCCCGCTCGACGGTGAGGTCCTCCAGCTCCTGGTGCGCGGTGATCAGCGCGATCGCGCCCGGCGCCTCGTACACCTCACGGCTCTTGATGCCGACCAGGCGGTCCTCGACCATGTCGAGCCGGCCGACTCCCTGGGCGCCCGCGCGCCGGTTGAGGGTCAGGATCGCGTCGAGAACGTTGACGTCCCGCCCGTCGATGGACACCGGGACGCCGTCGCGGAAACCGATGATCACCTCGTCCGGCTCACGCGCCTGGGCCGGATCGGCGGTGTAGGAGTAGACGTCCTCGATGGGGGCATTCCAGGGGTCCTCCAGGAATCCGGTCTCCACCGCACGTCCCCACAAATTCTGATCCACCGAGTACGGCGAGCGCTTGGACTGGTCGATGGGCAGACCCCGCTCTTCGGCGAAGGCTATGGCCTTGTCGCGGGTCATGCCGCTGTCGCGCACCGGAGCCAGCACGTTCAGCTCGGGGGCCACCGCAGCGATCCCGACCTCGAAGCGGACCTGGTCGTTGCCCTTGCCGGTGCAGCCGTGGGCCACGGTGGCCGCTCCGTTCTCGCGCGCGGCCACGGCCAGGTGCTTGGCGATGACCGGCCGCGAAAGGGCCGACACCAGCGGATAGCGCTCCAGGTACAGCGCGTTGGCCCGCAGCGCCGGCAGGCAGTACTGCTCGGCGAATTCCTGCTTGAGGTCGAGC
>JBDUAD010000141.1:0-5311 GCA_040004775.1 bacterium | reverse complement strand
CCGTGATCGGCGCGGGCCTGGAAACGGGGTGGTCGGGCGGTCGGGGACACTCGGCCGAGCCCGGCCCTCCGGCCGAGCTCGGCCCTCCGGCGGAGCTCGGCCCCGCGGCGTGCCCTGCGGCGGCGTGCCCTGCGGACGACGACATCACGCCGCCACCGGGACCGACGAGTCGAGCCGGTAGTACAGCGCCTCGCCGACTTCCCCGGGACCCGGGACGGTCACTCCGGTGAGGTCGGCCACCGTCCACGCCAGCCGCAGGACCCGGTCGTACCCGCGGGCGCTGAGCCGGCCGGAGTCTATGGCCGCCTCGACGTCGACCAGCGCAGCTCGGGACGGACGCCAGGGCCGGGACCGCAGTACCGACCCAGCCGCTTCGGCGTTGGTCGCCCATCCGTGACCCGCCCACCGCTCGGCCGCGGCTCGGCGGGCGGTCACTACGCGGGCGGCGACGAGGTCGGAGGACTCGCCGCGCGCATCGCCGGCCATGAGATCGGCTCGCGCGACCTGGTCAACCGTCACCGAGATGTCGACCCGGTCTCGCAAGGGCCCGGACAGTCGGTGCTGGTAGCGCCGGCGGGCCAGGGACGGGCAGGAGCAGTCGCGGTCCCTCGCCGCTGCGCACGGACAGGGATTGGCCGCGAGAACCAGTAGGAACCGGGCCGGATAGGTCACCGCACCGCCGCTACGGTGCAGCACCACCCGTCCGCTCTCCAGCGGCTGCCGCAGGGCGTCGAGCACCATCGGCGCGAACTCGGGCGCCTCGTCCAGGAAGAGCACTCCGCGGTGGGCCAAGGAGATGGCGCCCGCTCGGGCCAGACCTGACCCACCGCCGACCAGGGCCGCCACGCTGGCGGTGTGGTGCGGAGCCTGGAACGGCGGCACGCGCAGCAGCGGCCCGCCGGCCGGCAGACGGCCCGACACCGAGTGGATGCCGGTGACCTCCAGCGCCTGGTCGTCGTCGAGGGCGGGCAGGATGCCGGGCAGCCTCTCGGCCAGCATGGTCTTGCCCGAACCGGGCGATCCGCGCAGGAAGACGTGGTGGGCTCCGGCCGCGGCCACCTCCAGCGCGCGGCGGGGAACCACCTGGCCGAGCACGTCACCCAGGTCGGCCACCGATCCCTTCGGCGCCTCCGGGCCTCGCTCGGCCTGTGGTGGCGCTTCGCCTTCTCCCCGTAGCCAGGCGACGATGTCGCACAGGTGGCTCGCTGCCCGGACGTCCAGTCCCGGCACGAGTGCCGCCTCCGCGGCATTGGCCGCAGGCACGACGATCCGCGTGATGCCGGCGCGGGCCAGCGCGAGAACGGCCGGCAGGACGCCGCGGACCGCGCGGACCTGGCCGTCGAGACCGAGTTCGCCGATCCAGGCCGCCGAGCCGAGCGGCGCGGACGGAACCGTCCCGGCCGCGGCAAGAACGGCCACGGCCAGCGCGACGTCGAAGATCGATCCGGCCTTGCGCACATCCGCGGGCAGCAGCGCCACGGTGATACGCCGGTTGGGCCAAGGCGCGCCGGAATTGACGATGGCCGCCCGCACCCGGTCGCGGGCTTCGACCACCGTCGTGTCGGGCAAGCCGGTGAAGGTCAGGCCCGGCAACCCGGCCGACAAGTCCGCCTCGACCTCCACCGGGTGCCCGGTGACGCCGACCAGGGTTGCGGAGTGGGTACGCGCGATGGCCACCTAGACCGCCGCCGGGAAGTGCTCTACCTCGGCCGCGCCGCGCGAGCGACGCAGCACCGTGATCACGTCGATCCGCACGTCGGGCCAGGAGCCGGGGTGCTCGGCCAGCCAGCGGGCGGTCAACCGTCGCAGCCGCCGGCCCTTCGCGCCCAGCACGGCCTCGGCCGGATCGCCGTAGGCCGTGGACGACCGGGTCTTGACCTCGCAGATAACCAGCGTGGAGCCGTCGCGGGCCACGATGTCGAGTTCGCCGTCCGGACACCGCCAGTTGCGCTCCAGGATCTCCAGCCCGGCGTCGAGCAGGTACTGGACCGCTACCCGCTCGCCGTACTGCCCCACCGCGTCCTTGGCTCGCACCCAGCCAACGCTGCTCGACGCCCGCGGGATCGACCGCGGAAAAGGGCGAGCTGTGGACGAACGCGCCGGCGATCCACAGGCCCTTGACGACCAGCGGTGGCTGGCGGCCGGGCGCGCCCCGACGAGCCGGGCAGGACCGCGGTCAGTCGCTCGGCAGCTCCAGCTCGGGCTTGTCCAGCTCCTCGACGTTGACGTCCTTGAACGTCACCACGCGCACGGTCTTCACGAAGCGGGCGGGGCGGTACATGTCCCACACCCAGGCATCGCGCATCGTGACCTCGAAGTACACGTCACCGCCGGTATCCCGTGCCTGCAAATCGACCTCGTTGGTCAGATAGAACCGGCGATCGGTCTCCACCACGTAGCTGAACTGCCCGACGATGTCCTTGTACTCGCGATAGAGCTGCAGCTCCATCTCGGTCTCGTACTTCTCGAGGTCCTCAGCGGACATCGGCACTCTCCACGTCCACGACCTTACCCGCGGCCCAGGACCGGCCCGGCTCCTCATAGGTGTCGGCGACCACCGGGTACCCGTCCGGTCCGGGCGCCACGGCCCCGGCCGACAGCCCGTCCCCGGCAGCGCCGGTCGGCAGGTCGGCCCACCGTCCGTCCGCGCCCGTCCGTGTGGCCCGGCGGACATTGACGTAGCGGCGGCGATGCACGGGCGAGGGCCCGTGCTCCCCCAGCGCCGCGGCGTGCTCGGCGGTGACGTAGCCCTTGTGGCGGGCGAAGTCGTACTCCGGCCAGCGCTCGTGCAGCTCACCCATGATCCGGTCCCGGGTCACCTTGGCCAGCACGGAGGCCGCGGCGATGCAGGCCGCGACCGCGTCACCCTTCCACACCGCGGTCGTCGGCGCGGGCAGGCCCGGCACGGAAAACCCGTCGGTAAGTACGTAGGACGGCGCGACGTCGAGCTGGCCGACCGCCCGACGCATCCCGGCCAGATTGGCCACGTGCAGGCCGTAGGCGTCGACCTCCTCGTGGGAGATCACCACGACCGACCAGCTCACCGCCCACCGCACCAGGATCTCGTAGTAGCGCTCGCGGGCCGCGGCGGTGAGCAGCTTGGAGTCGGTCAACCCGTCCAGGCGGGTGCGCAGCGACGGGGACAGGATGCAGGCGGCCACGACGAGCGGTCCCGCGCAGGCGCCCCGGCCGGCCTCGTCCGCACCGGCCACCTGGGCGAACCCGGCCCGGGCCAGAGCGCCCTCGTAGGCCCACAGACCACTGGCCGAGTGCAGCGCTGGACGGGTCGGCCGGAAGCCGCCGACGGTAGGCCGGCCGCGCAAGGGGGTCGTCATGACGCCGGACGACGTTACGCCCGCAGTATGCGAGCGAGGACCCCGACCAGCTCGGTCGGCCAGTACGTCTCGTCGGTGGCCCGCAGGTCCTCCATGGTCCACCACCGGTGCCCGATCGTAGTTCGGCGCTCGATGTCGCTCTGGCCGCTCTCGTCCAGCTCCGGGACGTGGTCGAGGCGCACCGGGAAGTAGTGGTCGACCTGGTCGTACCACCGCCCGGCGAAAGTGAAGACCGCCCGCTCGACGTGCACCGCGGCGACCTCGCTGCCGCCGGCGGGCGCGCCGTCGGCCCCGAGCAGGTCGGCTAGCCCGACCACGACCCCCGTCTCCTCGGCCAGCTCGCGGACCGCAGCCGCAGCCGGCGACTCGTGCGTCTCGACACCGCCGCCCGGAGTGATCCAGTGCGTCGAGACCGCGCCCGGCGTGGTCACGGTTTTGATCATCAGAAGGCGGTCCTGCGGATCGAGCGGCAGAACCCGCCCGGCCACCCGCAGCGTCGGTTGCGGCAAGGCCGCAGCGATCGCCCGCTCCAGCACGTCGTCCAGGTCCGGCGGGAGGAGGACGGCGTCGGTACGGCGCAGCTCGTCGAGCGTCCACCAGCGACTGCCGAAGACGGTCTGTTGCTCCATCGCGGTCAGGGCGGTCGGAACGGGGGTGAACGCACGCGCCACCCGGGCGGCGAAGAGGTGGTCCACCTGGTCGTACACGACTCCCTGCCACCCCCATTGGCGGCGATGGGAGTGCAGCGGCACAGCATCCTCGGGCAGTTCGATGCGCAGTCCGGTTTCTTCGACCACCTCTCGGATGGCCCCCTGGGCCAGGGACTCCCCCGGTTCCACGCCCCCACCCGGCGTCAGCCAGTGGTGCCAGCCACCGACCGTGGGATCGGTGCCGGCTTCCTCGATAAGGAGCAGCCGGTCGTCGGGGTCGAGGACCAGCATGCGGGCACCGACCCGAGGCACCGGAGCGGCGGCACCCGAGGTGTCCGGCGCCGCGGCAGGGTGGCTCATCGGTAAGACCTCACCGGTCGCGGCCTCACCGGTTGCGGCCTCACGGGTTGTGGCTTCACGGGTTGTGGCTTCACGGGTTGCGTCCTCGCTGGTTGCGTCGCCGCCGCCACCAGAAGGGGGCGACGACCAGCGATCCGGCAACCACGGGCAGGCCGGCGGGCGCATCGGTCGCCGCCGCCGCGGTGAACGTCGCGGGCGTGCCCAAGGTGCGCCAGCGGGAGTAGGGCCAGGCGATGACGAAGGCCTTGCCGATGACGGCCGAGTTGGGGACCGTGCTCTCCTGCGCGTCGCACGGCGTTCGGTCCGGCGGTGGAACGCTCCGGTCCGATAAGCAGTGGTAGCGGCTGTCCGCGGAGTCGCTGCGGTGGTCGCCCATCACCCACAGCCGCCCGGGCGGCACGGTGACCGGGCCGAAGTCCATGCGGTCGTCTTCGAACACATAGGGCTCGTCCAGCGCGTGCCACGGGCCGGCGGCGCCCCGGTCGCTCACCTCGACCCGGCCCTCGGCGTCGCAGCAGCGCACCGTCTGCCCGCCGATGGCGATCACCCGCTTGACCAGATCGTGCTCGTCGGGCGGCACGACGCCCACCAGTTGGCCGAACCAGCGCACCGCACCGGAGATCGGATTGGTACTGGTCGAGACGACCGGCTCCTCCCAGCCCGACGGGGCCGAGAAGACCACGATGTCGCCGGGATGCGGGTCGCGCAGGTGGTAGATCGGCTTGTTGACCAGGATCTTGTCGCCGTTGCAGCCGGTACAGCCGTGCAGCGTCTGCTCCATCGAGTCCGACGGGATGTAGAACGGCTGGACCAGGAAGGTCTTGACGAGGACCGCGACCACGATGGCGATGAGCGCGAGGACCGGCAGCTCCCACCACTTGGCCGGAGCGGAGGCGCGCCTGGCGCCGGCGTGCCGGCGGCCACCATCGGTGGACTGAGTGCCGGTGGGCGGCGTGCCGGTGGGCG
>JBDUAD010000059.1:0-17974 GCA_040004775.1 bacterium | reverse complement strand
GTCCGTCGCGGGTCAGCCCACGAGGGTCCAGCGCACGAGGAGCGAGGTCTCGAGCCGTTGGCTGCCCGCCTCGATCGGCACGTCTCGGGCGCCGGACCCGAGGGCGACGGCCTTGGCCGCGTTTCTCATCACCGGGTGCGGACCACCGCCGGCTGTCTCGTCGATCGACAGGATGGCGCCCAACCGCCGTCCGGCCAGCTCGGCCAGCTGCTCGGCCTTGGCCGAGGCCTCGGCGAAGGCCTCGGTCCGCGCGGCGGCCTGGGCCGCGCCCGGTTCACTGATCGACCGGGAGACGCTGTCCACCCGCAGCGCGGAACCGGCCGCGGTGGCCACCTCGCGCAGGATCCGTCCGCTGGCGGCCAGGTCGCGCAGGACGACGGACAGGGACTGCAGGCAGTCGTAGCCGGTCACGCGGTTCTTCTCGCCCCAGCGCTGGTTGACCGACAGGTCAGCGGTGGCGACGTCAACGGGGGCGACGCCGGCCGCGGACAAGGACTGAGCGACAGCGGCGGTGGAGGCGCTCGCGGCGTCGAGCGCTTCCGCCACGTCAGCGCCGCCGCCGACCACGGCCAGGCTGACCAGCAGGAGATCGGGAACGGCGTCGGCCCGACCGGTGCCGATGACCGTGATCGTGTTGTCCGTGTGGTCCTCGGCCGACATGTGACGCCTCCTGCTGCGGGGAATCGTGGTCAGTCGAAGGGCCGGTCGACCGAGCTAAGCGGGAATGTGCGGCTCGACGTCGGCCGCGCAATCGTCGCCGTAGGACTCGGCCAGCCGGCGCAGGAACTCGCCGCTGCGCACGTCGTACTCCTGCGGGCCGACGGTTTCCAGCACCATGGTGGCCAGCAGGCTGCCGACCTCGGCGGCGCGCTGCCAGGACAGGCCCCACGTGCGGGCGCTGAGGAAACCGGCCCGGAATCCGTCGCCGACGCCGGTGGGGTCGGTCTTGGACCGTTCGACGGCGACCGGGACGTGGATGTGGTCGACGTCGCGCCCGACGATCTCCACGCCGAGCTTGCCCTGGGTGGTCACGCGGACGTCGACCCGCTTGGCGATCTCGGCCTCGGTCAGGCCGGTCTTGGACTCCAGCAGCTTCTTCTCGTAGTCGTTGGTGAACAGCAGGCTGGCGCCCTCGATCAATTCCTGGGCGTCGGCACCGGACATGCGGGCCAGCTGCTGAGAGGGGTCGGCCACGAAGTCGTAGCCGCGCTCACGACACTCCTGGCTGTGGCGGATCATGCCGGCCGGGTCGTCGGCGCTGATCACCACGAGGTCGGCGCCGGTGGCCTGCATGATCGGAGCCAGCTCGATCTCGCGCGCCTCGGCCATTGCTCCGGCGTAGAACGACGCGATTTGGTTCATGTCGTCATCAGTGGTGCACACGAACCGGGCGGTGTGCTTGTCGGCTGAGACGTAGACGTGGCCGCAGTCGACGCCCTTGCTTTCCAGCCAGTCGCGGTACTCGCCGAAGTCCTGGCCGACCGCGCCGACCAGCACTGGGTCACCGCCGAGCTGGCCCATGCCGAAGGCGATGTTGGCGGCCACGCCGCCACGGCGGATCACCAGGTCGTCGACCAGGAAGGACAACGACACCTGGTGCAGCTGGTCGGCCAGTAGTTGCTCGCTGAACCGACCGGGGAAGTGCATCAGGTGGTCGGAGGCGATGGATCCGCTCACGAGGACGGGCACGGTCGGCCACGCTACCCAACCGGCGCCGTTGCGCCCGAGATCAGCCGCAGAAGGAGTTGCCGCAGGCGCAGCCGCCGCTGGCGTTGGGATTGTCGATCTCGAAGCCCTGCTTCTCGATGGTGTCGGTGTAGCTGATCTCGGCACCCACGAGGTACGGAGCACTCATCCGGTCGACGATGAGCGGCACGCCCTGCTGATTGATCTCGAGGTCGCCGTCGAGGAAGCGCTCGTCGAAGAAAAGCTGGTACTGCATGCCCGAGCAGCCGCCCGGCTGGACCGCGATACGCAGGCGCAGGTCGTCACGGCCCTCGGCGGCCAGGAGGTCGCGCACCTTGCTCGCGGCGTCGGCGGTCAGCGTCACGCCCTCGGTGGTGGCCGGTGCGCTGGTGAGGGAAACGTCCTGGACGGTCATGTGCGTGCTCCCGGGGCGGTGGCGTGTGCTGCGGTGAGGTATGGGTGGAACTGGGGTAATCGGTATTCGGCGTGACGTTTACGGTACAGGGGGCGCCGCGTCGTCCGGCATTCCCGATCCTACCCGCGTGCCGGTCGGCCGGCGGGACGTCCACAGGGGCGGGCCCTCCTGGGAGAGCCGACGTCAGCGGGAAGGGCCTCACCGCCGCCAGCGGCTAACCTGGCTCGCTGTGAGACTCCTGCCCCGACGTCCGGCGCCGGCCGATCCGTCCGCGGCCGACGCCGCGGAGCAGGACGAGCTCGGCGCGGGGCCGGTCACCAAGGGTCGTCCCACCCCCAAGCGGCGCGACTCCGAGGTCCGCCGCGGGCCGGCTGCACCGGCCCCCAAGACCCGGCGGGAGGCGATCGCGCGCCAGCGTGAACAGGTCAAGAAAGCCAAGACCTCCGGCACGCGGCTCAGCCCCGGCGACCGCCGCGCCCGCATGCTGGCCGGGGACGAGGCGTTCCTCCCCCGCCGGGACGCCGGACCGCTGCGAGCACTGGCCCGCGACTACGTCGATTCCCGCCGGATGCTGTCCAACGTGCTGCTCGTGCTGTTTCCGTTGATCGTGCTGTCCGGCTTCGCACGGGTCCCGGCGATCAACATCGTCGTGCTCGTGGTGTTCATGGCCGTGCTGGTCGAGTGGATCCTGACCGGGCGCAAGCTGCTGGCGCTGGCCACTACGCGGGGCATCGACCGTGGCAAGAACACTGCGCTCGGCCTGGGCTTCTACGCCGGCAGCCGGGCCTACCTGCCCCGCAAGTGGCGCGTTCCGCGGGCTCGGGTGGGGCTGCGCGAACCGATCTGAGGCCCGCGAGCGGCGGTCCAGGCCCCTGGCGAAGCGGGCCCCTGGCGAAGCGGGCCCCTGGTGAAGCAGGGCCCTGGTGAAGTGCGCATCGCCGGCAGGGTTGGATGCAGGTATGGAATTCCGTCGTCTCGGCCGCAGCGGCCTCACCGTCAGCGAGATCTCCTACGGTAACTGGATCACCCACGGCAGTCAGGTGGAGGAGGACGCGGCGAACGCCTGCGTCGCCGCCGCCCAGGACGTCGGCATCACCACGTTCGACACGGCCGACGTCTACGCCAACACCCGGGCGGAATCGGTCCTGGGTCGAGCGCTGGCCGGTCAGCGACGGGAGTCACTCGAGATCGCGACCAAGGTCTTCAACCCCACCGGTCCGGGCGGCCCGAATGACAAGGGGCTCGGGCGCAAGCACATCAGCGAGGCGATCAACGGCTCGCTGCAGCGCCTGCAGACCGACTACGTGGACCTGTACCAGGCGCACCGCTACGACACGACGGTGCCGCTCGAGGAGACGATGTTGGCCTTCGCCGACCTGGTGCGGTCCGGCAAGGTGCTCTACATCGGCGTCTCGGAGTGGACGGCCGACCAGATCCGTGACGCCGCGGTGTTGGCCTATGAGCTCAAGGTGCCACTGATCTCCAACCAGCCGCAGTACAACATGATGTGGCGGGTCATCGAGAGCAAGGTCGTGCCGACGTGTAAGGAACTCGGCCTCGGGCAGATCGTGTTTTCCCCGATCGCGCAAGGCGTTCTGACCGGCAAGTACCAGCCCGGACAGAAGGCACCGGAGGGGTCCCGAGCGTCGGGCGAGCAGTCCGGCATGTGGATGGGCCGCTACTTCGAGCAGGACGGGCTGCTCGAGGCGGTTCAGAAGTTGCGGCCGATCGCCGACGACCTCGGTCTGTCGATGGCCGCGCTGGCCGTGGCCTGGGTTCTGCAGAACGACAACGTGGGGACGGCGATCATCGGAGCCAGCCGTCCCGAGCAGGTCCATGACAACGCCAAGGCCAGCGGGGTGAAGCTCGAGGCCGACGTCCTGAACCGCATCGACGACATCCTCGAAGGGTTCATCGAGCGGGACCCCGGCAGAACCGGCTGACCGTACTGGTCGAGGCCGGGCTACTCGGGCGCGAGTGACATCTCGTACTGGTCGGCGCCGTCCTCGACCAGGACGACGCCCTCGACGCCGGCCGCCGCCAGCTCGCGCCAGTTCTCACCCAGCCAGGACTCGGCGTCGGACTGGCTGGCGAAGGACTCCTTGGCCAACAACGCCCCGGCCGCCGGCGCCGACCCGTCGCCACCGCTCGAGGACCGACCCCCGCTCGAGGAACCCCCGTTCGAGGTTGCTCGGTCGGAGGGCTGCATCCGCCACGTGAACGCCACGTCGGGCAATCTAACCCCGCGGCATCGTCCCTTTGACGGCCCGACCGCCGATGTGGTCCGATTGCCCCGCTGTACCCGCGTCATGCAGGGGAAGCCGGTCGAAGCCCGGCGCTGACCCGCAGCCGTAGGTCGCCGGGCGAGTACGGATCGCGCGACGACGAGTCGGAATGCCTGCCTCGCGGTTTCACCCATTACACGCCGTCGAGGTATGCGGTGCGGGGTCTGATCCGCGGACGAGGTGTGCCTTTCCAGGCCTCGGTCGACGGGCCCGGCTCGGCCCGCGCGCCGTGAAGGGATCTCCCGTTGTCCGTTCGTTCCGTCCTGGTAGCGGCTGTGGTTGCGGCAGCCGTGGGCTTGTCCGCAGCGCCGGCCACGGCTGCGCCCGTGACCACCACCACCGACCCGGCTCAGGGAGCCGCCGGCTGGCTGGGCCAACAACTGCTCGACGCCTCCGGTACGCCGTCGCCCAGCGGTGACCATCTCGACTACGTCGGCTTTCCCGGGTTCGACGGCGGCACCACCGCCGATGTCGTGTTCGCGCTGGCCGCGGCCGGCGTCGGCGGCGACAAGATCGACGCGATCATGAAGTATTACGCCGCCCACGTGGACGAGTACACCTCGGCCGCGGACACGACCGGTGCGCCCGGACCGTCGGCCGGTGCGGTCGGCAAGGCCGCGCTGGCGGCCATCGTCGCCGGGCGCGACCCGCATTCCTTCGGCGGCTTCGACCTGGTCAACATACTCAAGACCAGCGAGTGCAAGGCGGTGTCCGCCCCCACCGAGACGGACTTCAGCATCCCCAACTGCCCGGCCATCGGCGCCGGCCGCAACGTCTACTCCAGCATCGCCGAGTCGTTCGTCATCCTGGCCCAGGCCCGGACCTCGACCACGAGCGAGACCGGCTTGACCTACCTGCTGTCCTTGCAGTGCACCGACGGCGGGTTCACCGGCGACGTCACCACCACCGGTGGTTGCACCTCGGACGTCGACGCCACGGCCTACGCCACCACCGCCCTGATCGCCGCCGGTGGGCACCGGGCGGCCGTCGGGCGGGCGGTGGGCTGGCTCACCGGCAAGCGCTCCAGCGCCGGGTACTGGGTCAGTCAGGGTGGCCCGAACGTGGACTCCACCGGGCTGGCCGCATCGGCACTGGCCGCAGCTGGTCGGGACGTGACAACATCCCGGCAGTGGCTGGCGAGCCAGCAGGTGCTGGTCGCCCCGACCCTCGGCGCGGGGGCGTCGCGCGGGGCCCTGAAGTACCTGGGCACGTTCAGCGGGAGTTCGATCAAGGCCACCGCCGACGGGCTGCTCGGGCTGTCGCCCGATACGTCCCTGGCCACGGTCACCGCCGCCCGCGCCCGCGCCGGCCTGCCCGTGCTCGCGCCGGCCGGGACCGTCGGCTCTGCGCGGGTGCGTGCCGGTGCGACGCAGACCGTGACCGTCGACGGATTCAGCCGCGGCGAGAAGGTCACCGCGGTGCTGCACTCGCCGTCGGTCCCTTTGACCGGCACCACCGCCGGCGCCAACGGGCGGGCTCGGCTGTCGTTCACGGTTGCGTCCGGCACGGCGGTCGGCCGGCACGAGGTGGTCCTGACCGGCGCCAGCTCCACGCTCTCGGCGACGGTGGCGTTCACCGTCCTGGCCGCCTCCGCGCCGGCGTCATCGACCTCGGCCGCACCGTCCAGCCGTCCGGCCGGCTCCTCGGGTACTCCCGTGTCGTCTACTCCGGTGTCGTCGTCGGCTCCGCCGGTCGGCGCGGGACCGGAGCTGGCCGCGACCGGGCTGGACCGGGGGCGCTCCGGCGGGCTGGCCGCCATCGGCGCGGCGCTGCTCGTGGCCGGCGCCGGGCTGATCCACGTCGGCCGGCGGGCCCGGTGACGAACGGGTGAGCACGCGCGACTCAGGGGCGCGGACCGCAACCGCCGTCGTTAGACGCGCGGTCGGCCGGCGGTTGGCGGTGTCGTCGGCCGTCACCGCAGCGGCCCTGGCCGGAGCCGGGCTGACGGGACCGCTTGGTCCAGCCAGCCCGGCGCTGGCGGCACCGACCTCCGTCGCCCTGATCGTGTCCCCGGCCCCGGGCAACGTGCAGACCGCCTGCGTGCCGTGGCAGTTCGGGATGACCGGCCTGCAGGTGCTCGGCGAGGGCGCGAACTACACCCTTGGTACCGGCGCGTACGCCGGTGGTTTCGTCCTCACCATCAACGGTGTCGGGACAACGCATCCAACTACCTCCACGTACTGGAAGTACTTCCAGAGCAGCGGCAGCGGCGGGTTGTCCGCCAGTGGCTACGGCGCGGGTTCCACTCATCCGGCGGCCGGATCGGTCGAGGCCTGGGCTTATCAGAGCGGCTCGCCGTACACGCCTCCCTCACTGTCCTACGGCGACATCTGCGGATACGTCGTTGTACCGCGAGCGACGACCAGCGCGCCGGCCCCGACCACCCAGCGGGCACCGGCACCCAGCCGCGCGTCCGTAAGTCCGAAGGCGTCGGTGTCGCGCCGTTCCGCGGGCTCAGCGCCGAGCTCGGCCGGTGCTGGGTCAACCCTCGGCGGTCGGGCCACCACGTCCCGGACAAGCACTACTCCGGCCTCCCCGCGGGCCACCGGTTCGTCAACGGCAACCGCGACTGCCTCTGCCAGGAGGACGGGTCCGTCGTCCGGTTCGAGCTCGGCCAGCCCCCCCACGGGCACCTCGTCGGGCGACGCGTCAGCGACCGCCTCGTCCCTCACGCCGGCGGCCACGTCGACGGGTGCCGGCTCACCGCGCGGCGCCCTAATCGCTCTCGCCGCCGCGGCGGCCCTCGCCGGTGCGACCGTGTGGCGGCTGCGCACCCGAGCGGGACGCTGAGCCGGTGAGCGGTATCGACGCCCGCGCGTGGCAATCGGTACCGCGCACCGTGCACCCCGGCGCCTGGTGGCTGTGGGCCATCGGGCTGGCCGTGGCCGCGATGCACACCACGAACCTCCTGCTGCTCGTCCTGCTGGCCGCCGTGGCCGGCGTGGTGGTGGCCTTCCGGCGCACGGACGCGCCGAGGGCCCGCAGCTTCGGACTCATGACCCGGCTGGCGCTGATCACCGTCGCGTTCAGCGTGGGGCTGCAAATCGTGCTCGGCGTGCGTACCGACCACGGGTTCGTCCTGCTCAGCCTGCCGGCGGTGGACCTGCCCGGCTGGCTGCCCGGCCTCAGCGTCGGCGGGCCGGTGACCGCGGAGGCACTGCTCACCTCCGCGACCACCGGAGCCCGCCTCGCCGTGCTGATTCTCTGCGTCGGCGCGGCCAACTCGCTGGCCGCGCCGGCCCAGCTGCTCAAGGTGCTCCCGGCTGCGCTGTACGAGGTCGGCGTGGCCGCGGTGGTGGCCCTGACCTTCGTACCCCACCTCGCCGAGTCGGCAGTGCGGGTACGCCGGGCCCAGCGCCTGCGCGGCCGGTCGGTCCGCGGCTTGGGAGGCCTGCACCGCCTGCTCGTGCCGGTGCTCGAGGAGGGGCTGGAGCGGGCGATCGCGCTGGCCGCGTCGATGGACGCCCGCGGTTACGGACGCCGTCGACCGGGGTCGCGGACCGGCCAGGTCGTCACCACCGGACTTCTTCTGCTCGGACTGGGTGCGGCCTGCGCCGGCACCTACGTGCTCGTCGACCCCGCGTCGGCCCACACCACCGGTGCGCTGATCCTGATCACCGGGACCGCCCTGGCGTTGACCGGGTCGTTGCTGGCCGGGCGCCGGGTTGCCCGCACCCGCTATCGGCCACCGGTGTGGCGGGCGGCCGAGTGGCTCGTCGTCGCATGCGGAGCCACGGTGGCCGTCGTCGTCGTGACCACGATGCCTGGACCTGACGCCGCGGGCGCGGTCCTGCGCTGGCCCCAGTTGCCGGCGACGGCCCTGCTGGCCGTCCTCGTCGGTGCGTTGCCGGCAGTGGCGACGCCGCCGGTACCGACCGGCGCAATTGCCCCCGCGCCGGTCCCGGCCTTTCCGGTGGGCGCGCGGTGATCGAGTTCGACCGGGTCGGCGCCCGGTATGCCTCCGACGGGCCAGCGGTCCTCAGCGACGTCACGATGACCGTGCCCGAGGGTGAGCTCTGCCTGGTGGTCGGGCCGACGGGGGCGGGGAAGTCGACGCTGCTGGCCACGGTCAACGGCCGCATGCCGCACTTCACCGGCGGTGAGCTGACCGGCCGGGTGCGGGTCGACGGACGCGACACCCGGACCCATCCCCCGCGCGAGCTGGCCGACGCCGTGGGCGTGGTCGGTCAGAATCCGTGGGCCGGGTTCGTCACGGACACCGTTTCCGACGAGCTGGCCTACACGATGGAGTCCCTGGGCGTGCCCCCTGCGGTGATGCGCCGACGGGTCGAGGACATCATCGACGCTCTCGGTCTGGCCGAACTTCGTGAGCGTCCGCTGCGCACACTGTCAAGTGGGCAAGCCCAGCGGGTCGCGATCGGGGCGGTGCTCACCGCCGCCCCGCGCGTCCTGGTACTCGACGAGCCGACGTCGGCCCTCGACCCTGGCGCGGCCGAGGAGGTCCTGGCCCTGCTGCAGCGCCTGGTGCACGACCTGGGCCTGACCCTCCTGCTGGCCGAGCACCGGCTGGAGCGCGTAATCCACTACGCCGACTCGGTGGTACGGGTCGAGCCCGGCCGTGCGATCCGTCGCGAGACCCCGGCCGTGGCGATGCTCGACTCGGACATCGCCCCCGCCGTAGTCCAGTTGGGGCGCGTGGCCGGCTGGGAGCCGCTGCCGCTGTCGGTCCGGGATGCGCGGCGGCGGGCGCCGGAACTGCGCCGGCGGCTACCGCTCGACCGCCCGGCGCACGCCAGCCGACTCGATGCGGCCACGGCCGCCGCCACGGGCCGGTCGCCCCGCCGCACCGTGGCCTGGCTGGAGGATGTCACCGTTCGCTACGACGCCACCGTGGCGCTGGCCGGCGTCCGGCTCGACTTCGCCGCTGGTGACATCACCACGGTGATGGGCCGCAACGGGGCCGGCAAGTCCACGTTGCTGAATGCGCTGACCGGGCTGGCGCGCCCGACCCGCGGACGGGTGCGGCTGGCCGCACCCGTCGACGGCAACGACGCCGCCGACGGCGGGGTCACCCCGTTCGCGTCCGGCCCGGGGGCCACCGCCGAGCCGCACCGGCTCAACGCCCGCGAGCTCATCCGCCGGGTCGGGCTAGTGCCGCAGCAACCGGCCGACCTGTTCTTCGCCGATTCGGTGGCGGCCGAGTGCGCCGAAGCCGACGGCTCGGCCGGCGTCGAGCGCGGCACGGCAGCCCAGGTGCTCACCGAGATCACCGGGACGGTCGACCCCGCCACCCATCCGCGGGATCTGTCGGAGGGTCAGCAGCTCAGCCTGGCCCTGGCCCTGGTCCTGGTCGGGCGCGCCGGTCTGGTGCTGTTGGACGAGCCCACCCGCGGGCTGGACTATCCGGCCAAGGTCCGGCTGGGACGGGTCCTTCGTCGGCTGGCCGCGCGCGGATGCGGCGTGGTGGTGGCCACCCACGACGTCGAGCTGGCCGCCGCAATTAGCCGCCGCACCATCGTGATGGCCGACGCAGAAGTGGTGGCCGACGGTCCGACCTCGGCCGTCGTCACCTCCTCTCCCGCCTTCGCGCCCCAGGTGGCCAAGGTGCTCGCCCCGTTGCCGTACCTCACGGTCGACGACGTCCGCCTCGGCCTGGTGGCCGCGTCGTGACCGGCGGGGTCGTTCCGACGACATCGGCAACGGAAACGGCACGCACGCAGGCCATACCGCTGGGATTGCGCTCGCGGCTCGCGCTGCTCGCGGTGAGCGCGGTCGGAGTCGGGGCGTTCGTGTGGCCGCTGGTGCTCGGCTTCGGCGCGCAGCCCAGTGGCCACGACGCCGACGCGCCGTGGATCTTCCTGGTGATGGTGCCTCTGCTGCTCGTCGTCGTCGCCGCCGAGCTCAGCGACGCCCTAATGGATGCCAAGGCGGTGGCCCTGCTCGGCGTCCTGTCCGCGGTGGCCGCACTGCTGCGCCCGCTCACCGGCGGCGTGACCGGGGTCCAGCTGATGTTCTTCCTGCTCGTGCCGGCCGGTCGTGTGCTCGGTCCGGGCTTCGGTTTCCTGATGGGCAATCTGGCTATGTTCGCCTCGGCGGTGCTGACCGGCGGCGGAGGTCCGTGGCTGCCGTTCCAGATGCTGGCCGCGGGATGGATCGGTCTGGGCGCCGGCCTGCTGCCCCGCTGCCAGGGTCGACGGGAGCTGATCCTGTTAGCCGGTTACGCCGCGATCAGCGCGGTGGCCTACGGGTTCGTGATGAACCTGTGGTTCTGGCCGTTCGCCACGTCCGGAACCGGCGTCGGCGCGTCGGTGACCTTCGTGCCCGGCGCTCCGCTTCAGGACAACCTGCGCCGCTGGCTCGCGTTCAGCACCACCACCAGTTTGGGCTTCGACATCCCCCGCGCGCTCAGCAACGCCCTGGCCGTGCTCCTGCTCGGCCACCCGGTCCTGGGGGCCTTGCGCCGGGCCGCGCGGCGGGCGTCGTTCGGGGCGCCGGTCACCTTCGCACCGGACGGGCAACCAGCTCAATCGATGTAGTTGCTCAGCTCGATGAGGTTGCTGTCGGCATCGCGTAGGTAGCAGGTGAGGATCGATCCGGTAACGCCGGTGCGCCGAACCTGAGCACTACGTGATCCACCCGATTGACCTGCATACGGGCATGATCCGGACCGCGGTCACCCCGCCGTCCAGAACGGTCTCGGCCCGTAGGCTCTCGGCGTGAGCGAGGCGGGTGACCCGGGCACCCACGTCGACCCGGTGGACGCCCTCGTCGCCGGGATCGGCTGGCCCCATTCGGACGCCGAGCGCGCCGTGCGCGACCAGCTCACCGGTCACGGCTTGGGCCGTCTGGTCGAACTGGGCGCCTGGCTGGCCGGCACCCAGGCCGCCGCGCCGCCACGAGCGCCGGCCCGTCCCCGGATGATCACTGTCTCGGTCGGACCCGACCCGGATCCGCTCACCGCCGAACTGGCCGACTCCCTCGGCGTCGGCATCCGGGTGGTCCATGCACCGGGGCCGGCCACCGACGCCGAGGCGGTCACGGCTGCGGTCGACGCCGGTGCGGCTGCAGTGGACGCCGAGGTCGATGCTGGGGCCGACCTCCTCCTGCTCGCCGATCCAAACGGAGCCGACGAGGTGGCGGTGCTGACCGCGATCAGCCTGATCACCTCAGCCGAGCCGGTGCGCGTGGTCGGCACCAGCGGGGGACGTTCCGACGCCGACTGGATGCGCGCAGTGGCCGAGCTGCGCGACCTGCGCCGACGTGTCGTCGCGGTGCGGTCACAGCCGCTGGCGCTGTGGGCCGGACTGGGATCGGCTCCGCTGGCGGTTCAGACCGGAATGCTCCTGCACGCAGCGGCCCGGCGCACCCCGGTCGTCCTAGACGGGCCGGCCACCGCGGCCGCGGCGCTGCTGGCCCGCGAGGCCTCGGCCCGGGCCATCCGGTGGTGGGCGGCCGGGCACCGGGGCGCTGACATCGCCCACGCCCTGGCCCTCGAGCGGCTGCACCTCGAGCCGGTCGTCGACCTGGCCCTCGATCGCCCCTCCGGCCTGGGCGCCCTGCTGGCTCTGGGACCGCTGCGGGCGGCCGTGGCCGCGTGCGCCGCCGCGCGTATGCCGGAGACCGAGCCGGAGACCGAGTCGGAGACCGAGCCGGAGACCGAGCCGGCGCCCGAACCAGAGCCGGCGCCCGAGCGACAGCTGCAGTCCGAGCCCGCGCCCGAACCGGTCCGAGCGGCCACCTCAGCGGACGTGGGACTCGACGAAGGGCGGCCGGACCAGACGGGCGGCTGAGCGGCGGCCGCGGACGTCGAGGGTCACGCCGTCGCCCTCCCCGAGTCCGGATGCAGCATCCACGAGGGCCAGGCCGATGCCATGGCGCAGTGTCGGCGAGAATGTGCCCGAAGTGACTTCTCCGACCGGTGCACCGTCGTCGTCGAGCACCGGCATGTGCGCGCGCGGGATGCCCCGGTCGGTCACGTCGACCCCCCACAGCAGCCGCCGGGGTCCGTGCTCCTTCTCGGCCAGCAGTGCCTCACGGCCCCAGAACGCCGGCTTCTTCCAGCCGACGGCCCAACCGGCGCGCGCCTGGACCGGCGAGATCGACGGCGAGAGGTCCTGCCCGTGCAGCGGATAGCCCATCTCGGTGCGCAGGGTGTCGCGGGCGCCGAGGCCGGCCACCCGCCCGCCCAGCGCACGGATCACATCCGAGAGCGCGTCCCAGAGCCGGACGGTGTCTTTCCAGGCCGGCACCAGCTCGTAGCCGTGCTCGCCGGTGTAGCCGGTGCGGCACACCCGGACCGCGGTGTCGTCGAAGCGGGCGTCGACGTAGGCCATGTAACCAAGGTCGCCCGCGTCGGCCAGCAGGCCCAGGCGGTGCAGCGCCTCCTCCGAGCGGGGGCCCTGGACGGCGAGTACGGCGAAGTCGCGGTGACGGTCGGTCACGGTGACGCCGGCCGGAGCCGCGGCGGACAGTCGGCGCACCACCTCGCCCGCGTTGGCCGCGTTGGGCACCAGGAAGAGCTCCTCATCGCTTACCAGGTAGGCGATGAGGTCGTCGACCGTCCCGCCGTCGGCCGCACAGCACAGCGTGTACTGAGCCGCACCGGGTCCGATGCGGTCGAGGTCATTGCTCAGACAGGCGTTGACGAACGTGCGGGCGGTGGTGCCATCGCTGGCCCGTCCCTGCACCGACGCCTTGCCGAGGTGGGAGACGTCGAACAGGCCCACCGCCTCGCGCACCGCGGCGTGTTCCTTCAACACGCCGCCTCCGCTGGCCGCGTACTCGATCGGCATCTCCCAGCCGCCGAAGTCGGCCATCTTGGCCCCGAGGTCGACGTGCCGTTCGTGCAACGGCGACCGCAGCAGGGAGCTCACGCCGCGAACCGTACCGGGCCGGCGAAGCTGCCCGATCCCGTGCCCGGGCCCCTCGAGGACTGGCCGCGAGGGCCGCACTCGAGGTCCCCAGGGGCGGCCGGGCGGGACGTCCGATGCAATACCGTGGGCCGCCATGACCACGATCGCCCTGCAGCCGGCCAATCGCCGGTCCACCGCCACTGCGTTGGTGGTGGCCACCCGCTCGACGCCGGGCGGCCCGGCGCTAGTCGACGGCTATGAGGCGGCCGACGACGCCCTCGACGGCCGCTTGGCCGACGTACTGACCGCGGCCCGGGCGAAGGGCGGCGCCGAGGAGGTGGTCGTCCTGCCCGTGGTCGGCGCCGGGCCGGTGACCTGTGTAGTTGCCGTCGGTCTCGGCGAGCAGGCCGAGGGCGAGCTCGACGCCGAAGCGGTGCGCCGGGGCGTGGGCGTGGCGGTCCGCACGCTGAGCGACGTCGCGTCGGTCACCGTGTGCATAGGCAGTGGCGAGGACACCGGCCTCGTGGCGGCAATCGCCGAGGGCGCGCTGCTCGGTGGCTACACGTTCACCGCCTACAAGGAGGTCCCGAACCCGCCGTCGCGGGTCGGCATCCGCGCCGCCAACTCGGCCGCCACCCGCACGGCGATGCGCCGGGCCGAGGCGGTGGGTCAGGCCATGGCGACGATTCGGGACTGGGTCAACACGTCCCCGGCCGAGATGTACCCCGACAGCTTCGCCTCGGCCGCGCGGGCCCTGGCCAGCGAGGCCGACTGCGCGATCGAGGTGCTCGACGAAAAGGCCCTGCGCCGGGGCGGGTACGGCGGCATTCTCGGCGTCGGCTCGGGATCGGCTCGTCCTCCTCGGTTGGTGCGCGTGCACCATCGTCCGCGCAACGCCCGCGCCCGCATCGCCCTGGTCGGCAAGGGGATCACCTACGACAGCGGCGGCTACAGCCTCAAGGTGCCGCAGTCCGGGGCGATGAAGGGCGACATGGCCGGCGCGGCGACGATGGTGGCCGCGGCCGTGGCCGCCGCCCGCCTCGGGGTGCCGGTCGAAGTGATCGCCTACGCCGCGCTGGCCGAGAATCTCGTCTCGGGCACGGCATACCGCGTCGGCGACGTCCTGACCCTGCGCGGCGGACGGACGGTGGAGGTCGAGAACACCGACGCCGAGGGCCGTCTGGTCCTGGCCGACGCGATCGTGCGGGCCGCCGAGGACGAGCCGGACCGGCTGATCGAGGCCTCCACGCTGACCGGCGCAGCTCTCATCGCGCTGGGCCAACGCACCGCCGCGGTGATGGGCAGCGAGCCGTGGCGGGACGAGATCGTGGCGCTGGCCGGGGAGGTCGGCGAAGCGGCCTGGCCACTGCCGCTGCTACCCGACCTACGGCCCGGCCTGGACTCGCCAGTGGCCGATCTTCGCAACGTGACCGGCGAGCGCTTCGGAGGCAGCATCGTCGCCGGCCTGTTCCTCGGGGAGTTCGTGCCGGACGGACTGCCGTGGGCCCACATCGACATCGCCGGCCCGTCGTTCAATCCCGGCCCGGCCTACGGGTACACCCCGCAGGGCGGCACCGGTTTCGGGCTGCGCACCGTGCTGCGCGCGATCGAGTCAGCGGCGGCCTGATTCCAGCGGCCCGCCGTGCTGGCGGAGGGTCAACCGGACTCGCGGCCGAGGCGGTACCAAAGCATCCGGAAGGCACTGCGACGCAGCCGTTCGGTGTTGCGCGCCACCCACGCGCAGATGAGGGCCAGCGGCAGCTCCACCGCCACGGCCGAGGCGACCGCGACCATCCGATCCTCGGCCGAGGGCGCGGTGACCACGTCGAACCAGGCGTCGATCACCAGCATCGTGGCCGCGGCCACGGCCAGCGGCTCCACCCAGACGGAACGGCGAAGAGCACTGATCGCCACCCCGACGAGGACGGCGAACATCGCGACGTCGAAGCCGACCCAGGCCAGGTCGTAGTGCTCGACCCGCGGGTGCTCGGGCAGCTCGACGGCGAGGTAGACGATCCACGGCACCAACCCGATTGCGGCCAGGGCGGCCAGCGGCCCGAACCATCGCGGCAGCGGCAGGCCGCCGGCCGGGGACGCCAGCCCGGGCAGTGCTGGCAGTTCGGTGCGGTCCTCCTCCACCCGGCGCAATTCGGTGTCGAACCCATCGTCGTCGAATGCCTCGCCGTCGGCGCGCGGCCAGCCGTCGGCGCGCGGCCAGCAGTCGGCGCGCGACCAGACGTCGGCACTCGTGTGCCCGGCGGCCGACGATCTCGGGTCCGATGAGATGTTGTAGCCGCCGGGGGTACCTGGCTCGGTGCTCACACCGACGGGCCCGGCCGGGCGGTGTCGCCATCGGCCTTGCGGCGGGCCGACCACTCCCGCATCCGGCGGGGATAGCCCATGTTGCCGGCGTCGTAGAGAGGCATGCGTCGGTCCCGCGCGAACTCGGCCGCGGCCTGAGGACCGTCGATGCGCCGCCGGGTCCACTCGCCATCGGCGGCCACCAGCACGATCGTCGTCTCGGTCACCGTGGTGCGCGGCTCCAGGTAGGCCTCCACGCCGGATCGGGTGGCGGCGAAACGGTCCAGGTGCACCAGATCGTCGGTGGTGGCCGCGCGCGTGGTACCGGGCCTGCGTCGGCGTCGGCCGAACACCGCCATGTCCGTGTTCCTCCCGCTCACCGCCGAGCCGACGTGGCCTGCGCCCGACCCTCAGTGCCAAGATGGTCAGGTTGACACGGTACTTCGACAGAACCGGTCAGCGCGTCCCCCAACTGCAGGAGATGATGTGTCCGAAACCCGAGCCGACCTGGTGATCCTGGGCGCCGGCAGCGGTGGGTATGCCGCCGCTCTGCGTGCGGCCGAGCTCGATCTGAAGGTCGTCCTGGTCGAACGCGCCGAAGTCGGCGGCACCTGCCTGCACCGCGGCTGCATCCCGACGAAGGCCCTTCTGCACGCCGGCGAGGTCGCCGACGCCTCGCGCGAGAGCGAGCAGTTCGGCGTGCGGACCGCGTTCGAGGGCATCGACATGGGCGGGGTCAACAAGTACAAGGACGGCGTCGTCGGCGGCCTCTACAAGGGTCTGCAGGGCCTGATCCGCAGCCGTGGGATCACCGTGGTGGAAGGCGAGGGCCGTTTGGCCGCACCCGACACGGTGGCCGTGGGCGAGGACACCTACGTCGGACCCAACGTCGTGCTGGCCACCGGTTCCTACGCCCGTACGCTTCCCGGCCTGAGCATCGACGGCGACAAGGTGATCACCAGTGACCACGCCCTGCGCCTGGATCGCGTGCCGGCGTCGGTGATCGTTCTCGGCGGGGGAGTGATCGGCTCTGAATTCGCCAGCGTCTGGAAGTCCTTCGGCGCCGACGTCACGATCGTCGAGGCGTTGCCGCACCTCGTGCCGCTGGAGGACGAGTCGAACTCCAAACTGTTGGAGCGCGCGTTCCGCCGGCGCGGCATCAAGCAGAAGCTCGGTGCCCGCTTCGCTGGGGTGGAGACGAGCGAGGCCGGAGTCAAGGTCAGTTTGGAGAACGGTGAAACGCTTGACGCCGAACTCCTGTTGGTCGCGGTGGGGCGCGGGCCGGCGTCGAACGGTCTGGGCTACGAGGAAGCCGGCGTGGCGATGGAACGCGGCTTCGTCCTGGTCGACGAGTACTGCCGCACGAACGTGCCGGGCGTCTACGCGGTCGGTGACCTGATCCCGACGCTTCAACTGGCCCACGTGGGCTTCGCGGAGGGGATTCTCGTCGCGGAGCACATTGCCGGCCGGCCGGTGGCCCCGATCGACTACACCGGGGTACCGCGGATCACCTACTCCGACCCGGAGGTGGCGTCCGTCGGGCTGACCGAGGCGCAGGCCCGTGAGCGCTACGGCGACGACAAGATCAAGATCGTTAACTATGACCTTGCCGGCAACGGCCGCAGCCAGATCCTCAAGACCAAGGGTGCGGTGAAGCTCATCGCCCAGTCGGACGGGCCGGTCCTCGGCGTGCACATGGTTGGCAGCCGGGTGGGCGAACTCATCGCCGAAGCCCAGCTGATCTACAACTGGGAGGCGGTGCCGGACGAGGTCGCCGCGCTGATCCATCCGCATCCCACCCAGTCCGAGGCCATCGGCGAGGCGCACCTCGCACTGGCCGGGAAGCCGCTGCACGTCCACGACTGAGCGCCCGTGCCGCAGCCGCGGATCGTCGGCCAGGATGGGTATAGCGACTCGCGCCATCAGTACCCGCAGTCCCGCGGCCCGACGACCACACCGAGCCGCCGCGCGATCGCACCAGCACCGCCGTTCAGACCGACCCGAGACTCACCCTAGGGAGCACGCTCGACCATGACTGTCTCCGTGACCATGCCGCGACTCGGCGAGAGCGTGACCGAAGGAACCGTCACCCGCTGGCTCAAGCAGGAGGGCGAGCGGGTCGAGGTCGACGAGCCTCTGCTCGAGGTGTCGACCGACAAGGTCGACACCGAGGTGCCCTCGCCGGCGGCCGGGGTGCTGCAGTCCATCCGGGTGGCCGAGGACGAGACGGTCGAGATCGGCGTGGAACTGGCGATAATAGGTGACGGCGCATCCGACGCTGCCGCACCGGCGCAGGATGCCTCGGGCGGAACGGACGCAGCTTCGGCGGACACCGCGCCCGCCGGTGCCGGTGACGCGGCCAGTGGCGGCGGAAGCGGCGGCGGCAGTTCGCCGGCCGCAGCACAAGCCCAGGCCGACGGTTTGCCGGTAGCCCCTCAGCCCGAAGCGCGGCAGGCGGACGCACCGCAGGCCGA
>JBDUAD010000140.1:0-5360 GCA_040004775.1 bacterium | reverse complement strand
ACTGGTTCAATCCCAGTATCGCCCACCACAGAAGATACCTAATGTATTTTACTCGAACCCTGTCTTTAGTAGACATTGGTGCGCGGTTCGGCTTCTGTGCCCTTTGTTGCCGTGCGGATCGTCGATAGACTCCCGCCCATGTGTGCTTGCGCGTCCGTGACCCGTCCCGGTCGTTTCCGCTGACGGCGCTGGGACAGTTTGTAGTTGAGTTCCCCGGATTCCGCGCCGCCGGCTTCTTGCCGGGCGGCCGCTTCGCGGTGTCTGGCCCCGTCCTCTTCCAGGGGCCGCCGCATATGCACATAGACGTTCACCCTGCCGCATGAGCTAGGGCGAACTCACTCGCCAATCTGGCCCGACACCGACGCACCCGTTCGACCATGAAGTGCCCTAGACCGGGCACGTCATGGTCAGCGTTTAGGGGTCGAATACCAACTAATCCGTTATAATGGAATTGAATGGATAAACACGTGAGTATCTATCTTATTGTGGGCCTTCCTAGTGCCGGGAAAACAACGCGCGCCAAGGAATTAGAGACCAGCGAGTCCGCCCTTCGTCTAACCCCCGACGACTGGCAGTTTGCGATTTTCCGTGGCGACGACCCAACCCGATGGCGGTCGAACGACCGGGCTGATCAGCGTGACCGGATCGAAGGCAAACTCGTGGAGGTCGGGATGCGGGCTGCGCACTTGGGCGTCAACGTCGTCTTCGACTTCGGCCTCTGGAGCAAGGATGAACGCTCAGCGCTGCGTTGGATCGCGGGCACCCTGGGCGTCCGCGCCCAAGTCGTCTACCTGCCTATTGACTACGAGGAGCAGCGCAGACGCATCACCAGTCGGTACGATACCGAGCCGGGTCAGTTCCAGATGAGCAACGCCGAACTGAAGCAGTGGCAGATACAGTTCCAAGCGCCGGACCAGGAGGAAGTGAAAGGCAGCGAGATCCCCCCGGTCCCGCCAGAGCATGCGACCTGGTCGCAGTGGGCGTCCAAGCGCTGGCCATCATTGCCAGATCAGTACGGGCCCAGCAGCTAGCGGCGTACGAACGTATCTGCGTGGCTCAGTCAGGGTCTGATTCACGAGCTGGCCCACGATGACCTGGCTTGTGAACAGGACGCATCTCCACGCCGGCCCGCTTCAATGCGTCATAAACCGAGCGCCTGTGGAAGCCGAGCGCGGTGGCCACCTGAGAGTTTCGAGTACCGACGTAGGAGCTCCACCGTTGATAACGTCGAGTCGGCGTAGATGCCGGCTCAGGCCGCGCCCATCACCAGGCCCTCGATGATGTGCCGTTGCACGATCGGTGTCAGCTCGTCGACCACCGTGCAGCGCAGGCGTCGCTGCAGGTTTTCGGGCAGACCCTCGAAGTAGTCCTGGGTGACGGCCATGTCGTGGTGGGCGGCGTTGTCCGCTGTCGAGCCGTCCACGCCGAGCACCACCACCGGGCGGCGCTTGTCGGAGTGGTTGATCGTTCCGCGGTGGATGGTCAGGGCCGAGCGGACCGAGATGTCTCCGCGCTGCGGGTACTTGCGCACCGCGCGCTCCTCGAAGCGGGAGTAGAGCGACGGCGGCGGGAACATGCCGTGCTCGAAGTCCAGCCCCGGGTCGAATTGAGTGCCCAGCGCCACCTCGAACGGGCCCATGTCCGGCTCGGTGTCCACCGTGGTCACGTTGAAGGCCAGCGACGTCAGCCGGTGTTGATCGCGGGTCTCGATCGGGCTGGGGAAGTCGCGGTGCCACGGCTGGTTGACCGCCCCGGGAAAGGGCACGTCGAAGCCGATCTCCACGATCGAGTAGTCCGGCCCGAGGATGGCCTCAGTCACCATGCGCACCCATGGGTGGTCGGCCAGTTCCACGAACCCGCGCAGCGCCTGCGGATGCACCTCGACGTACCAGCGGTTGGGGCCACGCCCAATCGCGCCCTTCTCCCGAGTGCGCGCCGCTTCGAAGGCGGCCATGACGTCTGCGTCAAGCTCGTCGACCCACTCGCGACTAAAGGCGCCCTTCCTGGCGGTGATGCCGTCCGTGTACAGGGCATGCCGGATCTCTTCGATCTCGGTGCTGGTGTCGGCCGACACGGAGGTGCTCACAATGCGCTCCTCGCAGGGCTTGAACGAAGGATGGAAATGGGCCACGGCCTGCCCTGACCGATGCTAGTAGCCCCGGGCCTGTGAGCAATGCTGCCCCGCGAGGGACCGAGCCAGTACCTTTAGCCGACCACCTGGGCCGCCTAAGGCCCTGCCGCCGCGGGTGAACCGATTTGGACATCCCGGACGAACACCCAATGTGAGGACGCTGGTCATGGCTCTGGGCTCGGTCGGCGACGCCGCACAGGCCGAGCCACGCAGCGACGCCGAACTGGCCGCTGCGCTCACCGAGGGGGACGGCACCGCGCTGGCCGAGATCTTCGACCGGTACCACCGGGCCGTGCACGCGGTCGGCTTCCGCGTCACCACCGATCGGACCCACGCCGAGGACGTCGTGCAGGAGGTGTTCGTGGCGCTGTGGCGCAAGCCCCAGGCCTACGACCCGTCCCGCGCGTCCCTCGGCACCTGGCTGATGTCCACCGCCCACCACCGGGCGGTGGACCTGGTGCGACGCGAGCAGTCGTTGCGCCGCCGCCGGGATGCGGTGGCGGTCGAGGTCGAGCAGGAGTTCCGCCTCGAGCAGATATCGGAGCCGGTGGACGACAAGGCGGGGGAGCGCTGGCAGGCGGAACGGATCCGCCGGGCGCTCGCCGACCTGCCGGAGGCGCAGCGCCAGGCGATGGTGCTCGCCTACTTCGGCGGCTACACCCAGCGCGAGGTGGCGGCCGTGACCGGCGTTCCGCTAGGCACGGTGAAGACCCGGATGCTGAGCGCAATGCGCAAGCTGAAGGACGTCCTCGCGCCACTCACCGTGGACTCGATGGCGCCGGCGCCCGGTGACCTGCACGGGCTGGGCGGTGGAACCTCATGAGCCTGCATACCGGATCCGGCGGTCGCCATCTGCGTCCTGACGATGAACCGCACGACGCCTCGCACGGAGAATGGGACGAGCTGGCCGTCGGCTACGCCTTGTCCGCGCTCGAGCCGGGCGAGCTGGGCCGCTTCGTCGAGCACTTGGTCACGTTCTGCCCGCAGTGCCAGGCCTCGGTCGACGACATGAATGCGGTCGGTGCCAGCCTGGTCAACGCCCTGCCCATACCGGAGCCGTCGGCTGACCTGCGGACCTCCGTGCTCGGTGTCGCCTTCTCCGCCCGACCGCCGGTTCCACAGAGCAGTGCCGACATCGACGACGCCGACCTGATCCAGACCGACGCCTCCACCGCGCGAACCTCCACGGGGGCAGGCGCCGGGATCTCGAACCTCATCCCGGCCCCGCCCGACATGATCGGTGATTCACATGCCGACGACGATGCAGTGGGCGTCGGCGCCTCGACCACCGGCCTGGGCGCCACCCGCGGCGCCACCGACCGGGCGGCCGCCAGCGCGACCGCCGCGGCACCCGATGGCTCGACCGCCAGCGTCACCGACCTCGGCGCGCGCCGGGCGGATCGGGCTCGCTCGGGCCGGTTGGGCTGGACGCTGGCCGCCGCAGCCGCGGTGCTGGCTGTGGTGCTCGGCGTAGCGACGTTCCTCGCCGTCTCCTCGCGCAACCACCAGGCCGACCTCGCCGGCGCCCGCGAGCAGGCGATCACCTCGCTGCTGTCCGGGTCCGGGCAGGTGGTGCCTCTGCGCACCGACGGCGGCAAGACGGTGGCCGCCGTGGTGGCCCGGCGCGACACCGTGTCGGTGGTGTCCAGCAACATCCCGGTGAACGCAGCGGACAAGACCTACGTGCTGTGGGGGATCGCTGGGCCGGGCAAAGATCCGGTGGCCCTCGGGGTGTTTGACGTGCGCAAGTCCGGGCTGCAGACGGCCAAGGTGGGCGCCGACTCCCGTGGTGGCTACACCCGGTTCCCGACGTTCGCGGTGAGTCGGGAGCCGGGTCACAGTCCGCCGGCCAAGCCGTCGGTCGTGGTCGCGCTGGGTAGCGCCTGACATCCTCCTCGGGCGGCGTCCTTTCTAAGCGGCATCCACTCAGACGATGCCCAGGCGAGCCAGTGGCTCCACCAGTTCTCGCTCCTCGTAGAAAAGGGCGACAGGCGCGTGTCGCTCAGCAGGTCCAGCGCTGCCCTTCAGCGCAGGCATCGCGTCCGGCACGGATTCGAACTGTACGAGAGCCTGGTCGACCCGCTCCGGGACGTCGTAGATCACCTCGTGTTCGATCTCCAAGCGGTCGAGGACCGGGGCCGAACGGGCGGTGACCGCGGTGACCGTTCTAGCGGCGACCTGCTCGACGAGGTCGTAGATCTGACTGAGCTCGGCCCGCAGCATGTTGTGGACCTCGACCACCTGCCGACCACCGGCCGGCTCGGCCGCGGTGTACCTGCGGCCGGGTTCGCGCGCCGAACCCGTCGGGCGGGTCGACTCGTCCCAAACCCGGACGGCGCTTCGGCGGCGGCCGTCATCCGGCGTCGGGCCGACCGACAGGGGTATCTGGGCCGCGCCGAGGGAGGACGTCGCCGTGCGCTGCCGGACCGGCGTGGCTTCGGCGCCGTCTCTGCGGTCCATCGCACCTGCGCCGTTCTCGGACGCTGAGGCGACAGGCTGGTCTGACGTCTCATCCGATTCACGCTCGGCGGCCACGGCGGCACGCACCGCCGGTGCCACCTCGTTCGCGAACCGGCGCGGGTCGTCCGGGTCGTCGCCGGCCACTATGAAGGTGCTCGTGCCGTACATCAGCGCCATGTCGGTCAGCTCGTCCCCCCACTGCGCGGCCGACCCCTGCAGGAGACCGCCGCCGGCAGAGGAGAAGGTTCCGCCGACGTTTAGCGTCCGCCGGATGTCCCTAGGCGAACGACCCACTCGCTCGGCTGCCGCGTCGATCAGCTGATTGCTGGTGCCCAGATCGTCGGGCGGCACGTAGGCCAGTGAGGGAGGTGTGGAGGAATGCCGGCTGGTACGGGTGGTCCTGAAAGGTGGCCAGGTCGAGCCCGAGGTCCTCACTCAGTACGGCCAGGTTGACGGCTTGATCAGGTCTATCGGCGCTCGGCGTCAAGAACGAGCCGAACTGCAGCTCGTGACCGTAATCCGGCATCGCCGATCGTCCGCCCTCTCCGTTCAGCACGGGCCACCCGGCCGCTCCGTGACGGCAACGCGCCAGCTACCGGTCCTTTGCCGGCGGCCCGCGCGCGCCGTGCCGACGGTGCCGTAGCCGTTCCTCCGGTCACGGGCCGCGCTGTAGTCTGGGGCCGCTGCACGGAGCCCCGGCGAGTGCAGTGGTCCCGGGCGATTAGCTCAGCGGGAGAGCACTGCCTTCACACGGCAGGGGTCACTGGTT
>JBDUAD010000058.1:0-18159 GCA_040004775.1 bacterium | reverse complement strand
CGATCAAGCACGGCCGCTACGGCGACTGGCTGGAGAACAACATCGACTGGGCGCTCTCGCGGGACCGGTACTGGGGCACTCCCCTGCCGATCTGGCGCAACGACACCGACCCGACCCGCATCGTGTGTGTGGCCTCCCTGACCGAGCTGGGAAAGCTGGCCGGGCAGGATCTGTCCGCGCTCGACCCGCACCGGCCGTTCGTCGACGACGTGACCTTCACCCGGCCTGGCGAGGACGGGGTCTACCGGCGAGTGCCGCAGGTGATCGACGCCTGGTTCGACTCCGGATCTATGCCGTTCGCCCAATTCGGCGCACCGCACCGCCAGGCCGAGCGAGCGACGGCGAGCTACCCGGCCGACTTCATCTGCGAGGCGATCGACCAGACCCGCGGCTGGTTCTACACGCTCATGGCCATCGGCACGCTGGTCTTCGACCGCAGCTCGTACCGCACGGTGCTCTGCCTCGGCCACATCCTGGCCGAGGACGGCCGCAAGATGAGCAAGCACCTGGGCAACATCCTCGAGCCGATGCCGTTGATGGACCGTCACGGCGCCGACGCGCTGCGCTGGTTCATGTTGGCCGGCGGGTCGCCGTGGTCGGCTCGGCGGATCGGGCACAAGACGCTCGACGAGATCGCGGCCAAAGTTCTGCGCACCTACTGGTCGGTGGCCTCCTTCCAGTCGCTCTACGCCCGGGCCAACGACTGGGCACCGGCCGACGGCGCGGGCAGCTCCCCGCTGCGGCTACTCGATCGCTGGGCGCTGGACGAAGCCGACCGGGTGCGCGTCGAGGTCGACTCCGCGCTGGGCGACTTCGACACCGCCCGGGCCGGGGCGACGCTGGCCGCGCACCTCGACGACCTGTCCAACTGGTACGTGCGCCGCTCCCGCCGCCGGTTCTGGGCCGGTGACCCGGCCGCGCTGCAGACGCTGCACGAGTGCCTGCGCTCGGTGACCCTGCTGATGGCCCCGCTCGTCCCCTTCGTGACCGAAGCGGTGTGGCGGGCGTTGTTCGCCACCACCGGTGAGGTCGAATCCGTGCACCTGGCCACCTGGCCGGTGGCCGAGTCAGCGCGGCAGCAAACGGGTGACGGCCACTCGGCGGCGCGATCGGATGCCGACACCGCGCTGTCCGCGGCGGTCGTGGTGGTGCGCCGCCTGGTCGAGCTCGGCCGGGCCGCACGGGCGGAGTCCGGCGTTCGGACCCGCCAGCCGCTGGCCCGTGCCCTGGTGTCCGCGCCGGGCTGGGACGCGGTGCCCGAGGAGCTTCGTCGGGAGGTGGCCGAGGAGCTCAACGTGGTCGCACTGGAGAGCCTTCACGACGCCGATGAGGTGGTGACGGTCACGGTCAAGGCGAATTTCCGCTCGTTGGGGCGGCGCTTCGGCCCGCGGACCAAGGAGGTGGCCGCCGCGCTGACCGCCCTCGACCCGGCCGCGGTGGCCCGGGACCTGCACGCCGACCGGCCGGTCGCTGTCGTCCTCGGCGAGGAGGCCTTCGAGCTGAATGCCGAGGACATCGTGGTCAACCAGAGTCCGTCGGTCGGCTGGACCGTGGCCAGCGACGGGGCGGACACCGTGGCCCTGGACCTGGAGCTGACCCCGGACCTGCGCCGGCGCGGCCTGGCCCGCGAGGTGGTGCGCACCGTGCAGGAGGCGCGAAAGAACGCCGGGCTGGACGTGTCCGATCGAATCGAGTTGCGCTGGCTGGTCGGTGGCTCCCCCGAGCCGGCCGAAGCCATCACCCAGCACGCCGACGAGATGGCGGCCGAGGTCCTCGCCACGTCGCTGGAGCAGGGCGCACCGCCGGACGCAGACGGCTGGTCACGGGCCGCCGACGCCGACCTGGGGCTGCACCTCTGGCTGCGCCGGGCACCGGTCGGATGACCCACCGAGCTCTGGTCGTGGAGCACGACCACGTGTCGCCGCCGGGACCGGTGGGCGAGGCCCTGGCCGGACGCGGCTACGACATCAGCGAGCTGCTGGTCGTGCCGGAGGAGCACTTCGCCCGGCCCGGCGTCAAGGCGGTGTTCCCTCCGGCCACACAGTTCGACGTCATTGTGGCGATGGGTGCGCCGTGGTCGGCCTACGACCGCGACGCGATCGGGTCCTGGCTGGCCCCCGAGGAGGAGCTGCTGCGCGACGCCGACGCGTGCGGCGTGCCGGTACTCGGCATCTGCTTCGGCGGCCAGCTCCTGGCCCAGGCCCACGGCGGCGAGGTGCGCCGCGCCGGACGTCCCGAGTTCGGCTGGGTCGAGGTGGCCACGGACCGACCTGAGCTCATCGAGACCGGTCCGTGGTTTCAGTGGCACTACGACGGCTGGCGACTACCGCCTGGAGCGGAGGAGCTGGCGCGCACCCCGGCCGCGTCCCAGGCGTTCCGGCTGCGCCGCAACCTCGCCGTGCAGTTCCACCCGGAGCTGAACACATCCATGCTGACCGGATGGCTCGACAACGGCGGTGCGGTCGCACTCGCCGAGGCCGGCGTGGACGTTGACGCCTTGGTGCAGAGAACTCGGGCCACCGAACTGGCCGCCCGGGAGCGGGCCACCCGGCTGGTGCAGCGCTTCCTCGACACCGTCGCGGTGTCGTAGGCCTGTCTCCGACCAGCCGACCCCCGGAGCCCGCTGCGTCAGCCGGTGGCCGCCCGCTCCTCGGCACCGCCGTGCTCGAGGTCGCGCAGCTGGGACTCCAGGTAGCTCCTGAGCCGTGAGCGGTACTCCCGCTCGAACGTCCCCAGCTCCTCCAGGCGCCGCTCGAGGGCGGACTTGCGGGTCTCCAGCGACTCGTTGATCGCGGCCGCGTGCTGCTCGGCGTCCTGGCGGAGCTTGGCCGCCCGGGCCTCGCTGTCGCGGCCGAGCCCTTCGGCGCGCTGTTGGGCCTCGCGCAACCGCTGCTCGGCGGCCGCGGTGCTCTCCTGCTCCAGACGGGCGGCGGCGGCCTGGGCCGAGGAACGCAGCTGCGCGGCCTCGGCCTGGGCGTCGGCCAGATGCTGGTCGGCGGTCTGCTGAGCGAGCGCGAGGACCTTGACGGCCTGCTGGTGATGGTCGGCCGACGGGCTCGCCGCGGCGGCGGCCGGTGCCGCCCGCAGCTGATCCTGGGCCTGGTTCAGGGCGGCCTCGGCCTGCTGCGCGCGCTGCTCGGCCTGGGCCACCCGCTGCTCGGCCTGCTGGGCGCGCTGTTCGGCGTTCTGATGGGCCTCCTGCAGGCGGCGCACGGCCTCGTCTCGGTCGCCGGAACCCCGCGCGACCGCCGCGGCCGCTTCCTGACGAGCCTGGGCCAGCGCGGCCGCGTTTTCCTGCTGCACCCGGGCCAGCGCTGCGACCTGCTCCTGCTGGGCCCGGCCCAGAGCCTCGGACAGGCGACGGTTCTCCTCGACCAGCTCCTGGTCGGTGACCGAAGCCACCGCGGCCTCGTCGTGCCCGCCGCCGTGGGTGCGCAGCGACTCATTCTCCTCGATGAGGCGGGCCAACTCGGCCTCCACCACGTCGAGGAAGTTGTCGACCTCTTCCTCGTCGTAGCCACGCTTGCCGATGGGCGGCTTCTTGAACGCCACGTTATGGACCTCGGCCGGGGTCAGGGTCTTGATCCCCGAACCCGATCCGTCGCCGGAGGACAAACTCATCGGTCACCTCTTCGCTCACGGCCCCGCGGAGCGGCCGGGTGGGTGGTGCGTGTCGATCGTCGGTCACCGTCGCCCACTGGGGCTAAGGATGGGCGCCTCGGCCCCGGTCTGCGGCCAGGTTCGGCCCTCGTTGCGGATGATGCGGGTGGTATCTAACCGTGCGCAAGCCTAACCGCCTGCGCACGGAGCAGGAACACGGTGAGCAGGAGCAGCCACACCGACAGGTCCACCGCGATGGGACCGATGCGCAACGGCGGGATGAGCCGACGCAGAGCTTTGACGGGCGGATCGGTGCTCAGATAGACCAGCTCGAAGCCCACCGCGGCCGTTCCGGTGGGCCGCCACGAGCGGGCGAAGGAACGGGTGGTGTCGACCACGACCCGGGCCAGGATGAGCAGGTAGAACACGAACAGCACCAGGCCGATCACGGCGAAGGCGGTGCGCATCGGTGCCGCGTTCCTCCCGCTCCGCTCGACGGCGCGCCGCTTCGACGGCCCGTGGACGTCGACGGGCTCGGTGGGCCGGCGACCGCACCATCATGCCTCGGTCCTGGGAAGCGCAGCCACCCGAGTGCGGGCGCGGGACAGCCAGCGGCGAGCGCTCAGCTCTGGTTGAAGAAGCCGTTCTCAGCGATACGGGCCTTGTCGGCCGCGGTGACGGTGACGTTCTGCGGGCTGAGCAGGAACACCTTGTTGGTGACGCGCTCCACGCGACCGTGCAGGCCGAACGTCAGGCCGGCGGCGAAGTCGACCAGGCGCTTGGCGTCGGAATCGGCCATTTCGGTCAGGTTCATGATGACCGGTGTGCCGGTGCGGAAGTGCTCGCCGATGGTGACTGCTTCGTTGTAGGTGCGCGGATGCAGCGTGGTGATGCGGTAAGGGTGGGCGGCGGACTGGTCGGGCTCGACGTAGTCCACGTAGTCGGTGGCGTACTGGTCCGGCTCGCTCCACGAGCGGGACGGGGCGGGGGCGTGGTCGATCTCGGCCCGGGCGCGGACCGCACGCGCGGGCGCGGCGTCGTACCCGCCGCTCATCGCCGAAGCGGTGCTCTCTCGTGCCGGCGCCCGGTCGTAGGTCTCACCGTCGGCGTAGCCGTCCTCGTCCTCGACCAAGCCGAGGTAGACGCCCATCTTGCGCAAGCTGGCGGCCATCTGCCGTCCTCCCACATACCTGGATGTGCCCGAACCGGTGCTCCGACCGAACTGTCCGCGACGCTAGCCCACCGCCGGCCCGCGAGAGCCGAGCAACGCCGTACCGATCCGCACGTGTGTCGCGCCGGCGGCGATGGCCGCGTCAAGGTCACCGCTCATGCCGGCCGAGATGGCGCCGGCCTGCGGATGAGTGGCCATCACGGCGGCCGACGCCTCAGCCAACCGCGCGAACGCAACGGCGGGATCGACGTCCATCGGCGCTACCGCCATGACCCCGTGCAGCTTCAATGCGGACTCGGCGGCCACGTCCCCGGCCAGCGCGGCCACGGCGTCCAGGTCCACTCCGGCACGCCTCGGGTCATCGTCGAGGCTCACTTGGACGAACACGGCCAGCGGGCCGCGCTGCGCTCTACGCGCTCCGTCGGCGAGCGCTCGCACCACGTCGACCCGGTCGACGGAGTGCACGGCCGCGGCGTAGCGCGCGACCGAGCGGGCCTTATTGGTTTGCAGCTGCCCGACGAAGTGCCACCGGGCCTGCGGCAGGTCCGCCGCCTTGACCTTGGCCTCCTGATCGCGGCTCTCACCGAGATCGGGCACGCCGAGTTCGAGCAACAGCGCGGCATCCGACGTCGGGAAGCGCTTGGTGACGGCGATCAGCGTGACCTCGTCCGGATCCCGCCCCACGGCGGCACACGCGGCCGCGATCCGCGCGCGCACAGTGTCAACCGCCGTAGCCAGCTCCGCCCGACGCGCGGGGTTGGCGGGCGAGCCGGGTGCGCTCAACGCTTGAGAAACTCCGGGACGTCGAGGTCGTCGTCCAGCTCCACCGGCGTGCGTCCCGGCGATGTCGTCGGCAGCGGCCACGGCCCGGAAGCACCCCCGGACGACCCGGACGTTCCACCCGAGGACGGCGCCGGACTCGTCAGCGAGGACGGAGTGGACGATGGCCGCGGCCGGGACTCGCTGGCCGCGGCCGGGGGCATGTCGGTCTTGCGAACCTCCACCTTCTTGTACGGCAGCTGGCCCGAGTCGAATCCGGCGGCGATCACCGTCACCCGCACCTCGTCGCCGAGCGTGTCGTCGATGACCGCGCCGAAGATGATGTTGGCGTCCGGGTGGGCGGCGTCGGAGACCAGGGTGGCGGCCTCGTTGATCTCGAACAGGCCGAGGTCCGAGCCGCCGTAGATCGACAACAGCACGCCGCGCGCACCGTCCATACTCGCCTCCAGCAGCGGGCTGGCGATGGCGGCCTCGGCCGCCTGCCGGGCCCGGCTCTCGCCGCGGGCCGAACCGATGCCCATCAGCGCCGAGCCGGCTCCGCTCATGACGCTCTTGACGTCGGCGAAGTCCAGGTTGATCAGGCCGGGCGTGGTGATCAGGTCGGTGATGCCCTGGACGCCGGACAGCAACACTTGGTCGGCGCTGCGGAACGCGTCCATGACCGTCGCCTTGGAGTCCGAAATCTGCAGCAGCCGGTCGTTGGGGATGACGATGAGGGTGTCGCATTCGGCCCGCAGCGCCTCGATGCCCTCCTCGGCCTGCTGGGCGCGCTTCTTGCCCTCGAAGCTGAACGGGCGGGTGACCACGCCGATGGTCAGCGCGCCGAGCTTGCGTGACAGCGAGGCGATCACCGGTGCGCCGCCGGTGCCGGTCCCGCCGCCCTCGCCGGCGGTGACGAAGACCATGTCGGCGCCCTTGAGAACCTCCTCGATCTCCTCGACGTGGTCGTCGGCCGCCTGGCGGCCGACGTCGGGCTGGGCCCCGGCCCCCAGGCCCCGGGTGAGCTCACGGCCGACGTCGAGCTTGACGTCCGCGTCGCTCATGAGCAGGGCCTGGGCGTCGGTGTTCACCGCGATGAACTCCACGCCCTTCAACCCGACTTCGATCATGCGGTTGACGGCGTTGACCCCGCCGCCGCCGACCCCGACGACCTTGATCACGGCCAGGTAGTTGTGCGGCATGCTCATGTGCGTCCTCGCTTCGCTCCGGCCACCGAGAAGGCTCACCCTCAAGTTGACGGTTATAGTTATGTCAACCTGTCGTGATGAGGCCAAGGTAGGTGCGGCGGCTGCCTGCTGCCGGTAGCCACGCCGCCGACACGCCGTGCGCAGGCCGCCTCAGTCGTCAGCGCGAGGACCGCCGAGGTATTCGCCACAGTGGGACTGCCCTAGTTCAAAGCGTCCGGGACCATTTCGGTAACCGGTCCTGCCTCGCCGGAGGAAAGTGGCATCGATGCTGGCATCGAACCGAGACCTCATCACTGCCGCCGAGCGACTGTTGAAGCCGCATCGCGTCGGGGACCGGCTCTTCGGAAACGTTGCCGCGGCCCTCGTAACGGCATCCGGCACCTCCTACGGCGGCGTGTGTATCGACACCGGCTGCGGTACAGGCTTCTGCGCCGAACACAGCGCGATCGCCGCCATGGTCACGAGTGGCGAATACCGGATCGCCAGAATCGCCGCAGTGTGGCGCGACCGAGAGCAGCATCTCTACGTCCTGCCGCCGTGCGGGCGCTGCCGGGAGTTCATCCGCCAGATCGACCCGGACAACATCAACACCCAGGTCGTGCTGGACGAACAGCGCACGGCACCGCTGCGGGAGCTGCTACCCGCTCACGAGTGGCCGCTGCCGCTGGACGATGCCGGCCGCAGCGGCTGGTGAGACCGCTGGCCTCAGCGGGCCCACACCAAGTCAGGGTCGGCGACGCTGAACGTCTGGCCCGGACGGCGCAGCAGGGCCGGCAGCACCCGAGCCTTGTCGGCGTTGCGCTCGGAGGCGCCCCACAGGATGGTCCGTCCGCCGGTGAGGGTCAGCGTCACCGTGGTCGGCGAGGTTGCGGTCACCGTGGCCAGCCGGGCCCGCACCCCGGCCGGCACCTGCACCGCCACCTGAGCCATCGCGGCGAGGGTCGCCGGATCGTCGGCCATCGCCGGGGCGGGCACCAGCAAGGGCAGGTCCCGCGGACGTCGGCTGAGAGTGGCAAAGCTGTGCCCGGTCTCGTCCACGGTCACCCACGTCGACGCGTCGGTCTGCAGCACGCCGGCGGCAATCCGTTCGGTCACGGTGATCACCACCGTGGAGGGGTACGCGACCCGCACGTCGGCCTGCAGGACGTCGGGCAGCCGCTCGAGGCGCGCGGCGATGGTTCCCCGCGGCACGCGTACCAGCGGCGTACGAGCGGGGACCTCGGCCGCGCGCAGGACGCTGGCCCGGTCAAGGCGGTGCAAACCGTCCACCCGCACCGATCGCACCGACAGCGCGGAGGTGAAGCCGACCACCCAGGCCGTGGTCACGAGCAGGAGCAGCACCGCAGCGACCACCGGCCACCGTCGACGCGGCGTGCGCCCACCGGCCGCCGGCGGCGCCGGCGCCACCAGCGTCGCGGTCCCGCGGGACGGCGCACTCACGGGGCGTCCCGCACAGAGGCGCGCGCGGTCAACAGGCGCAGGATGTCCGGACACATGAGGTAGACGTCGCCGATGCCCATGGTCATGACCAGGTCGCCCGGCCGGGCCAAGGCCGCGACCCTCCCCGCCGTCGCGGCCCAGCTCGGCTCGTAGATCATGTTCTCCGCAGCCAGCGGAACGGCGTCGGCGATGAGCGCGCCGGTGACACCGGGGATGGGCAGTTCGCGGGCCGGGAAGATATCCATCACCACGGCGACGTCAGCCAGCCCCAAGGCCTGACCGAACTCGGCGGCGAAGGTCTGGGTCCGGCTGTACGTGCCGGGCTGGAAGACACCGATCAGCCGGCCTGCGCCGCTGGCCGCGCGGGCGGCCCGCAACGACGCCGCGACCTCGGTCGGGTGGTGGGCGTAGTCGTCGTAGACCCGCACGCCGTCGGCCGTGCCGCGCAGCTCGAAGCGGCGCTGCACCCCGGCGAACGCCCGCCACACCTCCACCACGCGGTCGAGCTCGAGCTCGAGCTCAGCGGCCACTGTGAGCGCGGCCGCCCCGTTGAGCGCCATGTGCCGTCCGACCAGCGCGCCCAGCGTCACCGCGTCGCGCCCCACGGCTCCGGACACAGCGAACGTCACCGACGACGGGCCCTCGACCACCTCGGTGACCCGCACGTCGGCGGATTCGCTCTCGCCGTAGGTGCGCACCCGCAGGTTCCGGCCCCGGGCGTACTCGGCCACAGCGGCGCTGCCCGGGTCGTCGGCGCACGCCACCAGTAGGCCGCCCTCGACGATGTGGTGGGTGAACTGCTCGAATGCCCGGCGAACCCCGGCGAGGTCGCCGTAGTTCTCGAGGTGGTCGGCCTCGACGTTCGTCACCACGGCGATCTCGGGCGCGAGCAGCAGGAAGGAGCCGTCACTTTCGTCGGCCTCGATCATCGCCCACTCCCCCGAGCCGAAGTGGGCGTTGCGGCCGGTCTCGTAGAGATTGCCGCCGATCGCGAACGACGGGTCGAGTCCGCAGGCCTGCGCGGCGACGGTGAGCAGCGAGGTGGTGGTGGTCTTGCCGTGGGTGCCGGCGACGGCGATGGCCCGCCGGTCGCCGATGGCCGCGGCCAGCGCCGAGGCCCGGCGCAGCACCGGCAGGCCGCGCTCGCGGGCCGCGACCAGCTCCAGGTGTCCGGGCGGGATGGCGGTGGAATAGACGACGGTGTCGATGCCGTCGAGATGGCCGGCTGAGTGGCCGACGTGGACGGTGGCGCCCAGTGCCCGCAAAGCGCGCACGGTGTCCGACTCGCGGGCCTCGCTGCCGCTCACGCTGACGCCGCGGGCGAGCAGGATGCGGGCCAGCCCGCTCATTCCGGCGCCGGCGATGCCGACGATGTGCACCCGGCCAAGGTCCTCCAGGCGCGGCCGGGCGTCGGTCTCCGCGCTGGCCACCAGAGCCGCTCCGGGCGCGCTCCAGCCCGGCGGGCGGTCGTACGTGGACTGGGATCGCGCCGCTCCGGAGGCTGCGATCTCTATCTCGGGAGGCGCCGGCGGCTCGGTCGGGCCGGTCACGGGGCCGTCTTTCGGCCGGCCAGGCCGAGGACCACTCGGGCAAGGACGTCGTCGGCGTGCCGGTTGCCGTGCCCGGCCGCGGCGCCGGCCATGCGCGCCAGCCGGACGGGGTCGGTGAGGAGCGGCACGACGTTGGCCGCCACCCAACCGGCGGTGAAGTCGGCGTCGGCCACCAGGAGGCCGCCGCCGGCCGAAACCACCGGCTCGGCGTTGAGCCGTTGCTCGCCGTTGCGCAGTGGCAGCGGCACGAAGACCGCCGGCAGCCCGACCGCGGCCAGCTCGGCACACGTCATCGCCCCGGAGCGGCACAGCACCAGGTCGGCCGCGGCGTAGGCGTACTGCATCGACTCGACGAACGGCACGGCGACGTAGCGACCGCCGTCGGCGGCCAGTGCCGACCGCCGCTGAAGCTCCCCGGCGTCGAGGGCGTTCTTTGGCCCGACCACGTGCAGGATCTGGACTCCGGCGCGGAGCAGCGCCGGCAAAGCCGCGGTGACCGTGGCATTGACCGACTGGGCACCCTGGGAGCCGCCGGTGACCAGCAGGACCGGCCCGCGGCCGTCGAGGCCGAACCGGGTACGGGCCTCGTCGCGTAACGCCGGGCGGTCGAGGTCGGCGATCACGGGGCGCAGCGGGATGCCGACCACCTGCGCGTGCGGCAGCTTGACCGCAGCCGATGCGGTGTAGACCGAGCGGGTCAGTCGGGCGCCCACCCGATTGGCCAGGCCCGGCCGGGCATTCGCCTCGTGCACGACCAGCGCGGTTCCCCGGCGTCGCGCGGCCAGGTAGGCCGGCAGGGCCACGTAACCGCCGAAACCGATCACGACGTCAGCCTGCACCCGATCGAGCACCCCGCCGGCGGCCGCGACCGAGGCCCGAACCCGTCCGGGTACGCGCAGCAGGGCCGGGTCGGGCCGGCGGGGCAAAGGCACCGGCGGAATCAGCTCGAGCGGATAGCCACGGACCGGAATCAGAGTGGTGTCCAGGCCGCGCACCGTGCCGAGCGCCGTGACCACCGCGTCGGGGTCCAGCCGGCGTACCGCGTCGGCCACGGCCAGCGCCGGCTCGATGTGACCGGCCGAATGTCCGCCGGCGACGACGATGCTCGCCCGGTCCGCCGTGTGCGCAACACGGCCGGAGGTTCCATCCGCGCTCACCGGCGCACGGGCGGGGCGTCGGTGCCGGTGGGGCGCAGGGGCATCGGCTCGTACTCCCGCGGCTGCGCCTGCGGGTGCGGCTGCCGCGGGTCGCGTCCCGGCCGACCCCGCAGCGCCGGCGAGGCGGGTACGCGGGCCGGCCGGCCGGAGGCAGGTGGAGGTACCGGCAGCCGGGAGGATGCGTGCGTCGCCGGCAGTGGACGAGCTGCCGCTGGACGCTGACGGGGCGCGGTCGGCCGTGGCTGGGCAACCGGCCGGTCGTGGGGAGCTGGCACCGACCGAGCGGAGACCGCGGCGGCCCGGCGGGCGATCCGACGCTCGCCGCTGCCGGCCGCCCGCGGGCGACCGAGCCTCAGCAGCCGCACCCCGCGGGCCTGCACGCCAGCCTCGGCCGCCGCGCGGGTAGCGGCCACCGCCGCCGGCTCGTGGCGGGCGAAGGACAGCAACATGCCGAAGACGCCCATCGTCAACACCAGCGAGGTGCCGCCGGCGGAGACGAAGGGCAGCGGGATGCCGGTGACCGGCAGCAGCGCGGTGACGTAGCCGATGTTGATCAGCGCCTGGCCGCACAGCCACACCGCCGTGCCGCTGGCCGCCAGCCGAACGAAGCAGTCGCCACTGCGACGGGCGGTGCGCAACGCGGCGTAGGCGAACAGGCCGAAGGCGCCCAGGACGGCGAGCGCACCCAGCAGACCCAACTCCTCGCCGACCACGGCGAACACGTAGTCGGTGTTGGCGTTGGGCACCCAGCCGTACTTCGACGTGCCCGAGCCCAGCCCGACGCCGAACACACCGCCGGAGGCGAGCGCATACAGGCCCTGCACCGCCTGGTGGCCGGTGTTGCTGGCGTCGGCGAACGGGTCGAGGAACGACGTCAGCCGCTGCATGCGGTACGGCGCGGTGACCGCGAAGAGGGCGACCAGGCCGCCGACCAGCCCGACCATGAGCAGGAAGTAGCGGACCGGCAGCCCGGCCGTCCACAGCAGGCCGAGCAGGATCACCACGAAGCACAGCGTCGTGCCGAGGTCCGGCTCGAGCATGACCAGACCGCACACCACGAAGAACGCCGGCACGAGCGGCAGCACCACGTGCCGAGCACGGGTCAGGGAACCCAGCTCGTCCTTGCGGGCCAACAGGTCCGCGCCCCACACCAGCAGCGCCAGCTTGCCGAACTCACTGGGCTGGACCTGGATCGGTCCGAGGCGGAACCACCGATGCGCCTGGTTGATCTCCACGCCGATGCCGGGCACCAACACGGCCACCATCAGCACGAGAGCGAGTACCAGCATCGGATAGGCCAGCAGTCGGTAGCCGCGGGGAGTGATCCGTACGCCGGCCCAGCACGCGGCCAGGCCCACGCCGAGGAACAGGCACTCGTTGGACAGCTGCGTCCACGGCGTGCCCTGGTTGCCGTCGTGCAGCGACGCCGAGATCGTCGTCGAGGTGGCCATCAGGACACCGAGGGCCAGCAGCAGCCCGCCGGACAGAAGGAGCAGCTGCACCGACGTGTACGGACGGTCGAGGTAGCCCGCGCGCAGCCCGGCCAGGCGTCCCCGTGCGGAGCTGGTCATCGGTCCCGGTTCGCCACTTTGCCGGTGGAGGCGTCCGGGGGCCCGGACGAAGAAGGCGTCAGCGCGCGGACCGCCGCGGCGAAGCGCCGGCCGCGGTCGGCGTAGTCGGTGAACATGTCGTAGCTGGCCGCGGCCGGGCTGAGCAGCACGGTGTAGCCCGGCCGCGCGAGGCGCCGGGCCGCGCGCACGACCTCGACCATGGCTTCATCGTCGCCGCTGGCCACGTCGATGACCGGCACATCCGGCGCGTGTCGCGCCAGGGCGGTGGCGATGCGCGCGCGGTCGACGCCGAGCAGGACCACCCCGGCCAGGTGGCCCGGCTCGGCGGCGATCTCGCCGACGAGCGGGTCGATGTCCACGCCCTTGAGCTGACCGCCGGCGATCCAGACGACGGGGCGGGCGGCGGCGAGCGCCGCGGCGGCGGCGTGCGGGTTGGTCGCCTTGCTGTCGTCGACGTAGTGCACGCCGTCCACCGTGCCCACGGCGGCGAAGCGGTGGGGGTCGGGCACGAACGCCCGCAACCCGTCCGCGACCTCCTCCGCCTTCACGCCGTACGCCCGGGCCAGCGCCGCCGCGGCCAGCGCGTTGGCGACGTTGTGCTGCCCGGCCGGATGCACGTCGACCGCCGGCAGCAGGACGGTGCCGGTCGGGTCCGCCGGCGACCCGAACGCGCGGTCGACCAGCTCGCCGTCGACGACGCCGAGCTGGCCCGCCTCGGGTGATGTCACGGTGAACGTCACGCGGGTCGGCGCGGCGGCCGCGGCCAGCCGCATCGCCACGGAGGGATCGTCGGCGTTGCCCACGGCCACCGGGCCGGCCCACACTCCGGCCTTCGCCTTGGCGTAGGCGTCCATCGATCCGTGCCAGTCGAGGTGGTCAGGTGCCAGGTTGAGCAGCGCGCCGGCGGCTGGTCGCACCGACGGCGACCACGCCAGTTGGAAGCTCGACAGCTCCACGGCCAGCACGTCGTAGGCGGGGTCCAGGGCGGCCTCGATCACCGGCACCCCCACGTTGCCGACCGCGCGCGTGCGCCGCCCGGCCGCGCCCAGCACCGCGGTCAGCATGTTCACCGTGGTCGTCTTGCCGTTCGTTCCAGTGACGGCGAGCCACGGTGCCGCGTCGGCGGGGCGCATCCGCCAGGCCAGCTCGACCTCGCCGATCACCGGGCGACCGGCCACGCGGGCCGCGCGAGCAAGGGGATGATCGAGTCGCAGGCCCGGGGAGGTCACCACCAGATCGACGTCCGTCGGCACGTCGGTCGGGTCGCCGACGAATCGGGCGCCGGCTCTGACGAGGTCGTCGAGCGCCGGTCCGGCCCCGGCGGGGTCGGCGTCGGCCAGCCGCACCCGGGCGCCGCGCTCGAGCAGGACCCGGGCCACGGCCGCACCGGCCACTCGCACCCCGGCCACCAGCACGGTCCGCCCGGCAACGTCGAGCGGTGCGGGTTGGTCCGCGGACGGATCGGCAGGCGACATGAGGCTCGGCCGGCTCAGGTTCCGGTGAACTCGGCGTAGAACAGGCCGATGCCGAACGCCACAGCCAGCCCGGAGAGGATCCAAAACCGCACGATGATGGTGATCTCGTCCCAGCCGGCGACCTCGAAGTGGTGGTGCAGCGGCGACATCTTGAACACCCGTTGCCCGGTGCCCGTGCGCCACCGCGTGTACTTGAACCAGCCGGTCTGGATCAGCCCGGACAGCGTCACCATCGCGAACAATCCGGCCAGCACCACGAGCAGCAGCTCGGTGCGCGAGAGAATGGCCAGGCCGGCCATCAGCCCGCCCAAGGCCATCGAGCCAGTGTCGCCCATGAAGATCTGGGCCGGCGACGCGTTCCACCACAGGAACCCGAAGCACGCGCCGAGCGCCCCCACCGCGACGATGGCCAGGTCGAGGGGATCGCGGACCTCGTAGCAGCCGAAGTTCGGCGTGCGCACGCAGGTGTAGCGCGACTGTTGCAGCGTGATGAACGTGTACGCGCCGAACACCATCGCGGCCGAGCCGGCCAGCAGGCCGTCCAGCCCGTCGGTCAGGTTGGTGGCGTTCGACGTCGCGGTGACGATCAGATAGGCCAGCGCGACGAAGCCGATCGAGCCGAGGCCGAAGGTGGCGATGTCGCGTACGTAGGACAGGTGGGTCGAGGCCGGCGTGAGGCCGGCCTGGTTGCGGAACTGCAGGGCGAGGACGGCGAAGACCACCGCCACCAGGAGCTGGCCGCCGAACTTGGCCCGCGCGCGGAGGCCGAGGCTGCGCTGGTGGCGGATCTTGATGAAGTCGTCGATGAAGCCGACGAGTCCCAGGCCGACCATGAGGAACAGCAGCAGCAACCCCGAGGCGGTGATCCCCTGAAGTCCGCGGATGGCGGTCACGATGTGAGCCACCACGTACCCGGCCAGTGTCGAGCCGATGATGGCCACTCCGCCCATGGTGGGCGTGCCACGCTTGACCATGTGGGTGAGCGGGCCGTCGTCGCGGATCTCCTGGCCGAATCCGCGGGAGCGGAAGAACTTGACCAGCAACGGCGTGCAGAAGATGGACGTGAGCAGGCTGACCAGGACCGGGACCAGGACGATCCTCATCGGCCGCTCCTGGGCTCGGAACCCGCGGCCGGCTCGGTTGGCTCGGTCGGCTCGGTCGGCTCGGCCAGCAGACCGGCGGCCACGCGCTCCAGGCCCTCGGCCCGCGAGGCCTTCACCAGCACAACGTCTCCGGGGCGAACCTCGCTTCGCAGCCGGGCCAGCGCTGCGTCGACGTCGGGCACCCAGGCCGCTTCGCCGTTCCAGGAGCCCTCCAGGGCGGCCCCCTGAGCCAGTGGCCGGGCGGCGTCTCCGACGGCCAGCACGGTCCCGATGTCCAGGCGGACCGCCAGTCGCCCGATCGCGTCATGCGCCTGGCGGGACTGCTCGCCGAGCTCTCCCATCGCCCCGAGCACAGCCCAGGTACGCCGCCGTCGACCCATCCCGGCCAGGGTCTTGAGCGCCGCGGCCATCGACTCCGGATTGGCGTTGTAGGCGTCGTTGACGACCACGACGCCGTCGGCCCGTTCGGTGACCTCCATACGCCAGCGGGAGGCCGCGCCAGTCCGTCCGAGAGTTTCGGCCACCTCGGCGCCGGGCAGGCCGCACTCGAGCGCCACCGCGGCCGCGGCCAGGGCGTTGCCGACCTGGTGCTCGCCGGTGACCCGCAGCCGCACGGGCGAGCGGTGGGCGCCCGCGCCGGCGACCAGCGTGAAGGAGGCCCGGCCCAGGTCGTCCAGCGCGACGTCCTCGGCCCGTACGTCGGCGCGGGCGGACTCCCCCACTCCGACGACGCGGGCCGCGGTACGCGAACTCATGGCCGCCACCGCCGGATCGTCGACGTTGAGCACCGCGACGCCACCTCGCTCCGCCGGCGGCAGGGCCTCGACCAGCTCCCCCTTGGCCTGGGCGATCGCCGCCTGAGAACCGAACTCGCCGATGTGCGCGTGCCCGACGTTGAGGACCACCCCGATGCGCGGCGGGGCGATCGCGCTCAGATAGGCGATGTGGCCGAGCCCGCGCGCGGACTTCTCCAGCACCAGGAACCGGGTCGCCTCGTCGGCGAGCAGGACGGTGTAGGGATGGCCGAGCTCGTTGTTGAACGACCCCGGCGGGGCCACGGTGCGGCCGCGGCGAGCCAGCAGGGCGGCGATGAGGTCCTTGGTCGACGTCTTGCCCGAGGAGCCGGTGACCCCCACCACGGTGAGGTCGGGCAGGCGGCGGACCACCGCTGCGGCCAGGACCGCGAGCGCGGCCCGGCCGTCGGGTACGACGACGCAGGGCACCTCGACCGGCCGCTCGGCCAGTACCGCCACCGCGCCGGCGTCCATCGCCGCCCGGACGAAGTCGTGACCGTCGACCCGCTCGCCCGGCAGGGCCAGGAAGAGGCCACCGGGGAAGACCGAGCGCGAGTCGAAGCTGACCGGGGCCGTGACGACGGCGGCCGGATCGGCGCCCCCGTCCAGGTGACCACCGACGATCTCGGCAATCTCGCCGAGCCGCAGCGCGATCACGCCGGCACCCGGCCGGCGCGCAGCGCGTCGGCGAGCACCCGGCGGTCGTCGAAGGCCAGCACGCGCCCGGCGATCTCCTGACCGGTCTCGTGGCCCTTGCCGGCGACCAACACGGTGTCGCCCGCACGCGCGCCGGCCACTGCAGTCGCGATGGCCTCGGCCCGGTCGCCGACCTCGAGGATCTCGCCGCGCTCGCCGGTCGGGACCGACCGGGCGCCGGTCAGCATCGCCGCCCGGATCGAGGCCGGGTCCTCGCTGCGCGGGTTGTCGTCGGTGACGATGAGGCGGTCGGCGCCTCGGGCCGCGGCCGCGCCCATGAGCGGACGCTTCTCGCGGTCGCGGTCACCGCCGCAGCCGAGCACGATGGTCAGCCGGCCGGACGTCAGCGGGCGCAGAGCCCGCAGCGCTCCCGTGACCGCGGCCGGCTTGTGGGAGTAGTCGACGACGGCCAGCAATCCCTGCCCGGCGTCGACCCGCTCCATGCGACCGGGGACCTGAGCCTGAGCGACGGCATGGCCGGCGGTGGCCAGGTCCACGCCGAGTTCGGACAGGACGGCCAGCGCGAGCAGCACGTTGGCCACGTTGTACCGGCCGGGGATGGCGCAGCCGGCGTCGACCGGGCCGTGGGGCCCGTGGGCGGTGAAGCTTGTCGTGCCCTCGGCTGCCGTGCGGATCGCGTCTGCGGTCCAGGTCGCCGCGCCCCGGGCCGACCTGGTGGAGACGGTTACTGCGTCCGCGCCGAGCCGGGCGGCCAAGGCGCGGCCGCGCTCGTCGTCGACGACCACGACCGCGCGACGGGCCCGGCCGTCGAACAATCTGGCCTTGGCTTCGAAGTAGTCGTCCATGTCGCGGTGGAAGTCGAGGTGGTCCTGGGAGAGGTTGGTGAACGCCCCCACCGCGAACTCGATTCCGTCGGCGCGGTGCAGGGCGAGCGCGTGACTCGAGACCTCCATGACGGCGGCGGCCATCCCTCGCTCGGCCATGACCGCCAGCAGGGCCTGCGTGCGTGGCGCCTCGGGCGTCGTCAACCCGGCGACCAGGGGCTCGTCGCCGGCGAAGGCGCCGACCGTTCCGATGATCCCGGCCGGCCGGCCAACAGCCGCCAACCCGGCGCGAACCAGGAACGTGGTGGTCGTCTTGCCGCTGGTGCCGGTGATGCCCACGACGGCCAGGCGCCGCGACGGCCGCCCGAACACCTCAGCCGACACCTCGCCCAACACCGCCCGGGGATAGGCCACGGCCAGGGTCGGCAGGTCGACGTCGTCGGCCCGAGCCAGCGCCGCACCGGCCGGGTCGGTCAGCAGGGCCACGGCGCCCCGGTCCCGGGCGGCCGCAGCAAAGCGGGCACCGTGTACGCGGCCACCGGGCAGGGCGGCAAAGAGGTCACCGGGTTCGACGTCGGAGCTCGCTGCGCTCACGCCGGTCACCGCGGGCGCACCGTCGACGTCACCCTGACGGCCCGGCCGGCGATCGACGTCGCTATCGGCGTCGCTGCCGATGCGCGCGAGGTGGAGGTGCAGCAATTCGGCCAGGCGGGTCAAAGGCACCGGTCGCAGCTCGCGCGGCCGCACCGTTGCCGACGCGCTGGAGATTTCCGGCACGGGACCGCAGCCTAATCGGCGCGGCGGTGCCACTGAGCCGCTGCGCGGCGGTGCCACTGAGCCCCTGCACGGC
>JBDUAD010000057.1:0-18266 GCA_040004775.1 bacterium | reverse complement strand
TCAGCGGGCGCAGCCGGGTGCCCTGTCCGCCGACCAGGATGATCGCGTCGACCGCCTCACTGAGGCTCGGCAACGGTGAGTCCCCCATACCCAGGCGCTACGAGAACCGCCTCGATCTGCTCCACGGACTCGACGGGACGTTGCGGCTCAGCGCCGGCTGCGACCGCGCTCACTCGTCGGGCGACGGTCGACCGTGCGCCGAGACCAACGCGCAAGACGACGCGCAGCGGCCATAGCCGCCATCCGCTGTACCGCCGGGAAAGGTACTTATAGGCGCTGCGGTGATGCTCAGTGATCATGGCCGCACGGTTTCGCGAGGTCGAATGACCGCCCAGGTGCACGGCAGTGGCCGAGGGCACGTACACGTTGTCCCAGCCGGCCCGGCCGAACCGCTCACCCAGGTCGGTGTCCTCGAAGTACATGAAGTAGCTCGGATCGAAACCGCCCACGGCATCGAACGCGGCGCGTCGGATCAGCAAGCAGGATCCGGACAGCCACTCGACCGGACGTTCGGCAATGGCGCCCACTTCTCGACGATATTCGGCCGTCCACGGGTTGCTGGGCCAAATCCACCCCAACAATGCGTGGCCGATCCCGTTGCGCAGAGAGGGTAGGCGCCTGGCCGAGGGATAGACCTTGCCCTCCACCGTGAGGATCAGTGGGCCGAGGCTCGCGGCAGCACGCCAACGCTCGCTCGCGTTGAACAGTTCATCCACGGCGCCGGGAGCCAGGCACAGGTCCGGATTGGCTATAAGTACGAACTCGCCGCTGGCTTTGGCTACGCCGGCGTTGACGGCGCGCCCGTAACCAAGATTCTCTCCGTTGCTCAACACCGTCACAAACGACCGGTCTCCGATGGCCTCGACCAACCGGTCGGTTGAGCCGTTGTCGGAGACGATGACATCGAGCTGGCTCGAAGTGGCCTTCTCAAGCGAGTCCAGGAAACCGGGAAGCACGTCGGCCGAGTCATAGGTGACCACAACTACGGTCAGGCAGTTCGGCGCGGCGGTCATCTCGCCGCCGCAATCGCACGTTGGTAGGCGACGACGTGAGCATCGGCGCAGGCGTCCCAGGTGAAGGACGCCGCCCGGCGGACACCGGCCGCGGCTAGGTGCGCCCGCCGGTCCGGATCGTCGAGCAGTTCCCGGATGTTGGTCCCGATCGCCACCTCGTCGGGCTCGGTGTAGGCCACCGCATCGCCGCCGACCTCCGGAATGGCCATTCGCGCGGTGGTGAGGACAGCGGCGCCGCAGGCCATCGCCTCCAGCACCGGCAAACCGAAACCTTCGCCCAGGCTCGGGTAGGTGACGAGGTCGGCGCCACCGAGCAGCGCCGGAAGCAACGTCAGCGGGAGATACCCGGGCCGGACGAGGTTCAGGTGGGCGGGCACGGCGATCCGATCGAGATCGGTGTTCCAACCGGCGCCACCGGCCAGGACCAACGCCGGCGGGTCGGGGCGGTCCGCCACAGCCCGGATCCAGCCGGCGATCAACGCAGGGACGTTCTTCCGCGGCTCCAGGGTGCCGAGGAAGGCGAGGTACCTCTGGTCCTCGGCCAGGCCGAGGTGTCCTCGAAGTTCACTGACGTCCTCCGCGCTCGGAGGGTGGAAGACCGCGTGGTCCACACCGAGATGCGCGACCTGCAGCACCGCGGGATCGGCGCCCACCTCTCGCTCCAGATCGTCGGCCGTCGACTGCGAGTCGACCACGCAGCAGTCGGCTCGTCGAAGCGCGAGGCGGGTGGCGGCGCGGAAGAACGGTGGCTTGATGCCGCTGTGCAGGGGAGCGTCAGTGAAGAACGTCGCGTCGTGCACCGTGACGACCTGGGCGACATCGGCCCACAGCGGGTGCGTGTAGTGGGGTGAGTGCAGGACATCGGAGCCGACCCGGCGAACCATGCCCGGAAGCCCGACCTGCTCCCACACCAAGCGAGTGGGGCGCCGGCCGGTCAGAGCGGACGCCACCACCGGCTGGGCGGACCCGGCCTGGGCGTACTTGTCGGCATCGCGCGGTTGGCAGGCGACGTGAACGTCCAACCCTGCGCGACAGAGCGCGGGCAGAAGGTTGTCGATGTACCTACCCACCCCGCGCCGCTCGGCCGGGAGGGCGGTGGCATCGACCAGCACCCGGAGCAATTCTCAACCTCTCGTCTGATAGACGTTGCGGACGGCGCGAGCTTAGCCACCGAATGATCGGAGTCCGGTGACTTGAAGGTGAACTACAGTCGGCGATCGTGTCCGACCCCGTCGACTCCGACTCGATGACCGGGACGACGAAAGCCTCCTCGTCGGATTTCTATAGATCCGGTCGGCTCGGGCGCATTCTGCGCGTCGCCGGCGTGTTGATCGCCATCGTGGCGGTCGGCGTGTGCGTGCGGACCCTGGTGGACGAGTGGTCCAGCATCCGGACATCCATCGTGGACGCCGATGTGCGTTGGCTCCTGACGGCGCTGGTGGCCAGCGCGGCGGCGATGACCGGTCTGGGTCTGCTCTGGTGGCGTTGCCTGTTGGTGTTCGGTTCGCTCGTGCGCCGGCGCGACGCGCTGGCCTGGTACTTCGGCGGCGAGCTGGGCAAGTACCTGCCCGGCGGGATCTGGCCGGTGCTCGGCCGCGGCGAACTCGCCGCGCGGTCCGGGGTCAACCGGAGCGCCGCGTACGTCACCACGCTCATCTCCTATGCCGCGATGTGCGTCGGTGCGGCGATCGCCTGCGCCCTGCTGGCCCCGGTCATCGCGACATCCGGCGGTGGTCTGGGCTGGGGCTGGGCGATGCTGCTGCTCATTCCGGTCGGCGTCTCCGCCGTTCACCCGGCGGTGCTTCGACCCGTGCTGAACCTGGGGCGCCGGCTCACGCGCGGCCGCGTCCATCCGACCCCACCTTCCTGGCCGACGATGCTCGGTCTGATCGCACGCGCGGTGCCGACCTGGATACTGGTCGGCGCAGGGGCGGCTGCGGTGACCGCGGCGCTCGGTTACCACCAGCACCCGGCGCAGGTGGCGTTCGCGGCCATCGTTGCTTGGATCCTCGGGTTCCTGGCCGTCCCGGTACCAGCCGGCGCCGGGCTCAGAGAGCTGATATTCGTTCTGCTGGCCGGACTGCCGAGTTCTTCGGCCGTCGCTGTGGCCGCGGTGTCCCGCCTGATGTTCATCGTGGTTGACGCGGTGGGCGCGGCGATCGGCCTCTGGTGGGTACGGCGCAGCACCCGGACGCGGCGCGGATCCCGGATCGGGCAGGATCACGACCGCCGCAACGCCCCGTCACCACCAGAGGGAACGAGAGTGGAACCCGACCGGGCCCATCGATCCGCGCGGCGAGCCGCTTGGCGTGAGATGAGGAACGTGTGACCAGTACGAGTCGACTGCGCACCGTCAAGGGCGTCTACGTCGCCGGCGCACGGGCCACAGGCCGGGCGCTGACTCGCGTCGGGCTGCTGCCAGACGTGGCGCCGTCGCGTGATCACCGGCTGCGTCACTGGGCGTACAGCCTGCCGCGGGCGTACGACTCCTTGGCGATTGCCCAACTCGACGTGCCGTGGTGGACTTACCGGGCGATCGACTACGTCGACGCCTGGCTGGACGCCCGACCGCACCCCGTTCGCGTGTTCGAATACGGATCCGGGGCCAGCACGTTGTGGCTGGCCCGACGCGCCGACGAGGTCAACACCGTCGAGCACGATCCAGACTTCGCCGAGCACATTGCGTCCACGCTCGGTCAACACGGCAACATCGCTGTGCGGGTTGTCGAGGCGCATCCGGCAGCGGCGCCGCGGATCGCGTCGGCGAAGGAGGGACACGCCCACCTCGACTTCTACGCCTACGTGCACAGCATCGAGGACGTAGCCGGCCGATTCGACGTCATAGTGATCGACGGGCGAGCCCGGGAGGCGTGCCTCGAGACGGCGTTGCCCCGGCTGGCACCGGACGGAATCATCGTGTTCGACAACACCGGCCGGGCTCGGTACCGCCGAGCCATTGAGGCGGCCCCCGTCCACGAGCGTCGGCTGCGCGGCCTCACTCCGACGTTGCCGTACCCCGATCAGACATCGATCCTGACCGCCCGCCACTGACCGGTGGGCAACGGCCACTTCACACCGGCTCAACGGCCCAGGACGACCGCTGGGAAACTCCACGTTAATCGGGGCCGACACCCGGGTGAAGGCGGGCGCGGCGGTTTGGGCGCCTCTCTGGTATGCCGTACCGTCGCCGCCATTGAGAGCCGCAGGACATCGGCCGCACTCCGGCCAACCTGAAGCGCGGCGCCGCCGTCGGGGTGCACGATCATTGCGGCGAACCCGCGACCTTGCGGCCTGAACCGCCCGGCTTGACTTGGAGTACGTGCGAATGCCCGAAGACCGACACGAAAACCCGGCGGCGATCGATGCGTCCATCGTCATACCGGCCAAGGACGAGGCGCAGACGATCGCACCGCTCGTCGCGGAGATCGTCGAAGTGATGGACACGAGCACCACACTCACCTACGAGATCCTGTTCATCGACGACGGCAGCTCCGACGGCACATGGGAAGCCATGAATGCCGTGGTGGACGCCGATCCCCGGGTCAGAGCCATCCGATTCCGTCGCAACTTCGGCAAGGCGGCTGCGCTCTCGGCCGGTCTGGCCGAGGCGGCGGGACGGATCGTGATCACGATGGACGCCGACATGCAGGATGACCCGAACGAGCTCCCGCGCATGCTGGCGGCGATGGACACCGGTTTCGACCTGGTCACCGGTTTCAAGGAGAAACGTCAGGATCCGCTGGGAAAGCGGCTGCCGTCCAAGCTGTTCAATCGCGCGACCGGCCTGGTCACCGGGTTGAAGCTGAATGACCACAACAGCGGTCTGCGCGTCGGCACCCGCGAGGTCTACGACACCGTGCCGCTCTACGGCGAACTGCATCGATACGTACCCGCGCTGGCGCACGCCCACGGGTTCAAGGTCACCGAAGTGCCCGTGCACCACCGACCGCGTACCTACGGCAAGTCCAAATACGGCCTTGAGCGGTACGCGCGCGGAGCGTTGGACCTGCTGACCGTGGTGTCGATCACCCGTTACGGACGGCGGCCGTCGCACCTGCTCGGCGGCCTCGGTCTGCTCTTCGGCGCGATCGGCAACCTCATCCTGCTGTACCTGCTCGGGGTGAAGCTGTTCACCTCGGATGCCATCGGCGGGCGGCCCCTGCTGCAGCTCGGCATCCTGCTCGACATCCTCGCCGTGCAACTCGTCGGCATGGGCCTCCTGGCCGAGTTGATCATCCACCGTACGGACCAGAACCTGAACACCGACGCACCGATCGTTGCCCGCCGGGTGCGGCCGGTGACCGCCGCGCCGACCGCGTCACCCAACGGCTACGCCGGCTCGCCGCCGGAATCGACGGTGGGCCGACGAGAAGCCACGCCGGTGTCGGTGCCGATCGGCGCCGAGAACGGCTCGGCTGCAGCCTTGTGAGCGTGGACAGCTCGCCCGCTGCCGGCACGGAAACCGACGTCGAGCGGCGGTCCGCAGATCCGGAGCCAGAAGCTTCGTCGACTCGCCAGGATCCGCTCCTGAGGCGGATCGCGACCCCCGGGCGACTGGACACCGCCGGCGTGTGGAGCGGTTACGTCGCCGCGCTGCTGCCGGTGCTCTACCTCGCCCACCGGATCCACCAGGCGCCCCTGATGCCGTTCCAGGACTACTGGACGACGTTGGCCAGGATCACCAATCCCGACGGAAGCATCCACCTGCGCGGGTTCCTGTCGTACCAGAACGAGCATCCGTTCGTGGTGCCGAACGTCTTGTACTACCTGGATGCCCGGTTCCTGCAGGGAACGAACACCGCGCTGGGCTACTACGCCCTGGCCATCGGCGTGCTGTCGGTGGCGATCCTGCGTTCCTTCATTCCGCCCACGTGGTCACCGGCCGCACGGGCCTGGATGACCGCAGCCATCAGCGTCCTCCTGCTTTCTCCGTCGGGGTTGTGGAACTTTGTCCGTGGCATGAGCGGGGCGGCCTGGCTCACCGCGAACCTCTTCGGACTGCTCGCCGTGCTCCTGGCCGTCCGGGCCCGTCCGTGGCTGGCCCTCGCCGCGGCGGCGCTCGCCATCGCCTCGTACGGAACCGGCTTCGCCGCGCCGGTGGCGATCATCGTCGTCATCGTCGCGAGTCGGCAGCGGGCCCGGTACTGGATATGTGCCGCCGCCCTCCTGGCGGCCGCCCTGGCGGTGTACGCCCGGACTGCGAACGGCGGTACCACCGGCACCGGAGCCAGCCACGACGTCGTGCTGGTAAGCCGGACCTTCCTCACCAACCTGGGGATGTTGTGGGATCCGGATGCCGGTTCGGTGGCCGTGATCAGCGGTGCCGTCGGGCTCGCGGTGCTCGTGCTGTCATTCGTCTCAGCCTGGTCGCGCGGTACCGCAACCGAGCTCCTGGCCTGGTGGGGCGTCGGCGCGTACGCGGTGGCCGCCTCCGGCCTGATCTCGGTCGGGCGCGGCGAGGTCTTCGGCGGGGACGGTTCCCAGGGCCGGTATGCCTCCCTGTCGGCCCTGTTCTGGGTCACCGTGCTGATGGTTATCGTCCACTCGGTCCTTGCCCACCAGCGAGTCATGGTGCGCGGCGCCGTGGTCGCCGTGACTGCGCTGTGCATCGTGGCCAGCAGCAATGCGCTCGCTCAGCGGGCCGTCAGTGAACACGGCGCACAGCGAGTCCTCGCTGCCGCGGTCCGCATAGGACATGCGAATGCCTTCCCCGCCCGCATGTTCATGGCCCAGCAGCAGATTCCGCGACTGAAGGCCCTCGGTGACTATCCGTTCGTCGACTCCTACGACTTCGGCTGCGGGCACAAACCGGGTGATGTTATCGATGTGAGCAAGGTCCGCAGCCTGCCCGTGCCGAAGGGGGCGAACCTCGGCGCCATCGACAGCGACGCGCTCACGGTGGATTCCCGCCGCTGGGTCGGTTGGGTCCGCCGGGCGGGTAAGCCGCTCCAGTGCGTGCTCGTCGTCGACGCACGCGGCACGGTCATCGGCGGTGGCGCGGTCAGTCTGAGCCGTCCAGACATCAACGCGACCGTCCCGGGCCTTGCCGGGGCCCTCGGATTTGAGGCGGTGGGTCCAGCCGACGTCGCCGGCGCACGCTTGATCCTGGGTTTCGACGACGGCTTCTTCCAGCTCGCCCCGCGGTAAGCCCCGCAGGCCGGCACCACAGGCACCGGGCTGACGCCGCTACGTGATCCCTTCAGGCGTCGTGCAGCCGGCGACGCAGGGCACCCAACCGTCGCCGGGCGGGTGCGGGCAGAGCGTCCTTGAGCCGATCCAACCGGCCCGCGGTCCGAGCCGTTCCTCGGACGGGGGCGTGCGCGAGACGTCGGTACAGGTCTCGGTATGAGGCGAGCCGTTCCACATGCGCCTCCCCCGGGCCGATGTCGGTCCGGCCCGCCCAGGCCAGAAGGCGGGTCACGTCCGTGACCGGTGGGACGCCGAACGCCTCCTGCACGTCGGGGCGTTCCAACAGGACCGAGGCCAGCGCCGCCGCGGCCGGTTCGACTCGTGCCGTGTCTTCCGCGCCGCAACGTTGCCGCAGGGTGTCGGCGAGGTTCTCGGCCAGCAGCGGTTCAACCTGGCGGCGAGCGGCCGCCAGCTGCTCGACGTAAAGCCACGGGTCGTAGCGATCGAGGACGATCGTCGCCGGCTGGACCAGGCTGCGACCCAGCTCCTCGCGGTCTTCCGAGCGAACGAAGAACAGGTTGATCCCGTCCCACAAGGTGCGCTCGTAGCCAGCGGCGCGCAGCTTCTCCTCCCAGGACGACACATCAGGGAAGCTCTCGACGACGACCGCGCGCGGACGCCAGCGGGCCCAGTCGAAGCCGCCGAGCACGTCTTCCTCGAGCCCCTCGACGTCCACCTTGAGGAAGTCGACGGTTCGATCGCCGACGTGCTCGGCGAAAACCTCGGACAGAGTTCGGACCTCCACCACCCGCGTGGTGGTCTTGTAGCCCATCGCGTGGAGCCGCTCGGCCTGTTCCGCGGAGAAGGTGGACATTGCCTGGGCGGCGGGCACGACGTACAGCGTGAGGCGACCGGGCGCCGATCCCACCCCGACATTGAGATTGGTGTCGCGCGGTCGCTGTCGTTGCAGCGCCTCGAAACAGCCGGCCTGCGGTTCGATGTTGATTCCGGTCCAGCCGCGGTCGTAGAAGTGCCGGGTGACCGAATCGTGAGTCGGCTCGTTGGCGCCGACGTCGACGTAGAACCCATCGGCGCGGTCACCGAACGCTCGCGCTAGCACGACGTCCTCGGCGTTCTGGGCGTAGGAGATCATTCGTGGGGTCACCGGCAGCTCAGTCCCGTTTCTTGTTCGCCAGAATGTCGCAGGACGTTACCCGCCGACCCGCGCGCGGCCGGATGATCGCCGATACCGGCCGGGATAATGTTCGCGTCGCTCGGGCGCAACAGACCGGGCGGGCGCCGATCGGGCGGAGAGACGATGCGTTCCCTACGACACACCGCTAGGTCCCTGGTGCGAGGACCAGCACCGATCGAGCCGGTCGAGCCGCCGGCCACCTCACGGTCAGAGCCAGTGCAGGCTCCCGCACCGGCGACGGTCGCCGGCTTCGTGGACTCGCTGAACTCCGAGCGGCTATCGGGGTGGGCCTGGGACAGCACCAGGCCCACCGAGGCGATCGCGGTGGATGTCTATGTCGACAACACCTTGGTGCACAGCGTGCTCGCCGGCGATCTCGGCGCCGACCTGCTCGGTTCCGGCATCGGAGACGGATACCACCGATGGAGCGTCGATGTGGCAGACCTCATTGTGGACGAGTACCCGCATCAGTTAGCGGTCAGGTTCCACGACACGTCGGTGGACCTGACCAACAGTCCGAAGCGCTACTTGCGCGGCATCCTGGACATGGTGTCGGGACTCGAGCCACAGGCCCTGGCCGCCGCGCTCTATCTACGCGGTGAAGGCATCGAGATCGGTGCGCTGAACAAGCCCATGCCCGTACCGGCCGGTGCCACCACCCGGTACGTCGACCGGATGAGCGACGATGACCTGCGCCGCGAGTACCCCGAGATGGCTGGCTACGACCTGGTGCCGGTGAGCATCGTGGCCGACGGGGAGAACCTGGACGGGATGGAGGACGGATCCCAGGATTACGTCGTGGCCAACAACTTCCTGGAGCACTGCCAGGACCCGATCGCCACGATCAAAAACTTCTTCCGGGTCTTGCGCCCGGACGGGGTGGTGTTCCTCGTGGTCCCCAACAAGCGCAGCAACATCGACATCCGCCGGGATCCGACGACCATCGAGCACCTCATCGCCGATCACGAGCGTAGGCCCGGGGCTTCCAAACTCGAGCACTTCCGAGAGTGGACCCGTCTGGTGCTCAACGTGGACGACGACGATGAGGTCGTCCGCCACGCCGACCAGCTGATCGCCGAGGACTACAGCATCCACTTCCACGTGTTCACCGAATTCGAGACCCTCGAGCTATTCGGCATTCTGCACCGCCGCTATCGGGTGCCATTCGTGCTGGAGTACGTCGCCAACAATCGGTGTCACGAAACGGTGATCGTCGCCCGCAAGGAGGCCGCTCAACCGTCCTCGGCAAAGCAACCGGAACAAATAGGTCTTGGCTAGGATCGCGTAGCCCTGTCCCGCGCTCGCGCGCCCGGCGCCGATCGGAATTCGAACCGCGATGCCCGTCACGTCTCCTCCGCTCGGCCAGCCCTGTGCGAGCGACCACTACTCGAAGAGCGTCGATGCCGACATCTGGTGGCAAGCACACTTCGGCGACGCGGCCGAGGCCGTTCTCGAGTTCCTTGGCGGGGACGGCATCGCGCTGGCCGGTAAGCGGGTCTGCGACATCGGCTGCGGCGACGGCATCATCGACTTCGGCTTGACCGTCAAGGGCAGACCGGAGCAACTGGTCGGCTTCGACTTGCAGGCGGTCGACGTGGACCGGCTCGCACGATTGGCCGAACAACACGCCGGCCTCACCGACCTGCCGGACCAATTGTTCTTCGCCACGTCGCAGGAGACGGCAATCCCGGCCGCGGAGGACTCCTTCGACGTAGCCGTGAGTTGGTCGGCGTTCGAGCACATCTCCGACGCCACCGCGGTCCTCACTGAGGTTCGACGCGTGTTGACCGACCAGGGTGTGCTGTTCATCCAGGTCTGGCCGTTCTATTCCTCGGCTCACGGCAGCCACCTCGTCGACTGGTTCCCGGAGGGCTTCGCGCAGTACCGGTTCTCCGAGGAGGAGGTCATCCGCCGGGTGCGCTCGACCGGCGACCAGGAGATGGCGGCCGAGATGCTGCCGATCTATCAGACTCTCAACCGGATCACCGTCGACGAGCTGCACGAGGCACTGCGGTCGGCCGGATTCAAGACAGTGAAGGTGGCACTGACGGCCGAGACGGTGCACCTCGGCGACGAGGTCAGCCATCTGCCCCTGTCGCAGAGCGTCATCAGCGGCATCCAGTTGCTAGCTGTTCCGGACCTGAGGCCCGTGGAGCCCGAGATCGCGCCGGAGCCCGATCCGCAACCGCCGGAGCAACCCACGCAGCACCAGGCGCCGGTACCACAAGCGCAGTCCCGCCCGGGACGGGTCGCGGGTGCGGTCCGTACCGCCCGCCGCGGGATCTGGCAGCTGGACGAGGTGCTTGCGCGCTTCGACTGAGGGGCGGCGTCAGAGCCGCTTTCGCACTGCATTGATCGCCCGTCGGATCTCGTACTGACGACGGGAGTTCGGCGGAACGAGCCGCACCCGCAACGTCGGCCGGTCGACCAGGAACGCCACTGCGGCGTCGACCACCTTGAGGGCCGCGCCGTTGCCGCCGCCCTGGCGCGGCAGCTCACTGAGCGCGCCGTAGCGGGACTCGGTACGGATGGCCACCACCCGGGCCGCCGGACGGCGAACGACCTCCTGCAGCACCTCCATCACCGACTCGGCCACGCCGGCCCAGGTGAAGCGCTCGCCGGCGGAGAGGATCTCGTCGACTACCTTCGCGGCCGCGCCCGAGTCGTCGAGCAACGCGCGCGCCGTGCTCGCCGCCCGGACGGGATCGAAGTCCTCGATGACAGTGACCGACTCAGGCAGGACCTCGTCCAGCGATCCCGCTCTGGTGCTCAGGCAGGCCACCCCGTGATGGGCGGCCTCGAACGGCACCAACCCGAAGCCTTCGGACACCGTCGGGTACAGCACCAGCCCCGCGTGGGCGTACAGCCACTCCTTGGCCGCCTCGCCGACCATCCCCATACTTAGCACGTTGGGAGCCAGGTCGGGATGGCGCAGGAGGAACTCGCTCTCGGCGGCCAAGGACGAGCCGTAGGGCGGGTGGGCGCCGGCCAGGACCAGTGACCCGTCCCACCCGCCGGCGCGCAGCTCGGCCAGCATGCGCAGGGCGAAGAGGCGGTTCTTGTGGTGGTAGGAGACCCCGAGGCAGAGCAGGAAACCGTCGGCCACCCCGGCGGCGGGCGGCGGCGCGACGGGCTCCACTTCTGACAGCGACGTGTGCTCGGTTCCGCAGTAGACCACCCGATTCGGCTGGCCGGCGGCGAGCAGGCCTTCGGCGCGGGCGGCGTCGCGGGAATGCTCGCTCAGGAAGGTGAGCCCATCGGCGGTGAACGCGGTCAGCTGGGCCAGCGAGCGGTACGTGCGCCACTCCTCGTCGCTGCCGAAGTAGGCCGCGTCGTGATAGGCGATCAAGTCGAGCTGGTTGACCACCACCCGGTCGGCCACCGAGCGAAGCCAGTCGAGTTCCCCTTCTTCCCGCACCTGGTACGGGCGGTAGACGACGTGCGCCCGGTGCTCGACGGGTTGCATCAGCGAGCCCAGCGGTTGGATGCGGACCTTGTCGAGCCCGCGGAACGCCTCCGAGACGTAGGCCGGCACGACGCCGGGCGTGTAGACGACGATGCGGCCGACGTCGGCCCGCGCGGCCAGCGCCTGCGCCGCCTCGACGACGACGATCTGCGTACCGGCCGGCAGCGGACCCAGGCACATGCCGTCGATGGCGATGTCAAGGCCGAGCAGGGCCTGCCGCGCGGTGAGCAGGGCCGCGGCCAGCGCCGAGTCGGGGTCCTCGGCGACGCGGCGCACCCAGTGCCCGTAGTACGGGTAGCGCTTCTGCACCAGTTGCTCGTGGTCGTATTTGCGGCGCTCCATCTCCGGGCTACGACCGAAGCTCGAGCCGCCCTTGTGGAAGACGAAGACGTCGTCGGCCACTACATGCTCGAGCCCCGCGGCGATGGCCCGCTGGCAGAAGTCGACCTCCTCTCCGTAGCCGGGCGAGAAGGCCTCGTCGAAGCTGCCGACGAGATCCAAAGCGCTGCGGCGGATGTACGCGCAGTGCCCGATGGCCGTGGGAATGCGCGGGCGCAGCAGCGCAGAAGCCGCCGCTACGCGCCGAGCGGCCTCGTCCACCGACAGACCGCCGGGAACGTCGTCGGTCGAGACGTTGCGGTTCGGGACGGACACGATGGTTCCGTGGTTGGTCAGCGTGGTGGCCGTGGCCACCGTGCTACTGGCGTAGGCCGCGGCTCGGAGGCGGTCGAGCCACTCGGGCCCCACGACCACGTCGCTGTTCAGGATCACGACGTCGGCGCGACCGGCGGCCTTGAACGCGTCGTTCATCGTCAGCAAGAAGCCCTTGTTGGAGTGCTGCCTGAGAACGACGACATCGTGGCTGGTCGGTGCGGCGGCGAACACGTCCTCGAGGACGGTCGTGGTTCGCCGGTCCCATCCCGCGTCGTCGACCACCAGCAGCGGCACATCAGCGGGAGTGTTGCGGAAGAACGCCTCGTAGCAGCGCAACACGTCCTCGTAGGCGTTGAACACCGGCACGATGACCACCGGCTGCCCGTTCGCCGGAAGCAGGTTTCGTGCTTGCGCCGAGGTTGGGGCCTGGAACAAGGGCATTCGCGGTGATCCTTCTGTCGTCCGGCGTCGTGGATCCCGGGGGGCGGCGTGGAGGGGCGGATCAGGTGATCTCGATCTTGGGGTGCAGCAGGAGGACGCCCGGGTCTGCGGAATCGGTGTGGATCAGAAACGATGCGGCTCGATCGATGCGGTGATAGTCGTACCCGTGCTCGGGATGCACGGCTACCGCGATGAAGTACTGACCCTCGCTCAGCGGCAGCCCGTCGAAGCCGAACCGGATATGCGTGCGGTGGCGCAGGGCCGCCGGTTCCAGACCCTGGAGGATGGTGTTCGTTCCGGCGAAGGTCATTCCCGACACGTCGCTGAACGCGACCCCGCATCCCCAGTCCTCGACCGCGGGGCCGAGCGGGACGAGGTCGAACTCGACACTCACCGCGGCGCCGGAGTCGAAGGTCGACCGGTCCTGGCCGCGATCGTCGGTCAGGCGGACGTTCTCGATCCGGACCAGGTGGTCACGAGCCTCCTGCTCCTGCTGATCCACCTCGACGTTGGCGTCGCGGAAGTGACGCACGGCCTGCGAGGGGTCGCCGTCGACGACCACCTTGCCGACCTCGAGCAGGATGACCCGGTCGCACATCTGGCGAACCTGCTCGAGGCTGTGGGTGACCAGGATGATCGTGCGCCCGTCGTGCTGGAACTGCTTGATCCGGTCCAGGCACTTGCGTTGGAACGGCTCGTCGCCCACCGCCAGCACTTCATCGACCAGCAGGATTTCCGGATCTACGTGGACGGCCACGGCGAAGGCCAGTCGGACGTACATGCCGGAGGAATAGAACTTCACCTGGGTGTCGATGAACGGTTCGATGCCGGCGAAGTCGACGATCGCGTCGAAGTACTGGTCGGTCTGGCGGCGGGTCAGTCCCAGGATCGAGGCGTTCAGGTAGACGTTCTCGCGCCCGGTCAAGTCGCCGTGGAAGCCTGCGCCCAGTTCCAGCAGGGCGGCCAGGCGTCCGCGACGCTCAACGAAGCCCGAGGTCGGGGTGAGGATCCCGCCGATCAGCTTGAGCAGCGTGCTCTTGCCCGAGCCGTTCGCTCCGATGAGTCCCATCGTGTGCCCGGACTGCACATCGAAGCTGACGCGGTCGAGCGCCCAGAACTCTTCCTTGTTCTCCTTCGAGCGGCGGGCGTTGACCAGGCGTTCCTTGAGCGAGTTGTCCTTGCGGATGATGAAGCGTTTGGAGACGTCGACGACGCGGATGACGGTCGAGTCGCTCACCGAAGGCGCGCTCACAGTTCCTGGGCGAAGTTGCCCTGCGCCCGGGCGAACACCCGCTGGGCGAACCACAGGAACACCACGCTGAACGCGATTGTCGCCAGCAACCGCAGGTACACGTCCCCGGTGAACTGGTACACCGTGCCCTCGCCCTGCGGCCAGAAGAACTCCTGAAAGGCGAACACCACCGAAGCCATCGGGTTGAGCAGGTACAGGTCGTAGACCGGCCCGGGCAACTTCTCCCCGACCCGGCTCACCGAGTAGATGATCGGGGTGAGCCAGAACCACATCATCAGCACGATGGCGATGAGGTGCTGGATGTCGCGCAGATGGACGTTGGCCGCCGCCAGCAGCAGGCCGAGCCCGGTGGCGAACACCACGAGGGCGAGGAGAGCCAGCACGGGCAGCGCGGCCTTGGACGGGTCCGGCCAATGACCGCTGCCGATACCGGCGAGGACCACGGCCGCGACCAGGATGGCCAACTGGAAGAGGAAGTTGACCAGCGCTGCGCCCGTGGCGGCCAGCGGGAACAATTCCCGCGGGAAGTAGACCTTCTTGACCAGCCCGGCGTTGTAGACGATCGACGTCGTCGCGGTAGAGACGATCTCGGCGAACAGGGTCCACACGGCCAGCCCGGCGAAGATGAAGACGCCGTAATAGGGGATGGTGCCGGCGGCCAGGAAGTTGCCGATGACGAACCAGTAGACGAGCAGCTGGACCAGCGGCAGCAGCAGGCTCCAAAGCAGGCCGAGCACCGAGTCCTTATACTTGATCTTCAGTTCCTTGCGGACCAGGTTGCCGAGCAACTCGTGGTAGTTCAGCACCTCTCGCGCCGTGCCGACGAAACCGCGCAGGAAGGGTTGCGGCGCGTTCACCCGTTCGAGCCCGTGCGGCTGGTGGGCAAGGTCGCGGCCGTTGCTCGCGCCGGCGAGGGTCCGCTCGCTGGTCTGCGTCATGCACCACACCTCACTGCTGGTCCCGCGCCACAATGCGCCGGTCGACGAGGTGCCCGGCCGCGCTCGGGCGTCGCCCCGCTACGGACCCATTCGGGATCCACCGGGGAGGCGGCGGCTGAGCCCGCGTCCCCGGAATGGTATCCGGCCGATCTGAACATCACGGTCAGGACTGCGCTTCGGCGGCAAGATCGGCCTCCACCATCCTGGCCACCATTTCCGGGAAGCGCACGGTCGGTGACCACCCCAGGACCGCTCGAGCCTTGGCCGGGTTGCCGACCTGCTCCGCGGCGTCCGTCGGCCGACCCAAACCGGCATCCACCGAGATCCGGCTCGGCCAGTCCGGCACGCCGGCGCGAAGGAACGCGGCCTCCGCCAGCTCTCGCACCGAATGCGCCTCGCCGGTGGCGACGACGAATTCCTCCGCGGACCCGTGCCGGATGGTCCGGATCATCGCGTCCACGTAGTCCGGTGCCCAACCCCAGACCCGGCGGGCGTCGAGATTGCCGAGGGACACGGTCTGCTGACGCCCCTGGGCGATCCGGGCGGCGGCGCGGGTGATCTTGCGGGTGACGAACGTCTCCGGCCGACGCGGCGACTCGTGGTTGTAGAGCACGCAGGCCGCCGCGAACACGCCTCGGGCGCGATACACCGCGCAGAGCTGATGGGCGTAGGCCTTGGCCGCGCCGTAGGGGTTCTGCGGCCGCAGCGGGGTGGACTCGTCCTGCGGGGATCGCCGCGCGGACCCGAAGATCTCAGCACTGGACGCCTGCAGCACCCGCACCGGGTGGCCGGCATCGTGCAGTCGGGCCGCACCGTGCAGGATCGCGGCCGGCCCCAGGCCGGTGACCCTCGCTGTCATCACCGGGTCCTGCCAGGACGCGGCGACCGAGCTGATCCCGCCGAGGTTGTAGATCTCCGCCGGGCGCAGTTCCTCGAGCAACGCGATCAGACCGGCTGGGTCGCCGAGGTCGCCCTCGTGCAGCACGGCACTGGGCGTACGGCGCCGCATCGACTCCACATTCCGGTCGCCGCCGTGGACGAGGCCGTGGACCTCCCAGCTCTCGGCCTCGAGGCGTTCGGCCAGGTATCCGCCGTCCTGGCCGGTGATGCCGGTGATGAATGCGCGCGGCACCCTCAGCCCCGACCGGAGGTCGCTCGCTGCTCGGCTAGATCGGCGTCGACCATCATCTGAACCAATTCGGCAAAATTGACCGACGGTTTCCAGCCGAGGTCCGTGCGGGCCTTGGTCGAGTCTCCGATGAGGACGTCCACTTCGGCCGGGCGCATGAAGCGCGGGTCCTGGCGCACCAGGGGCGACCAGTCGTCGATCCCGACCCGGGCGAAGGCGATGTCCAGGAACTCGCGGATCGCATGGGTTTCGCCGGTCGCGACCACGTAGTCGCCGGCCTCGGGCTGTTGCAACATGCGCCACATCGCGTCGACGTAGTCACCGGCGAAACCCCAGTCCCGCTTGGCGTCGAGGTTGCCCAGAGTCAGGTCCTTATCCATCCCGAGCGCGATGCGCGCCACCGCCTGACTGATCTTGCGAGTGACGAACTCGGGGCCGCGCCGCGGCGACTCGTGGTTGAACAGGATGCCGGACGAGGCATGCATGCCGTAGGACTCGCGGTAGTTGATGGTCATGTAGTGCCCGAAGACCTTGGCCACTCCGTACGGCGAACGGGGCCACAGCAATGTCGTCTCCCGCTGTGGCACCTCCTGCACCTTGCCGAACATTTCCGAGCTCGACGCCTGGTAGAAGCGCACCCGCCCGACGTCCTTCCCGGCGTACAGGCGAGTCGCCTCGAGAATGTTGAGGACTCCCTGCGCCGTGACGTCCGAGGTCACCCGGGCGTTCTCCCACGAGTAGGCGACGAAGGAGATGGCGCCGAGGTTGTAGACCTCATCCGGTTCAGCGGCGACGAAGGCCCGCATGAGGCTGGACAGATCCGTCAGGTCACCCGGCAGGAGCCGCACGTCCGGGACCTCGCGCTCGACCAATTCGCGCTTGGGGTTGTTCTGTCCGCGGATGAGCCCGAAGACCTCGTAGCCGTTCTGCAGCAGCAGTTCGGAGAGGTACAGACCGTCCTGTCCCGTTATGCCAGTGATCAGAGCGCGAGGCATCGCCGACCTTTCAACGCAGGCCGGCAGCCGGCCGGTGGTTCCGGGCGCCCAGATCGTAGCGTCGTCAAGAGGCGTTGTTCTGTACCGAGCGACGTGGCCCGGCGGAACCGCGCAATTCGTGCCCCGCGGTGGCGAACGCGGCGGCCAGGGCCTCCCGCCACGGTCGCAACGGGGCCAGGCCGGCGGCCGTCCAGGCCCGTGGCGACAGCACGGAGTACGCCGGGCGGGGCGCTGAGCGAACGAACTCGGCGCTGCTCGTCGGCTGCACGCGGGCCGGGTCGGCGCCCAACTCCTCGAAGATCGCCTGGGTCAGACCGAACCAGGACGTCGGCCCCGAGTTTGTGGCGTGCAGGATCCCGGGGGTGACGGCGCCCGCTCGGCCGAGTTCGACCAGGCCGGCGGCCAGGTCGGCCGACCAGGTCGGGGACCCCACCTGGTCGTCCACCACGCTGACCGTGTCGCGCTCGCGCTCTAACCGGGCCATCGTCTTGACGAAGTTGCCGCCGCCCCGGGCGCCGTACACCCAGGCCGTGCGCACAACGTGAGCCTGCTCCGGCAACAGGGCGAGCACGGCCTGCTCGCCGGCCAATTTGGTCCGCCCGTAGGCCGAGCGCGGCCCGGTCGGGTCCTCGGGCTCGTAGGGCCGGTCGGCGTCCCCGGCGAAGACGTAGTCGGTGGACACATGCAGAAGGCGTCCGCCGTGGCGGCCCAGAGCGGCGGCCAGATTCGCCGGCCCCACCGCGTTCACCCGGTGGGCGGTGTCCTCATCGGTCTCGGCGGCGTCGACCGCGGTGTAGGCGGCGGCGTTGACGACGACGTCGGGGCGCGAGCCGGCCACCAGCGCGTCCACCGCCCGGGCGTCGGTGATGTCGAGGCCGGCGCGGTCCACGGCCACCACCACGTCGTCACCGCCACTTCGGTCCAGCACGGCTACCAGGTCGGAGCCGAGCTGACCGCCCGCACCGGTGATCAGCCAGCGCACGTCAGGCCGACCCGGGAGCCGACCCGCTGGGGACGGCGTCGACGAGGTCGTCCTTGGCCAGCCGGGCGCCGG
>JBDUAD010000056.1:0-18467 GCA_040004775.1 bacterium | reverse complement strand
CATTCACCAGACCCCTGGCCGCCTCTTGACATCCGCGTGGGTCAGTGGGCGGCAAGGGCAGTCGGCAAGACTGCAGCAGGGCGGATCGCTGAGACGACGTCGTGAGAGCGCCTTGGAGGAAGCGATGAAGGCAATGACGTTCTTCGATGGCTCGTCGTCTGCCGACCAGATCACGTTCTTCGTTGATGCGACGGGTACCGGGGCCTGTCTCTAGTGTGCCGCTGTGCTCGTTACGCGTTTCGCCCACGGACGAGTACCTGCAGCGCACTGACCCGGACTTAGCGTGGGACGTATGCACCTCGAGTTGGTCACCGTCGTCGTCGAGGACTACGACGAGGCGATCGGATTCTTCGTCGACCTGCTCGGATTCCACCTGGCCGAGGACTCTCTCGCGGTGACCAGCGTTGGCGGACGGCCGAAGCGGTGGGTCGTCGTCCGCCCGCCCCATGCGGCCACCGGCCTGCTGCTCGCTCTCGCCGACGGCGACGACCAGGCCGCCGTCGTGGGCACCCAGGTGGCCGGGCGGGTCGGCTTCTTCCTGCGGGTCGAGGACTTCCAGGCCGTCTACACCCGGCTCCAAGCGGCCGACGTGACGTTCGTCCGCTCCCCGCGCGTGGAGCCGTACGGGCAGGTCGCGGTCTTCCTCGACATCGCCGGCAACCGCTGGGACCTTCTCGGCCCTGCGCCTCAGTAGCCCGATCGGCTAGAGCCGATCGGTCCGGGCGAAGCGGTCATCCCAGCGCGTACAGAGCGCGGGCGAGATCGGTCCAGAGGTCCTCGACGTGCTCGATGCCGACCGACAGCCGCAGGAGTTCCGGCGGCGTGCCGCTGGCCGCGTCGACCGGGTACCTGGCCCGGCGCTCGATCAGGGACTCCACCCCGCCGAGGCTGGTCGCCGCGGTGATCACGCGGACGCCGTCACAGACGGCGTCGGCGGCAGCCGCACCGCCGGCCAGCTCGAAGCACAGGATCGCGCCGTACCCGTCCTGCAGACGCGTGGCTCGCTCGTGCCCGGGATCGGTGGGCAGGCCGGGATAACGCACCCGAGCCACGGCCGGGTGCTGCTCCAGCCGGCGGGCCAACTCCCCCGCCGTTTCCTGCGACCGCTGCATCCGCAACGGCAGCGTGCGCAGGCCGCGCAGGGCCAGGAAGGACTCGAGCGCCCCGGGCATCCCACCGGTCAGCGTGCGGCGTTCGCACAGCGCGGCGTAGTGCTCGGCCGACGCGGTGACCAGGACGCCCATCAGCAGGTCCGAGTGCCCGGAGATGTACTTGGTCGCCGAGTGCATGACCACGTCGACACCGTGCTCCAACGGCCGGAGGACCACCGGCGAGGTGAAGGTGGCATCGGCGTACACCGTCGCCCCGACGGCGTGAGCGGCCGCGGTGAGGGCCGGCAAGTCCGCCACCTGCAGCAGCGGGTTGGTTGGTGACTCCAGCCACAACACATCGGCTCCGTCCAGCGCGGCGCACACGGCGTCGGTGTCGTCCACGTCTACCCGCCGCGCGGTCAGGCGTCCCAGCCGCTCCTGTTCGGGGAAGATCGACATCATGCCCGAGTAGCCCGCCGACGGCACGACGGCCACCGTCCCGACCGGCAGCCCCTCCACCACCGCGGCGATCGCACCCATACCCGAGGCGAAGGCCAGCGCCGAGCCGCCCTCCAACGCGCCGATCGCGGCCTCGAACGCCCGGGTGGTCCCGCTGCCGGACTCGCGCAGGTACTCGTGCTCGCCACCCGTGCGATACGTGACGGACAGGTCGATCGCCGGGTTCACCGGTGCGCCGGGCCGGTGTTCGGGTCGCCCCGCGGTCACCGCCAGGGTTTCTGGTCGCAGGTCTGCGGCAGACGAGCCGCCCGCTCCCTCGGCACTCACGGTGTCATCGACTCATCCGGCGTGAGCGCCGGCCGGCAGGGAGGCCGACGGCCGCTCATCGGCCTCGGCGGTCGCCGATATCCGCCGGTCCACTACCACGTCCACGACGGCCACCATCAGCGCGGCGATCAGGAAGGCAACGGCCACGTATAGCCCGTGCTGCACCGCGCTGGCGTACTGGCCATGAGACGACGCGAGCTGGGCGTAGAACACCGAACCGACCGCCGCGATGCCGATGGCCGAACCGATGCGCTGTCCGACCTGCAGCACACCGCCGGCGGAACCGCTGCGCTCCACCGGCACCTCGGACAGCGTCAGGGTCTGGTTGGGCGAGATCACCAGTCCCGAGCCGAGGCCGCCCACGATCAGCGGAACCACCAGCTCCCAGCCGTTGACGTCCGCGCCGGCGCTGCGCACCACCAGCAGCACGCCGAGGTAGCCCGCGGTGACGAGCGCGAGGCCGATGGCCACCAACGGACGACCGAAGCGATGCACGACCCGTCCGGCGTAGGCCGCGGCCAGGCCGGAACTGATCGCGAACGGCAGGGTGACCAGACCGGCCATGAGGGCGGAGTAGCCGAGCCCGAACTGCAGCAAGAGCGTGACGACGAAGAACAGAGGCGTGAAGCCGGCGAAGTAGACGGCGATCATCGAGCTGCCGAAGGCGTAGGAGCGCACCCCGAACAATTCCAGGTCGATCAGCGGCTCGTGCCCGTGGCGCTCGTAGCGCAGTTCCCAGACGATGAACGCGGTCAGCAGGGCTACCGCCAGCGGCACCAGCAACCACTTGGCCGACCCCTTCCACTGCTGCTCCTGCACGAACGGCAACAGCAAAACGACCACACCGGCGCCGAGCAGGACCACGCCGACCGGGTCGTAGTCGTGCCGGCGGCGCTGGGAGTCCGGCGCACCCGGCAAAAGGCGCAGCGCGAAGGGCACAGCCGCGATACCGATGGGCAGGTTGACGAAGAACACCCAGCGCCAGCCCTCGTTCTGCCCGAACGCCTGGATCAGCAGGCCACCGACCACCGGCCCGAGTGCGGTGGAGATGCCGATGATCGATCCGAACAGGCCGAACGCCTTACCGCGCTCCCGCCCGCGGAACATCTGCTGGATCACCGCACTGATCTGCGGAGTGAGCAGACCTCCGGCCAGACCCTGCACCAATCGGGCTACCACCAGCCAGGTGGCGTTCTGCGCCGCCCCGCACAGTGCACTGGCCGCGGTGAACGACACCAAACCGATGATGAAGATCTGCCGCCGGCCGCGGACGTCACCGAGACGTCCGCCAGGAACGAGGAGCAGCCCGAAAGTCAGGGCGTAGCCGGAGAGCACCCATTGGATCTGGTCGCCGCTGGCGTGGAGGCCCTCGCTGATCGACTTCAGCGCGACGTTCACGATCGACACGTCGAGCAGCACCATGAACCCGCCCACCAGGCAGACGGCGAGGGCCTTCCAGCGGTCGGGATTCGGGGGCTCTTCCTCGGTCGGCGCGCCGGCGCCTTGCCCGGTCGGCGCGCCGCCGCCCGGGCCGGTTGATCGGGGCGGGCGGGCCGGTGGAGAGGACGTCACCAACCCATGGTGCACGATGCTCAAGACCATCCCATTCCCGGTGGGCTACCACCCCGTGGCCGGTAGGTTCCGTGCCATGACCGCTCCCGACGGCTCCATCGTCCCGATCCGGCTCACTCTCAACGAACGCAGCGGTCTGACCCTGTGGGCCCCGCCGTGGGAGGACGAGGATGGCGAGCAGTGGCTGGGCTTTCTTGGCGACGGCGCGAAGATCGTCCTCTTCCCGAGCGCCGAAGACCTGGCCGAGTTCGTCGCCACCACGCCCGAGCACGACCTGTCCGACCATCCGGGCTGGCCAGTCGTGCAGAACTTCACCCCGGCGCAGTTTCGCCCGGCCGAGGACAACCGCTACGACCTCGACGCGGCCTACGAGTGGGCCGCGGAGGACCCGACTCCGGCCACCGAGTCACAGCTGGCCAACGTGGTCGAGATGGTGCTGCGCATCGCCGAGGCCTGCGAGGACGGCGGCCTGCGCCGGCTGATCGGTGCCACGCCGGAGTACGCCGACCTCATGGAGGGCGAGGGGACCTACACCGGACGAGAGGGCAGCAAAGCCTGGACCGCTCTAGGCGACACCATCGCCTCGACGTGGGAGCGGGCCCTGCGTCGGGTCGAGACCTGGCTGGACTGGCGCGGAGACTTCGAGGACGTCGACGGCGACGCCGCCGACGCCGATGCCGACGCCGACGCGCAGTCGTTATGGGCTCGGGTCGGGGCGCGCCCGATCGAGCTCGTGCTGGCCGGGGACGACATCGTGCTGACCGTGCGCGGCGAGATCGAGGACAAGGCGGTCTTCCTCGGAGCGGACGGCGACCTCGACGTCTTTCTGGAGCCCGAGGATCTGGCCGAGTACGCGCGCCGGGCCGAGGAGCACGACCTGATCCGCCTCGAGTTCTGGGACGACGTGCGCGATGCCGAGGACGAGGCGTTCGTACCCGAGGAGGAGGACAGCTACGACCTGACCATGCCGACGGCTCGCGGCGCGCAGCTGCTGCGGGATTTGGCCGACTTCCTGGACCTAGACGCCGACATCGACTTCCTGGACCACGCCACGGTGGATCAGGATGAGTGGGACGCGTTGATCGAGGAAGTGGCGTCCTGCTTCGACCGCCAGGACTGACCGCACGGGGGGCTACCTACCGGGCTCAGCGGCGAACGCGGCGTGAATGGTGCCCGAGCGCCCGTAATACGGTCGGGTCATGGCGCGCACCGTGTATCCGACCGCGGCCGGGTTCGTCCCGGACAGTTCCGCTCTGCCCGATCTCGCGGCGGCGGCTCAGGGGTGTGAGGGCTGCAACCTCTACGCCGACGCGACCCAGGCCGTCTTCGGCGCCGGCCGGGCTGGTGCGCGACTCCTGTTGGTCGGTGAGCAGCCCGGCGACGTCGAGGACCGGCGCGGGCAGCCGTTCGTGGGCCCGGCCGGCGTGCTGCTCAATCGGGCGTTGGACGACGCCGGCATCGACCGCGACGCGGCCTACGTCACCAACGCGGTCAAGCACTTCCGATGGAAGCCCCCCGCCGGTGGAACCCGTCGGCTGCACCAGAAGCCCGACGCCGCCCACGTCAGCGCCTGTCGCCCGTGGCTGGCCGCCGAGCTGCGGGCGGTGGAGCCTTACCTAGTGGTCGCGTTGGGTGCGACCGCGGCGCAATCACTGTTCGGCCCGCAGTTCCGCGTCACCCAGGAGCGTGGCGCGGTGCTGAGCTGGCCGCCGACGGTCGGGCCGTTCGCGGGCGTGCAGGTCGCCGACACCCTGAGCAGCGCGCTGGCGACGATCCACCCGTCGGCCGTGCTGCGCGCCGAGCCGGGCGAGCGCGATGCCATGTACGACGGCTTCGTCGCCGACCTGCGAACGGCGGCCGGCGTGCTGGCCGGCGCCGACCGGTAGCCACGGGCCCGGCCGGTCAGGCCTCGAGGCGAGGGTGAGCGAAGGGTTCGGATCGGCCCGAAAGTCACCGTCCCCGGAGCGGCCGTTGATGCTCGCCTGCAGCCGCTCCATCTCGACCAGGGTGGCGCTGCCGTCCGGGTCGTAGGCCATCAGGGTGTCGGACTTCGACGTTCCCTCGATGTCGCCGCGATACGTACTGGTGACCACGGCTCGGGTGACCTTGCCCTGTCCGGCCACGTCGTCCAACGGGCTCTCCTCCCACGATCCGATCTCGATCGTCGCCGTGTACGTTGCGGCCATCCGGTTCCTCCCAGAAGCGTATGTGTGTGTCAGTCACACAGTATCGTGCCGACCGGCCTACGCTCCAGGGGTGGAGGACGCACGCTTGGCCAATCGGCTCGCCGCGCTCGCCGTCGCTCTGGCCGACGAGATCGCCGAGGCAACCGACGCGGCGGCCGGTCTCACCGGAGCGGCGCCGGCCGCGTTGGTCGCGCTGCAGGAGAGCGCGGCCGGTGAGTCCGTGGACCGGCTGCGGCTCATGGTCGGACTGACCCCGTCCGGCGCTGTGCGTCTGGTCGACCGGCTGGTCGAAGCCGGGCTGGTCCGGCGCCGCCCCGGCCGCGACGCGCGCTCGGTGTCCGTGGCACTGACTACACGCGGCCGGCGGGTGGCCGCACGCGTGCTCACTGCCCGGGCCGCGGCCGTGCGAGCCGCCCTGGCCCCGCTCAACGACCGCGACCGGACCGCGGTGAGCCGGCTGAGCGACCTGGTGCTGGCCGAGCTGACCCGGCGTCGCCTCGATCGGCGCCACGACGGCGACGAGCCTCGCGGCGGCGCGCTGTGCCGGCTGTGTGACTTCGCCGCCTGCGGGCGGCCCGCGGGCGCCTGCCCCGTGGCCAGCACGGCCGCGCAGTCGACCGACGGGAGGTCTACCGGTCAGACCCGGACCGGCGGCGGCGCGCGTACCGCTCGCTAGCTTCCGGCCAGGTCCCGGTAGCCGGGCTTGATCACCCGGTTGATCAGGTCCAATCGCTCGTCGAACGGGATGAACGCGCTCTTCATTGCGTTGACCGTGAACCACAGCAGATCGTTCCAGCCGAAGTCGAACGCCTCGACCAGCAGCGCCATCTCCCGGCTCACCGACGTGTCGCTCATCAGCCGGTTGTCGGTGTTCACGGTCACCCGGAAATACAACTCGCGCAGCAGGCCGATCGGGTGTTCGGCGATCGAGCGGGCGGCGCCGGTCTGGACGTTGGACGACGGGCACATCTCCAGCGGGATCCGCTTGTCGCGCACGTAGCCGGCCAACCGGCCGAGGTGCGCGGTGGCCGCGGCCTCACGGGCCGAGCCGGCACCCTGCGTACCGCTGATGTCGTCGACGATGCGCACCCCATGGCCGAGACGGTCGGTGCCGCACCACTGCAACGCTTCCCAGATCGACGGCAGGCCGAACGCCTCGCCGGCGTGGATGGTGAAATGGAAGTTCTCCCGCCGCAGATACTCGAAAGCGTCGAGGTGCCGGCTGGGCGGAAAGCCGGCCTCAGCTCCGGCGATGTCGAAGCCCACCACCCCGCGGTCGCGGAAGCGGATGGCCAGCTCGGCGATCTCCCGCGACCGGGCGGCGTGGCGCATCGCGGTCACCACGGCGCCGACGCGGATTCGGTGGCCGCGCTGCCCGGCGTTCCATTCGCCCTCGCGGAAGCCGGCGACGGTGGCCTCCACGACCTCGTCCAGGCTGAGGCCGTTGTCCGTGTGCTGCTCCGGTGCCCAGCGGATCTCGGCGTAGACCACCCCGTCGTCGGCCAGGTCCTCGGCCGCCTCGCGGGCCACCCGGCGCAGGCCCTCCGGCGTCTGCATCACCGCCACGGTGTGGGTGAACGTCTCCAGGTAGCGCTCCAGCGAGCCCGATCCGGCCGCGGTGCGATACCACTCGCCCAACCCTCTCGGGTCGAAGCTCGGCAGCGCCTCGTAGCCGATCTGCTCGGCGAGGTCGACTACCGTCGCCGGGCGCAGGCCGCCGTCCAGGTGGTCGTGCAACAGCACCTTCGGCGCGGCCCGGATCGCCGCCAGCGACGGTCGGTTCGGCATCGACCCACCGTATCGGCCGACTGGGCCACCCACGGTCCGGCGCAGCCGCAGACGGGTTGACTGACGCCCCGAGCTATGATCCACGGTTGTGCTCGCGACCTCCCCCGACGACGAGGGACCGGCCGTGTCCGTGATAATGACCGCACTCAACGAGCGGCGTCACCTGCGCGCTGCGGTCGACAGCGTGTTCGCCCAGGACTATCCCGGTCCGGTGGAGCTCGTCGTTGCCGTCGGACCATCGCAGGACCAGACGGAGCGACTGGCTGATGAACTGGCCGCTCGTCACCCGTGCATGCGGGTGATCAGCAATCCGAGCGGGCGTACTCCGGCCGGCCTGAACCGGGCCATCGCCGCCACGAATCCGAAGACTTCGATTGTCGTGCGCACCGACGGCCACGCCCAGCTTCCGCCGGACTACATCCGGCTGGCGGTCGAGGACCTCCAGCAGACCAGAGCGGCCAACGTCGGTGGCATGATGGTGCCAGTCGGGACGACGCCGTTCGAAGAAGCGGCGGCGCGAGCCATGTCGACGCGCATCGGCATCGGATCCGCTCCGTTCCACACCGGCGGAGCTCAAGGGCCGTCCGCATCGGTGTACCTCGGCGTCTTTCGCCGCAGCGTTCTCGTCGACACGGGCGGATTCGACGAGAAGTACTCGCGGGCCCAGGACTGGGAACTCAACCACCGCATCCGCGAGGGCGGTGGACTGGTCTGGTTCGACCCCCGGCTACAGGTCGAGTACCGGCCGCGGCCGAACCTCGCACGGGTGGCGCGTCAGTTCCACCAGTCGGGTCTGTGGCGCTGGCAGATCATCCGGGACTATCCGGAGACGGTCAGCCTGCGCTACCTCGCCGCGCCGACCGCCGCCCTGGGGATCGGCCTGGCCGCTATCGCTGCGCTGGCCGCGGCGAGCGGCAGGCTTCCGTCGGCCGCCCTGGCCGCGGCGGCCGGCGTCCCCGGCGCCTATCTCGTGGTCATCGGAGTCGGCGCGGCGGCCACCCGCCGGGGACTGGGCCCGCGGGCGAGCGCCTGGTACCCCGCGGTCCTGGCCACCATGCATCTGTCCTGGGGCACCGGCTTCCTGTCCGGTGCGGCCACGGACATGGTCGCCGCCCTCCGCACGGGCCTTCGGCGGTGGCACCGTTCGGGCGACGCAGTGCACTCGGGCGACGCAGTGCACTCGGGCGACGGTGGCCGCGTGGACGGCGGCGGCCGCGTGGACGACGACGCCTCCGCGTGCGGCGCGGACGGCTCCAGCGACGCCGCCCTGGCCACCGGCGAAGGACGTCGAGCGACGACCAGGTAACGTCTGCCGCCACGCCGCCCTGGCCGGTCCGCCACCATTGCCTGCGCACCACGTCCGAGGAGACACCGATGATCCGCATCCGCTCTACCCGTACTGCCGTGCTCGGCCTGGGCGGCCTTGCCGCCGCGCTCGTGACGGGCGCGCCGGCGCAGGCGACGCCGCCCGCTCCGGGCACCAGCACCGGCATCGGCTCGGTCTTCAAGGTGAACCCCGTTCAGTCCAGCGGGAACGAGAACCTCACCGACCAGAACGACTCGGCCACCGCGGTGCCGGCCTCGGAGTACGCCCGGGTCCAGCTGCGCAACCTGGACGGCAGTGGCACGCTGACCGGACGGTGGGTGCGCGTGCAGTCCAGCACGGGCAGGCCCGCCTACTCGCCGACCAACACGTTCCTCTACAACCGTCACGACGACCAGTTCGAGCAGGTGATGGCCTACTTCTGGATCAACCAGGCCCAGGAGTACCTGCAGTCGCTCGGGTTCGGCTCGACGCTGCCCGCGGTGAACGCGCAGCAGCAGCAGGTCAAGGTCGACCAGTACGGCGGCGACAACTCCTACCAGACCGACAAGCCGTTCCGGATCCGCTACGGCAAGGGTGGGGTGGACGACGCCGAGGACGCCGAGGTGATCGTGCACGAGTACGGCCACGCCGTGCACGCAGCCCAGGTCCCCGGCTTCGGCACCAGCGAGGAAGCCGGCTCGATCGGAGAGGCGTGGGGCGACTACTTCGGCGTCACCGTGGGCCTGGCCGCGGCCGCCCAGTACGGCTGGCCGGTTCGCACGCCCAAGGCGTGCGCCATGGACTGGGACTCGATCTCATACACCAGCACCGTTCCGCACTGCATCCGTCGGCTGGACACCCAACTCACGGTGGCCGACAAGAGCGGCGAGGTCCATCACGACGGGATGATCTGGAGCCGAGCGCTGTGGGACATCCGCAACGGCTACATCAGGCTCGGCCTCGGCTCCAAGCGGGCCGACACCACCATCGTCGACGCCCAGTTCGCATTCGCCCCGGACACTTCCTTCGGCGCGGCCGCGGCGGCCACGTACCGCACCGCCCTGGCTCGTGACGGGGCCGCGGCGGCTGCTCTGGTCCGCGCCGCCTTCGCCGCCCGGGGCATCACCTTCTGACCCGATCACCTACTGGTGTAGCGCAGCCCACCGCGGGTCACGGGTAGACGTGCACGGTCACCGCGCGGAACTGTGCCGGCGTCTGTCGCAGGACGGCCAGCCGCGGATCGGCGACGGTGAGCCACGGCGGCCGGACGAGCGGGGTGAGCTCTCGCAGCCGGGGATCGGTCAGCACTGACTCCACCGCGTCCCGCGCGCCACCGCAGAACAGGGCGAGCAACGGCGGGTCGGCGTCGAGCAGCACCCGCGCCGCCGCGTCGGCGGCCTCGGCGAACGCGGCCCGGGCCTGGTTGGCCCGACGGTGGGCGTAGCGCTGCTGTGACCACCCGCCGGCCTTGGTCGTGCCCTGCACGTAGCTCGATCCGACCTTGGATTGGACGAGCCGCGGTCCGTCGAACCGGCCAGCCGCGTGCCCGCCACGGCGCACGAGCAGCACACCGACCGCACGGTCGCGGCGCACGTGGGCGCTCAACGTGGTCAACGGCCGTCGCGCGTCAACGTCCAGCGGCGGGAACGGCACGTCGAACCACGCGCTGGTCCCGTCGGCAGCTCGGATGTGCACCCGGTCCGCGGTGGCCGTCGTCTCGAGATGGGGATGCCGGGCGGCGAAGTTGTCGAGCCATCGGTCGATGCGCTCGGCGACCACGCTGATCCGCCGGGCTCCGGCCGGAATGGCCTCCACCGGCTCAGTTCGCGATGCGCTCGAGCACGAGGGGCGACGGCCGCCACCCGGCGGCATCCCCAGCGGCGCCGGCGGCCACTTCTCCGGCATCGTCGGCGGCGCCCGCGGCGATCGCTGCGGCGGCATCGTCGGCGATATCCACCGCGCGGTCCAGCGCGGCCACCGCGCGGTCGAATCGTTCCGGGTCGTCGGCGTGCAGCTCGAAGAGGGGTTGACCGGACCTCACCCGGTCCCCCGGTCGGGCCTGGAGTACGACACCCGCACCGGGAACCACGTCGTCCTCCTTGCGGGCCCGGCCCGCGCCCAGCCGCCAGGCAGCTAAACCGACGGCCAGGGCGTCGAGCCGGGTGATCGTTCCGGTCGCCGGCGCGGTCAGGACGTGGACCTGCCGGGCGGTCGGCAGCGCGGCGTCAGGGTCTCCACCCTGGCCGGCGATCATCGCCCGCCACACGTCCATGGCCCGTCCGTCGCGCAGATACGGCTCCGGGTCGACGTCGAGGCCGACCGCGGTGAGCATCTCGCGAGCCAGGGCAAGGGTCAGCTCGACCACGTCGCGCGGTCCGCCGCCGGCCAGGACCTCCACCGATTCGGCCACCTCCAGCGCGTTGCCCACCGCGTGCCCGAGTGGCGTCGACATGTCGGTGAGCAGCGCGACGGTGACGGTGCCGGCTGCCGTCCCCAGGTCGACCATCGTGCGGGCCAGCTTCCGGGCGGCGTCGATGTCCTTCATGAACGCGCCGCTGCCGACCTTGACGTCGAGTACGAGGGCCGACGCACCTTCGGCGATCTTCTTGCTCATTATTGAGCTGGCGATGAGCGGAATGGACTCCACCGTCGCGGTGACGTCACGCAGGGCGTAGAGGTGGCGATCGGCCGGCGCCAACTCCGCACCGGCGGCGCAGATCACGCCGCCCACCTCGTCGAGCTGGGCGCGGAACTCAGCGTTGCTCAGTCGCGCCCGCCAGCCCGGGATCGATTCGAGCTTGTCCAGGGTGCCGCCGGTGTGCCCGAGGCCTCGTCCCGACAGCTGCGGCACCGCGGCTCCGCAAGCGGCCACCAACGGCACCAGAGGCAGGGTGATCTTGTCCCCAACACCGCCGGTCGAATGCTTGTCGACGGTCGGGCGGCGCACCGCGGACAGGTCCAGCCGCTCCCCCGACGCGATCATCGCCTCGGTCCAGCGCGACAGCTCGTCGGCGTGCATGCCGTTGAGAAAGATCGCCATGGCCAGGGCCGACATCTGCTCGTCGGCCACCACGCCGCGCGTGTAGGCGTCCATCACCCAGTCGATCTGCGCGTCGGGAATGCGGCCGCCATCGCGCTTAGTGGCGATCACGGACACGGCGTCGAACGGCTCGCTCACGACCGCGAGGCTATCGGCCGTCAGGAACCGGCCGCGGCAGCGGCCCGGAGACGGCCTCCGGTCAATACGCTGAAATCCACGCGATCTTCATGCCCCAGTTGCGCCCGGACACGCGAGGGGCATGAACATCGGCATGAACGACCCGGGCAGGAAGCATGCCGCAAATGAGCAGCCCGGAGGCCAGATTCACAGCCCGCGTTACGAACCGGCGAGGTCCGCTGGGCCGAAGGCGGCGGGCAGCAGATCGGCCATGGTCACCGGACCGGTCGCCGAGTCGACGAGCAGGTCGGAGCCACCGTGCTCGAACAACAACTGGCGGCACCGTCCGCACGGGCTGATCGGCTCCTCGGCCGCGTTAACGCACACGAACGCGATCAACCGACCCCCACCACCGGCGTGCAGCGCACTGACCAGCCCGCACTCCGCGCACAACGTCAGCCCGTAGGACGCGTTCTCCACGTTGCAGCCGGTGATCGTGCGGCCGTCGTCGACCAGGGCGGCGGCGCCGACCGGGTAGTGCGAGTACGGCGCGTAGGCGCGGTGCATGGCCGTCACCGCGGCCGCGCGCAACGCCGACCACTCCACGGGCGGCTCACTGCCGTCAGCGACGGGCGGCCCGGTCACGGGTGGTAGGGCTGACCGTCGGCGGCTGGAGCCCGCACGCGCCCGATGAACCCGGCCACGGCGAACAGGGTGACCACATAGGGCAGTGTCAGCAGCAGGTTGGAGTTGATCGGGGTGCCGGCCTGGGACAGCAGGCTCTGGAGCTGGTCGGCGAACCCGAACAGCAGCGCGGCCAGCACCGCGCCGCGCGGGCTCCACTTACCGAAGATCACCGCGGCCAACGCGATGAATCCCTTGCCGGCCGAGATGCCGAGCCCGAAGGTGCCCGACGAGCCGCTGCCCAGCACGAGGAAGGCGCCACCCAACCCGGCGATCGCCCCGGCCAGCAGCACGGCAACGTAGCGGGTGCGCAGGACGTCGATCCCCACCGTGTCGGCCGCCCGCGGATGCTCACCGACCGCGCGCAGCCGCAGGCCCCACCGGGTGTGGAACAACCCGTACTGCACGGCGGCCAGCACGGCGTAGCTGAAGTACAGGAAGATCGTTCCGTTGAAGAAGACCGGTCCGATCAGTGGGATGTCGCCGAGCACCGGCACCTTCCAGACGTGGAAGTACTCGGGCTGGTTGTAGGTGCCGGGGTGCGGGGTCATCAGCCGGATGAACAGGAAGCTGGTCACGCCGGTGACCAGGAGATTCAGCACCACCCCGATGATCACCTGATCGACGAAGTAGCGGATGGCCATGACCGCCAGCAGGGCACCGACCAGCACGCCGGCCAGCGCCCCGCCGAGCGCACCGATCCAGACGCTGCCGGCCAGGGTGCCCACTGCAGCAGCCACGAACGCGCCGAGCAGCAGCTGACCCTCGATGGCCACGTTGACCACACCGGCTCGCTCGCCGAGAACGCCGGCCAGCGCGCCCAGGATGAGCGGGATGGCCGCGGGGAACAACGCTCCCTGCAGCAGCGACACCAGGTTGAGCCCTGATGTCGAGCCGGCCAGCGACCACGACATGAACGCGAACAACACCGCCAGTACTGCTACCGCGGAGCTCCACGTCGGCGGTGTCCGGCGTAGCCAGGTCAGGGCGGCCACGGCCAGGATCACCAGGCCCAGCACGATGACCATCGGCCGGGCGGCGTAGGTCCAGGTGCCGACATCGAAGCGCGCGCCCGGCAGGGACAGCTGCAGCACAACGTCCTCGGTGGCGCGCCCCGAGCCGGCGAACCAGACCAGGACTATCAGTCCGGCCACCACCTGTGCCGCGGCGACGACGACGTGGCGCGGGTAGCGGCCGGCGCGGGCACCGGTCACGGTGACCGCGAGGTTGCTGGTCGATCCGGCCAGGCCGCCCGCCCCGCGGTCGCGGAGCCGGTAGATCGCCCGGGTCAGCGCCGGCGCGGCCACGAAGATGACGATGACCGCCTGGATCACCGTGACCAGGTCGATCGGGATGCCCACACCGGCCTCGGCCTGCATGCGGGCACCGCCCTGGCGCAGGGCGCCGAACAGCAGGCCGGCGGCCACCGTGCCCCACGGGTTGCTGCGCCCGAGCAGGGCCACGGTGATCGCGTCGAACCCGACGCCGGAGTCGATGGCCGGCGTGACCTGGTAGGACGTCGCCCCGCCCAGGGCCAGCGTGGTGCCGCCGAGGCCGGACAGCGCGCCGGCCAGGGCCATGGCGATCATCGTCGACGCAGCGACGCTCATCCCGGCGGTGCGAGCCGCAGCCGGGTTGGCGCCGACCGCGCGCAGCCGGAAGCCCACGGTGCTGCGGGTCAGCATCCACCAGACCAGCACGGCCGCGGCCAGAGCGAGCAGGATGCCGAGATCGGCGTCGAGCCCGGAGCCGAACAGGTGCGGAAGGCGGGCGTCGCGCACGATCGGCTTGCTGGCCTGCCCGCCCGGACCAGAGATCACCGACGACGTCTGCAGTATGTAGCGCAGGCCGTACAGCGCGATGTAGTTGAGCATGATCGTCGTGATGACCTCGTGGGCGCCGGTGCGCGCCTTGAGGAAGCCGGCGAGGAAGCCCCAGAAGCCGCCGGCCAGCACACCGGCCAGGATCGCCACCACCAGGTGCAGCACCGGGGGCAGCGACCAGGCGAAGCCGACGTAGCCCGACGCCATCGCGCCGGCGATGACCTGGCCCTGGCCGCCGATGTTGAACAACCCGGACCGGAAGGCCAGGGAGATGCCCAGGCCGGCGCAGATCAATGGTGTGGCGGTGAAGATGGTTGAGCTGATCGGCCCGAAGATTTCGGTCAGCCCGTCGGTGCGGCCCGGGTCGAAGATCGCACCCTTGAACATGGCGACGTAGGCGTCACGGACCGTGTACCAGGCGTTGGAGAAGAAGTCGCTCGGGGCCTGGAAGAAGTAGCCGAGCGAGGTGCGAGTCTGGTCGTCGGAGAAGATCATCAACAGCGCGCCGATGACCAGGGCGGTGAGGACGGCCAGCGCGGTCAGTACCAGGTTGTCGGCCAGACGCACCCGCCGCGCGCCCATGCGGCCCGGTGGATTCGGCGGCGGCGGCGCGGCGGCGGTGGGCTGCTCGACGGTGGTGGCGCTCATGGCCGCTCCGCGGCGCCCGTGGCGCCCGTGGCGTCGCTGGCCGCGTCGACCTCGGCCAGCTGGCTCGGGTGCTCCTCGGCGGCCACAACGGCCCGCTCGGCCGGCACACCGGCCATCATCAGTCCGACCGCGTCACGGCTGGCTCCGGCGGGCAACTCGCCGATCACCGATCCGCGGTACATGACCACGATGCGGTCGGCCAGGCCGAGCACCTCCTCCAGCTCGGAGGAAACGATGACTACGGCGGTGTTGTTGTCGCGCTCGGCCACGATCCGGCGATGGATGAACTCCTGGGCGCCGACGTCCACGCCTCGGGTGGGCTGGGAGGCGACGAACACGGTCAGCGGCCGCGACATCTCCCGGGCGATCACCACCTTCTGCTGGTTGCCGCCGGACAGGGTGCCGGCCGGTGCGCTGATCGACGACGTGCGGATGTCGAACTCGCTAACCCGGTGCTCGGCGTTGTCGGCGATGCGGTCCAGATCGAGGCTGACCCGGTTGCCGAAGGGAGCGCGGTCGTACGTGTCGAGGACGAGGTTCTCGGCCACGGTGAACCCCGACACCAGCCCGTCGTGCTGGCGGTCCTCGGGGATGAATCCCACGCCGGCGGCCAGGATCTCCCCCGGAGTGCGTCCCGCCAGCGATCGGCCCTGCACGCTGATCGAACCGGCGCGCGGCGAGCGCAGGCCGAGCAGCGCCTCGGCCAGCTCTTCCTGGCCGTTGCCCTGCACACCGGCCAGCACGACGATCTCGCCGGCCCGCACGTCGAGGTCGACGTCGTTCACCGCGACCTGGCCACGGTCGTCGGCCACGCTGAGCCCACGGACCGAAAGCACCACGTCGCCCGGTCGAGCCGGAGCCTTGGCCACCCCGAGGGTGACGTCGCGCCCGACCATGAGCCCGGCCAGCTCGGCCTCGCTGGCCGAGGGCTGGGCCTGGCCGACCACCCGGCCGCGGCGGATGACCGTGATCCGATCGGCCACCGCCTTGACCTCGCGCAGCTTGTGGGTGATGAACACGACCGACGTCCCGGCGGCCTTGAGCTCGCGCATGACCCGGATGAGGTCGTCGATCTCCTGCGGGGTGAGCACCGCGGTCGGCTCGTCGAGCACCAGCACCGAGGCGTCGCGAAGGAGGGCCTTGAGGATCTCGACCCGCTGTTGCACGCCCACCGCCAGCTCGCCGACCACGGCGTCCGGGTCGACGTTGAGCCCGTAGCGCTCGGACAGCTCCCGCACCCGGGCCCGGGCGGTACGCCGGTTGAGCGTGCCGAGCGGGCCGGTGGTCCACTCGTTGCCGAGCATGACGTTCTCGGCCACGGTGAAAACCGGAACGAGCATGAAGTGCTGATGGACCATTCCGATTCCGGCGGCGATGGCATCACCCGGGCCTTTGAACGTGCGGGGCACACCGTCGAGTCGGATGCTGCCGGCGTCGGGCTGGTAGAGGCCGAAGAGCACGTTCATGAGGGTCGACTTGCCGGCCCCGTTCTCGCCGAGCAGGGCGTGAATCTCACCGGGCTCGACGGTCAGGTCGATCCCGTCGTTGGCCACGAGGTCGCCGAAGCGCTTGGTGATGCCCTGCAACTGGAGCAACACGACGACCCAGCCCTCCTCGAGCCCCGCGAAACCTCTCCGCAGCTCTCGTCGCTGGTGAGCGGCGCGGCACCGGTCAGTCAACCAGCGCCACCCCGCGCGAGGAAGCAGGACACCGCCCCGCCGGCGACGTAACGCACGACGGCGGGGCCGACCGCTTCAGTGCTACTTCGGCGACGCCTTGGACTTCAGAGTGATCTTGCCGGACACGATGTCCTGTTTGATCTGGTCGAGCTCTCCCTTGAGGCCGGAGTCGACCTTGGAGTCGAAGTCGTGGAACGGACTCAGGCCGGTGCCGTTGTTGGCCAGCGTCCCGATGTAGTCCTTGCTGGTGTCCTTGCTCGCGGCCTGGTCGCTGATTGCGGTGTAGACCGCACCCTTGACGTCCTTGAACACGGTCGAGATGAAGACGTCCTTGTACTGCGGCGCGGAGATGTAGCCGTCGGTGTCGACCCAGATGACGACCGCCTTCTTGGTGCTCTGGGCCACGCCGGCGGAGCCGAGGCCGAGGCCACCGGCCACCGGGAAGATGACGTCGGCGTTCTGGGCGATGAAGTTGGACGTCAGCGACTTGCCCTTGTTCTGGTCGACGAAGCCACCGCCGAAGGTGCCCTTCTGGGTGGACTCGTCCCAGCCGAGGACCTTGACCGACTTGCCCTTCTGCTGGTTGAAGTACTGCACGCCCTCCCAGAAGCCGTCCATGTAGACGGTGACCGGAGGGATCTGCAGTCCGCCGTAGGTCGCGACGACGCCGGTCTTGGAGTACCCGGCGGCGAGGTAGCCGCCGAGGAAGCCGCCCTGCGCGGCGTCGAACTGCAGGCCCTGCCAGTTTTTGCCGTTACCGGGGTTGTCGACCTCGACGAACTTCTGGTTCGGGTTGGCGTCGGCCGCGGCCTTCGTCGCCGGTCCCATCAGCCCGCCAACGGTGAGGACCACTTTGCAGCTCTGACCCAACAGGTTGCTGATGTTGGTCTTGTAATCGGTCTCGGTCTTGGACTCCAGCGGCTGGGGCACGGTGGCCTTGCCCTCGTCGGCCGCCTGCTTCAGTCCGGCATAGGCCGAGGCGTTGAACGACTTGTCGTCGATGCCGCCGGTATCGGTCACCATGCAGGCCTTGATCGCGTTGGCCGCCGCACTGCTCGAGCCTGAACCCGACGCCGCTGTGCTTCCGCCCGCGGAACTGGTGTCCTTCTTGCTGCCACATCCGCTCAGCGCCAGGGTGACCGCAGCCAGCCCGGCGACAAGTGCCGATAGCCGTCCTCGCACTACACGCTCCTTCGTGGTGGTACCGCCGGGCGAAGTCGCGCCGGTCGGGCTCCCGGCCGCCGGTCGATCTGGCGGTGGGCCGTGCGGAGCGGGAACCGGCTGGCCCCCGCCTTCTGGATTTGAGACACGGTAGCCCGGCCCGACCGGGCTTCCGTAGTCCCGGCGGCGAGAGTTATCGGCCCGTGACCCAGCGCTCCGGTGGTCGGCGGCGATGGCCGCGGAACCGTCCGCCCGCGGGAAGATCCCCGAACAACACCGGAAATGTCCGGACGATCACAGCTGTGGCCCGGTCGGCCTGGAAGAGGCCCGACTACAGTCGAAGTCAGGAAAGACCAGGTGTTTCAGCCCCGGTTTCCCCGCTTCGTCGGTCTCGTGTCGCGGCATCCGCGCGCCGCGCTCGGCCCGATGCGCTGCGGTCCGGTGCCGGCGCCTGAACCCGCCATCGACAGGAGCAGCGTGACCACGACCGCCGACCGACCTGCGCCGGCCGGCGCGTTGGCCCCGGACCGACCCAAAGCCCGTCCCGGCGGGACCCTCTATCGCGGTCGCGAGGGCATGTGGTCGT
>JBDUAD010000139.1:0-5529 GCA_040004775.1 bacterium | reverse complement strand
CGGTGTCGCGCCGCAGCTGGACGCGGTAGGCAAGGACACCCGCCTGGTGACGATGACCATCGGCGGGAACGATGAGAGCGTTTTCGTCGACTCGTTCTTCGGCTGCGTCACCGTCTCCGTGCAGTCCGGCTCGCTCTTCGGCAACCCATGCCAGCAGAAGTTTGGCTCGACGTTCACTGACCTGATCACGACCCAGACCTACCCGCACCTGGTCCGGGCGTTGTCCGCCGTGCGGGCCAAGGCGCCGCGAGCGACCGTGGTGATCCTGGGTTACCCGCGGATCCTGCCGGACGCCGGCGTGCCGACGTGTTACCCGTCGATGCCGATTTCGATGGGTGACGTGCCGTGGCTGAACCACCAGGAACTCGTACTCAACGACGCGGTGCGGCGGGCCGCGGCCGCGACGGGCGCGCGGTACATCGATACGTACTCCGCCTCGGCCGGTCACGACGCCTGCCAGCCGGTCGGGACGCGGTGGATGGAGCCTGTTGTTGCCCCGATCAACGCCTACCCGGTGCACCCGAACGCGGCCGGTGAGGCCGCGATGGCGCAGGAGACCCTCCTAGGGATCGGCCGCTGAGCTGGCTGGTCCCGCGTCATCGGGGGCCGCTCGGTGAGCCAGCCGATCACGGCGTCCCGCAGCTGGACGTCGGCCTGCGAGACGCAGGCTCTGGCTGCGTCCCCGACCGTGATCGGTGGTGGGTCGTTGCCGGGGTCGAGGATCCGGCCCCAGCCGGCCGCCTCACACCAGTCACCTAGATGTGCTTACTGGGCCGATCCTGGAGGACCTGAAGTCCGTCCCCCGATGCCCCCTGCGTGTTGGGCTCCGGGGGTGTAGGCCGAGGCCGAGCGTTCGCAAAAGGTGGACACTCGCTCCAGCCGGTAAAGGGGGACGTTCATGAGAAAGCTCACCAAACGCGGCGGGGTCGTTTTAAGGCTTTCGACGGTCGCTGTGGCCGGCGGGATCGCCATGGCCATGGTGCTTCCCGCGTCTGCAACCCCCTCGGTCAACGCGACGACCACCCTGCTCGCCCGGGGGACGATCGACTCCTCGCGCGCCATTCTCTTTCGCGGGGTACGGACACGGTCGTCGTGAAGAATACGTTCGCTCCTGGCGGCTCTTCGGGCTGGCACTCGCATCCGGGAGGAGCCATCGTGGTCGTCGCGCAGGGGACGGTTACCCTTTACACGGCGCGCGGGGCCACTTGCGACGTGGAGACGTACACCCAAGGACAGTCATTCTTCGAGCGGCCCGGAGACGTGCAGGACGGTGTTACCCAGGGCACCACGGGTGTCGTGGTCTACGTCATGTTCCCCAGTGTGCCCGCAACTGGGCCACCGAGGGACGACCAGCCTGACCCGGGAGTCTGCCCCGGGGTGTAGCGGTTGCCAACGCTCCCCAAGATGGCTCCGAGTACCAAGCGCTACCACCAGGCCGTCGCCGAGCCGCGCTGGGTGCTGACTGCCCTCGACGGGGACCCGCGCCGCCAGGAGCCATGGCGACAGCCGATGGCTAGGCTGCGACCGTGCCGCTGTCGCACCGCGTTCTAACCTGCGCAGCGAACGCCTGGATGACCTTGCTGACTGTCTGCAACCGGTCTCCTCCGGTGCCAGGCGCTCGCCTTGAAGGTCGACCGGCTGACCGCAGCACCGCCTGCGGGTCCGTTCATCGCGGACGTGCCGTACTTCACGCGTGGCCACTGGGAAGGCGACGCCGGACAGGCCGCGGACGTCGTCACGCGCTGCGCGAGAAGCCCCCGGTTGACGGTCGTGCAGCTGCACGAGGCGCTGCGCCGGCAGGGCTGGTCGGCAATGCTGAACCAGTTCGCAGCCGACCGGCTCCATCCCAACGACCGCGGCTGCCGCGTCCGGGCCGACGCGTCCTGGGTGATGATCTCGCCTGTCGTACCGTTTCTGGCGGCCCGATCACCTCACGGGCAGGACGCCGCACCTGGTCTGCGGGAAGTGACGCCCGCTCATCGGTGCGGGTTCAGGCGGTCAACGCAACACCTCGTTCAGTGCTTCTGATGGTGTCTTGAAACCGAGGGTCTGTCGAGGCCGGCCGTTGAGCTCCCAAGCGATGTGGTCCAGGTCAGCTTGAGTGATGGTGCGGAAGTCCAACCGGCGAGGCAGGTACTGGCGCAGCAGTCCGTTGGTGTTCTCATTCGAACCGCGCTGCCACGGCGACTTCGGGTCGCAGAATAAGACCGGGACCCCGGTCTCGATCGTGAACCGGGCATGCTGGGCCATCTCGTGGCCCAGGTCCCAGGTCAACGACCGGGTCAGCTGCTTGGGCAGGGTGGTGACCGCCGCGGACAGGGCGTCGGCGACCGCGTCGGCTTGATGGTCGCCGCGCGGCAACGCCACCAGCATGACGAACCGGGTGGAGCGTTCGACCAGGGTGGCGACCGGGCTCATCGCCTTGCCGAACACCAGATCGCCCTCCCAGTGCCCGGGCACCGCCCGGTCGTCGGCCTCCGGTGGGCGCTGGGAGATGTGCAGCGTCCCGGGTCGGCCACCACGGCCGTCGGGCAACCGGACTCCTTTGGGGCGGCGCAGGACTCGGCCAGTGCGCAGATACCGGGTCAGCTCTTTCCGCAGCGCGCCACGAGATTGGACGTACAAGGTGCGGTAGATGCTCTCGTGCGACACCTGCAGCTCCGGGACGTCGGGATAGGTGGCCTTCAACCAGCCAGCGATCTGCTGCGGCGACCACCGCCGTTCCAATGTGACCGCCACGATCCCACGCAGCACCCGGTTCCCAGCCAGCTTGCACCGCTTCGGACGAGCCGCCCGATCCCACGCCACCCGGTCAGCCCGGGCCGCGCGATAGGACCGGCGGCCGCCGTTGCGGGTCACCTCCCGCGAGACCGTCGATGTCGACCGTGGGAACCCGGTGATGGCGGTGGGGGTCGGCGTGTCGTGGGATGTCGTGGCGCTCGAGAGCGGCGGCGACCCTGGTGTTGCTGCAGCCAAGCCGGCCGCGACTTCGCTGATCGTCAGGTCCTCCTCGACGTACAGCGCCTGCAGCTGGCCCGCGGTGATCGGCGTCGGCCGGTGATCGTCGCGTCGACCCGGCATCCGGATCGGGACGCCGTGGTCGGTGAGAACGGCGCGGACCCGGTCGGTGGAGCACCGCAGTTCGGCGGCGATGTGGACGATGCTGATCCGGTCCTGCTGGTACCTGCGCAGCACCAACGAGGCATCCAGCGGCGCCACCAGCGGCCGGCGCGGCGGTGGCGGCGGCACGGACCGGCCGTTGTCGCGCACCAGCTCGTAGATCGTGGATACGGCCCGGTCGGTGAGGGCGGCGATCTGCGGCACGGAGTACCCGTCGTCGATCAGCTGGCGCACCCGGGCCGCATCGAGGGCCCGGCGAGGTCCGCGGCGCAGCTGCACGCCGGCAGCGAGCAGCCGCTTGCTGACCCAGTCCTCGCCGTGTCCCAGCAGCCTCCCGATCTGGGTGACCGTGTGGCCCGCCTCGTAGAGGCGTCGAACGTCGTCCACGTCCGCCGGGTCCTCGACGAGCTCCCGGGCCTTGACGGCCAGCCCGGCCCGCCGGAGCCGTTTGTAGACCGCTCCCACGCTGTACCCGGTGCGGTCGGCCATCTGTGCGGCAGACAAGTCCTGCGCGACCAGCGCCGCCAACGTCGCGTCATCCAGCACGCCACCGTTGGTGGCGTTGCCCGGCGACCGGCGGAACGTGACGCCCGCCTCCAGCAGCCGGTCCCGGACGTACTGCGCCGACCAGCCGCACTGGCCCGCGATCTGAGCCGCGCTGTGGCCGCGGTCCACGTACTGCCCCCGCAGCCAGTCGACGGCCGGTACCGGTATTGGACTGGCCCCCACGCGAGCGGCATCCCCGTCCAGGGTTGCTTTTGACCGGCCGTCCCCCCGCCGCTCCCCTTCTGAGCTCACCTGCACGCCAACCCCCTGGTCGTCGCGGTCCTGATCATTTAGACGGCCGAACTGCACGACAGGTGGGGTCGGTTGGTCCGAGGACCTTCTCGCCGCAGTATCTCGGGGTTGGGCAGCACGGTGCGCTCTCAGCGTGGTCGGTGAGTTCGAGACGGCGATCGGTGGCGCCACCGGTCCGCCAGCCACCGCTGGATGAGAACGAGGCCCAGCATGGTCACGGCTCCGGCAACAAAGTCGAGGCTCACTGGCCCACCGCTGCGCGTCTACCGGAGGGCACCATGCAACCCAGACATCCCACGGTTGTCGACGATCACGTAATTCCCCAGGGGTGGCGCTCACGTAATTCCCCATGGTGTGGTCCGTGTGTTGTGTCTACTCCGGTTTCTGGGTTGTTGTCGAGCCGACTGGCCGGGGTCGTTTGCGGGGCCGGTAGCTGGGTCCGTCCATGAGGACTTGGTGGCTGGTGTTGATGAGCCGGTCCAGGAGCGATTCGGCGACGACGGGGTTGGGGAACAGGGCGTACCAGTCGGCGGGGGCCCGGTTGGAGGTGAGGATCAGTGGTCGGGCTTGGGCGGCTCGTTCGGAGACCAGTTCGTACAGGTCGTCGGCTTGGGGTCCGGTCAGCTCGCGGATGGCGAAGTCGTCGAGGATTAGGACGGCGGGGCGGGTGTACTCGCGCAGCCGTCGTTCCCAGGTGCGGTCGGCGTGGCCGCCGGCGAGGTCGGCCAGGACCCGGCTGGTCTTGTGGAAGCGGACCTGCCCGCCGCGGCGGATCACGTTGTGTCCCAACGCTTGGGCGATGTGGGTCTTGCCGACTCCGACCGGTCCGTAGAGGATCACCGATTGTCCCGCGTCGAGCCAGCGCAGGGCGGCCAGGTCGCGCAGGGCCGCGGCGGGGAGGCTGGGGTTGGCGGCGAAGTCGAAGGTCTCGAGGGTGGCTTGTTCCTCGAACCGGGCCAGCCGGATCCGGCGGGTCAGGGCGGCGCTGTCGCGGCGGGCGACCTCGTCCTCGCACAGCACCTGCAGGAAGTCCAGGTGGCCGAGCTGCCCGGCCCGGGCCTGGGCCACCCGGGCGTCGATGGTCTCGAGCATGCCGGTCAGCTTCAGGGTGCGCAGCGTCTCGTGCAGGGCCGGGGTCAGGACGGTCATCGGGGTGCTCCGATCAAGGTGGTGGGCTGGGCTTCGGGGGTGGTGAGGGCGCGCAGGTTGGCGACGTGCTCGCCGAGGCGGTCGGCGACCCAGCACACCCAGGCGTGCGGGTCGCGTGGACGACCTGGCCGGTAGCCGGCGAGCTCGTCGACGGTGTCGGCGTCGGCGTGCAGCAGGAAGTCCTCGAGCACGACCAGGACGTCGGCCAGCTCGGCGAGGTCAGCCCGGCCGCCGATGTCGGCGATGTGGGCCAGGGTGGCGGGGGCTGGGGCGTCGCAGGCGCCCTGGGTCGCGGTGCCCGCGGCGGGTTCGGCGCTCATCCCCGGGCCGCCCGGTCCGCTTGGCCGGTGTCGGGTTTGATACTCGGGCCGTGGGCGGGTAGTTCCAGCACGGGCGCGAGATCATCCTCGAGCGCGAACAGGGCCTGCGGGCCGTGCAGGAACGCGGGCACGCCGGTTCCGT
>JBDUAD010000055.1:0-18853 GCA_040004775.1 bacterium | reverse complement strand
TCCGGGCGCCTCCAGGCGGCCGTGGTGGTCGACATCGGCGGTGGGTCCACCGAGCTGGTGCTCGGGCGGGAGGGTCGGGTACGCGCGTCGGTCAGCCTCGACGTCGGCAGTGTGCGGTTGACCGAGCGGCATCTGATCGATGACCCACCGGGCGAGGCCCAGATCGCCGACGTCGAACACGACGTGACCACCGCCCTCGCCAGGGCGCAGATAGTGACGGCCGACGCGGCCGGGGCGACGGTGATCGGCGTGGCCGGGACCATCACCACGCTGGCCGGCATGACCCTCGGCCTGGACCACTACGACTCCGACCGGATCGACGGCGCCGTCCTGCCCGTCTCCGCGGTCGAGGCCACCATCGCCCGGCTCGTGCGCATGCCGAGGGCCGAGCGCGTGGCGATCGGCGTGCTCCACCCAGGACGGATCGACGTCATCGCCGCCGGCGCGATCATCCTGCGCACGGTGCTGCGCCGACTGGACGCGGCCGAGCTGACGGTCAGCGAGCACGACATTCTCGACGGCATCGCGGCCACGCTGGCCCGACCCTGATCGCCGGCGCGCTGGTATAGCGTCGCCGCACGCCGCGTGGGGCTGGTGATCGGCCGACGTGTGCGCGACCCAGCGAGGCGGTGCCGCTCGGGCGGTCGAGGAGCCAGGGAGGCGGCAGTGGCGGCGAACCCGGTGGAGGCCGTGCTCGCCGTCCATGTCGACCACCGCATCCGGGCTCAGGTCGTCGGCCGGGACGCCATCGTCTACCGGTCGATCGAGCAGGCGACGCCGGTGGCCGGCGGCGCGGCCGAGGTCATCGAGGCGGTGCGCGGCGCGGCCCGAAACGCGGCGTCAGGAAGGCGGACCCGGCTGGTGGGCGTGGGACTGGCCGTGCCCGGGATCGTCGACTCGGCCCGGGGCATCGCCCGGCACAGTTCCTTGATCGGGTGGCATAACGTCGCACTCGGCGACCTGCTCCAGGGCGACCTGGCCACGGCCGTCGGCGTCGATCAGGACGTGCGCGCCGCGGCTCTGGCCGAGGGAGCCAACGGCGCGGCCCGTGGCTGCTCGGACTGGCTGTTGCTGCACGTCGGCCGCACGGTGACCGCCGCCGTGGTCGTGGGCGGGCGGGTGCAACGGGGAGCCGGCGGGGCGGCCGGCGAGGCCGGTCACGTGCCGATCTACCCGTTCGGCGAGCTGTGCCCGTGCGGGCAGCGCGGCTGCGTTGAGGCCTACGCGTCGACGGTGGCCATCGAGAATCGCTATTGGCGCGTCAGCGGGCTGGACCTCGATCTCGCCGCCATCGCCGGACGCGTCGGTCGCGATCCGCTGGCCGATGAGGTCTGGGGCCAGGCCGCGGCGGCCCTCGGCGTCGCGCTTGCCGACTACTCGATGCTGCTCGACCCGGAGCTCATCGTCCTGGGCGGTCCGCTGGCGCAGGTCAGCGATCTCGCGCTGGGCTCGGTGCGGCAGGAGCTGCGGTCGCGGCTCATCTGGCGCGAGGCCCCGGTGCTCACCACCGCTGCCCTCGGCGCCGACGCCGCGCTGGCCGGTGCGGCCGCCCTCGGCTGGAGCGCGGCGGCGACGGCCTGACGTCCGGGCTCCCCGACCGAAAGCCGTAGTCACCGCGTGCGACCGGCCGCACGTCTGGGCGATGCGTCAGTGGGCGTCAACACGGCTATCAGCCCGGCTTGCGTCTGCGTGAAGTCAGTGGGCCGACGCCGTGGCCGGCTCGGGGTCGACCTCGTAGCCGGGCGGCGGCGTACCCACCACGGCCTTCCACGCGCCGACTGCGCCCTTGGTCGTCACCAGCCGACCCAGCGCCACGCCGACGCCGGAGATCACCGCCCAGGTGATCGCGTCGCTCCACCGGGTGTCGGCCCGGGTGGGGTCGCGGGGCGGATGGTCGGGGCGGGCTGCGGTCCAGGAGTGCTCGATGAGCCGGGTGATCGCCCGGCCCACCGGCACGGCCACCACCAGGGACAGGGCCCGGAAGAGCAGCTTGCTGACGATGTTCCACACGGATGGGATTGTGGCTGATGCGCGGTCGGGATGCCGCATCCGCACCCGCACTCGCCTGCATCGGCCCGGTTCCCGGCCCGGTCAGCCGGTCCGCCGACGCGGCCCCGCGAACCAGTCCGCCGACCCGGCCCGCCGCCCCGGCCCGGCGAACGGGCAGCGCCCCGGACATGCCGCCAGCCGCCGCACGACCGGCCGTGGCTCGAAGGGCATGCCATGCTTAGGTGTCCTGGTGGTGGTGCGGCCGGGCTCGGGATGGCCGGCCGATCCCGCCACCGCGCGCACGCCCGTGGCCACGGACGCCGGGACCGTCGTGGCGCTGGCCAACGCAGCCAACCGGCTACCCATGCTCGACGCGCGGGTGTCGGTCTGTTGTGCCTGCCCGAGGCTGGTCGCCTGGCGCGAGGAGGTGGCCGGGGTCAAGCGGCGCGCCTTCGCCGACGAGCCGTACTGGGGCCGACCGATTCCGGGCTTCGGGGCTGAGCGACCCGCCGTGCTCATCCTGGGTCTGGCGCCCGCGGCCCACGGCGGCAATCGCACGGGCCGGATCTTCACCGGTGACCGGTCCGGCGACTGGCTGTTCGCCGGTCTGTACCGCACTGGTCTGTCGCCCACTCGGGTCTCGGCGCACGCCGGGGACGGACTGGTCCTGGATCGCGTACGCATCGTCGCCGCGGTGCGCTGTGCCCCGCCGGCCAATCGGCCCACTCCGGGCGAGCGCGACACCTGCGCCCCGTGGCTGGTGCGCGAGCTCACGTTGACCTGGCCGTCGGTGCGCAGCGTGGTCGTCCTTGGCCAGTTCGGGTGGGACGCGCTGTGGCCGGCGCTGCGCGCGGCCGGCATCGCCGGGCCGCGGCGCAAAGTGCCGTTCGGCCACGGCATCGAGGTCGGTTTGACGGACGGACGGACCATTCTGAGCTGCTATCACGTCAGCCAGCAGAACACCTTCACCGGGCGGCTGACCGAAGCGATGCTCGACGCCGTGCTCAACCGGGCCCGCGTCCTCGCCGACGCCGCGTCCGCGTGATTGGATGGATCGCACAACGGAACTGCCGTAAACCTCGGAGAAGAGTCCGGCCGCAGAGCCCTCGCGGCGTGCCACCCGACCGATGAGGAGTTCCAATGGTCGACGACGACAAACAGATCAATCGCCAGGCGCTGACCCAGGTGCCCCGCAGCCGCGGCGCGGTGAGCGGATTGCTGATAATCCTGCTCGGCGCCTGGGGTGCCGTGGCGCCGTTCATCGGCCCGTCCATCAACTTCGGCTATAGCCCGGACTCGTCGTGGAAGTGGACGTCGACCCGGGGTTGGCTGGAGGTGCTGCCGGGCGCGGTCGCCGTGCTCGGCGGGCTGATCCTGCTGACCAGCGGCCGGCGCATCCGGGCCAGCCTGGGCGGCTGGCTGGCCGCGGCAGCGGGCGCTTGGTTCGTGGTCGGACCCACCGTCGCGTCGACGCTGCACCTCGGCTCGGTCGGCTCGCCGCTCGGCACCGGCAACGCCCGCCGAGCCCTCGAGACCCTCGCGCTGTTCCTGGCCGTCGGCATCGCTTTGCTGTTCCTCGGTGCCTTCTCGATCGGGCGACTGTCGGTGCGCAGCCTGCGCGACGTCCACGCCGCCCAGCGTCGGATCGAGAAGGACCGCGAGCGCGAGGACCTCGAGCGGGCGAGGGTCGAGGAGCAGGTGCGCGCCGACGAGCAGCGCCGCCGCGACGACGAGCGTCGCCTCGAGGAGGAGCGGCGGGCCAACGACGATGCCGAGCGCCAGCGCGACGACGAGCGCCGCCGCGATGACGACCGGCTACGCGATGACGACCGGCTACGCGATGACGGCCGGCTGCGTGATGACGACGATCGCGGCAACCGTCCGGCCGGCTACGGCGAGTCGCCCGGGGCAACCCGTCTCGAGCCGGGCACCGATGCACCGACGGCGACCTTCCCGGCCGGTTCGGGTCCGGGCACGTTCCCCGCTGGTCCGGCCGGTGGCCAGTACGCGCCCAACCCGCAGCCGGGCGGGCAGTACCCGCCGCAGCAGTACCCGGCTGGTGGCCAGGAGTACCCGCCCCGGCAGTGAGGGTCAATAAGGACTGACACCGCCACACTGACACGGCCACACTGGCACGCGTGGCCCCCGTAGCCCAACGGCAGAGGCAGACCCCTTAAAAGGGTCCGAGTGTCGGTTCGAATCCGACCGGGGGTACTCCCGCCGGCCGGGAGCCCAGGGGCAAGAGCGATCGGGGGACGGGAACGGACCGAGGCCAGAATTCGTTGCACAGTTAGCCGGGGGAGGCCCCGGCAGTGTCGTGAAGGAGACAGCAGTGCCCAACCCGGTGCTCGCCAAGTTCGATACGGCGGCGACCCGCTCCCCGGAGCAGCAGTACCCGTACGCCCAGGGCCAGCCGCGCAGCGCGCCCGCGCCGAGCCCCGAGCAGTTGCAGAACTGGTACAACCAGCCGTCCTACACCCAGCCCGGCTACGCGCCACCGACTCCGCCGACCGGCCCGGCTCGCGGCGGTTGGGGCGGGGGCGGCGGATCGGGGGCGCCGTCGCGCTACATGACCCTGGATGACGTCGTCGTCCGCACCGGCGCGATGCTGGCGGTCATCTTCGCCGCCGGCGCGCTGACGTGGTCCCTCGGTCCTACCGGCCGCGGCGCCGGCGGGCTGATCGGCATCGGCCTGATCGGCGGCCTCGCCCTCGGCCTCTACATGGCGTTCACCATGAAGGCCAACGCGGTCACCGCACTGGTGTACGCGGCATTTGAGGGCCTGCTGCTGGGCGGCGTCAGCAGAGCGTTCGAGGACGCCTATCCCGGCATCGTGATCCAGGCGCTCACCGGCACGCTGTTCGTGGCCGGCGGCATGCTGTTCGCTTACAAGATCGGCGCGATCAAGGTCACGCCTCGGTTCACCAAGATGGTCGTCGCGGCCACGATCGGCGTGGTCGGGCTGATGATCGTCAACCTGGTCGCCGGCTTCTTCGTCGACGGTGGTCTCGGCCTGCGCGACGGTGGTGGCCTGGCCATCGCGTTCAGCCTGCTCTGCATCGCCCTGGCCGCGTTCAACCTGGCCATCGACTTCGAGATGATTCAGCAGGGTATTCGCCACGGAGTGGACCAGAAGTTCGCGTGGTACGCCTCGTTCGGCCTGATCGTCACCCTGGTCTGGCTGTACTTCGAGATCCTGCGGATGCTCGGCTACCTGCGCGACTGACGACCGACCAGCCGTCGGTTCGCAGAACGTCGAGCACGTCGTGGACTCTGTGGAGCTACGCGTCGACAACGGCGCCAGGATCACCACGGATCTGACCGACCAGGTGCGAAACTTCTGCCACGGGCGGGGGGACGGACTGCTCAGCGTGTTCGTCCCCCACGCCACGGCCGGCGTCGTCCTGATGGAGACCGGCTCGGGCAGCGAACAGGATCTCGCCGCCGTCCTGTCCGACGTCCTGCCGGTCGAGGACCGTTACCGCCACCGCCACGGTTCCCTTGGACACGGGCGCGATCACGTGCTACCTGCCTTCATCGCCCCGTCGCTGACCGTGCCGGTGTTCGACGGCCGGCCGGCGCTGGGCACGTGGCAGAGCGTCGTGCTGGTCGACACCAACGGCGACAATCCCTCGCGGCGGATTCGGCTCAGCTTCCTGGCCGGCTGAGCGCGGCGTCCTCGGCCGGTCCACTGTCCCGAACCGCCGCGTCGTCCTCGGCCGGCGCGCTGTGTCCGACCGGATCCGGTGCCGACGGTGCGTCTACGGGTCGGGGGACCCGGCTGCGGCGCAGGATTCGTACCCACCGTCCCTTCCGACCCCGGTCCTCGCCGTCGACCGTGGCCGCGGCGACCTCGGTACCGGGGTGGGTGACCGCCTTGGCCGCGGCTTGGGCCACCGGCCGTACGCGCCGGGTGAGGAAGACCCCGGCCGGCTCCGTCGCGGTGGGCAGCCCCAGCGCGGCCGCGGCCGAGGGCAAGGAGACTTCTATCGCCGCGGCGTAGCCCCGGGCCGAGGGATGGAACGCGTCCTCGCCGAACAGGTCGCGTTCGGTGGCGAACCGTGGCCCGAGGATGTCGCCGAGCGACACGGTCCGCCCCCCGGCCTCGACCACGGCGATCGTCTGGGCCGCGGCCAGGGTGCGTGACAACCGGCGGGCCACCGTGCGCAGCGGCTGGGAAATGGGCCGGACGGTGCCGAGGTCGGGGCAGGTGCCGACCACGACCTCGCAGCCGGCCTCGCGCAGCGCGGTGACCGCGGCAGCCAGGTGCCGCACCGACTCCGACGGGCGCACGCGGTGGGTCACGTCGTTGGCCCCGATCATCAGGTAGGCCAGCTGTGGGCGTCCGACCCGGACCGCCTCGACCTGCTCCAGCAGGGCCGAGGACTGCGCCCCGATCACGGCGACGCACTGGACCCGCACCGGCCGGCCGGCGATGGCCGACAGGCCTCGAGCCAGCACGGCGGCCGGCGTCTGCGCCGCGGCCAGCACCCCGTACCCGGCGGCCGAGGAATCGCCGAGCACCGCCAGCCGCAGCGGTTCTCCGAATCTGCGCACACCGGGCGCCGTCCACACCCCGTCGGCCCTTGGCGGCACCGTCTCGGCCAGGCGGATGCGCCGGCGGGCGAGCTTGGTTTCGCCGTAGAACACGCCGTAGAGCACACCGGCCATCGCACCGAGTGAGCCGCCCCCGTACGCGGCCACGGTGGCGATGCGGCGCGCACGGGCGGCGCGGGACACGGCGTACCTCCAACCCGGACAACGAGCGCACTACTTCGAGCCGCCCGTAGGACGCCCCGAGACTAAGGGACCGCGATTAGCCTGGGCCCATGCCTTTCAGCGAGTCGGTGGTCGACCTGATCGGCAACACGCCGCTGGTGCGGCTGCGCACGCTGACCGATCACCTGCCGCCCGAGCGTCGCGCGCTGCTGCTGGCCAAGGTCGAATATTTCAACCCCGGCGGCTCGGTCAAGGACCGCATCGCCGTGCGGATGATCGATGCGGCCGAGACCTCCGGCGAGCTGCAGCCGGGTGGCACCATCGTCGAGCCCACGTCGGGCAACACCGGCGTGGGGCTGGCCCTGGTCGCCCAGCAGCGCGGGTATCGGTGCGTGTTCGTCTGCCCCGACAAGGTCAGTGGCGACAAAATCAACACGTTGCGGGCCTACGGCGCCGAGGTGGTGGTCTGCCCGACCGCCGTCGCCCCGGCCGATCCGCGCTCGTACTACAGCGTCTCCGACCGGTTGGCTCGCGAGACGCCCGGCGGCTGGAAGCCCAACCAGTACGCCAACGTGAACAACCCGCTGTCGCACTACGAAACCACCGGGCCCGAACTGTGGGAGCAGACCGAGGGAGGCATCACGCACTTCGTGGCCGGCGTCGGTACGGGCGGCACGATCAGCGGGGCCGGGCGCTACCTCAAGGAAGTGTCCGACGGACGCGTGCAGGTGATCGGCGCCGACCCGGAGGGTTCGGTCTACTCCGGTGGTACCGGGCGGCCGTACCTCGTCGAGGGCGTCGGCGAGGACTTCTGGCCCGAGACCTATGACCGCACGGTGTGTGACGAGATCGTGGCGGTGAGTGACGCGCGGTCCTTCGCGGTCACGCGCATGCTGGCCCGGCAGGAGGGCCTGTTGGTCGGCGGCTCGTGCGGCATGGCCGCGGCCGCCGCGATCGAGGTGACCGGGAGGCTCGGACCGGACGACGTCCTGGTCGTGCTCCTACCCGACGGCGGACGGGGCTACCTGAGCAAGATATTCAACGACGACTGGCTCAGCGACTACGGCTTCGTCGAGACCAGCTCGGAGGTCAGCGTCGGAGAAGTGCTGTTCGCCAAGGACGGCGCCACCCCGCAGCTGGTGCACGTCCACCCCAACGAGACGGTGCGTGAGGCGATCGACATCCTGCGCGAGTACGGCGTGTCCCAGATGCCGGTGGTCAACGCCGAGCCGCCGATCACCGCCGGCGAGGTGGTGGGCTCGGTGTCCGAACGCGCGCTCATGGACGCCCTGTTCACCGGGTCGGCGTCGCTGCCCGACGCCCTGGAGCGGCACATGTCCCCGCCGTTGCCGATCATCGGCTCGGGCGAGCCGGTCTCGGCCGCGGTCAAGGAGCTAGAGACCGCCGACGCGCTGCTCGTGCACATCGACGGCAAGCCGGCCGGTGTGGTCACCCGCCAGGACGTCCTGGGCCACCTGGTCAAGCGCTGAGCCCGGCGCTGGGTCCGGCGCTGGGCCCCACGCTGGTCCCGACGCTGGTCCCGACACAGCGCGGCTCGGCGGACGCGATCTGGTCCCCACTTCTCGCCGCGCATCCGGCCCCGCCGCCCGCGGTCGTCCTGGGGACGCTGGCGGCCGCCCTCGTACTGGTCCTGGGCCGCCCGTGCTGGCCACGAACCCGGCACGTGGTCACGATCGCCCACGAGGCCGCGCACGGAGTGGTGGCGGTGCTGGCCGGCCGGCGGTTGTCCGGCATCCGGCTGCACTCGGACACCTCCGGGGTCACCGTCTCCCGGGGCCACCGCCGGGGCTTCGGCATGGTGGCCACCCTGCTGGCCGGATACCCGGGACCGGCGCTGATCGGTCTGGGCGCCGCGGCGGTACTGCGCACCGGCCGGCCGCTGGCCGTGCTGTGGGCCGCCCTCGTCGTCTTGGCCCTGGTCCTGCTGCAAATCCGCAACCTGTTCGGGCTGTGGTCGGTGCTGGCCACCGGGGCGGTAGTACTGGCCGCGTCGTGGTGGCTGCCGGTGACCGGGCAGGCGGCCGCGGCCTATCTGGTGACCTGGTTCCTCCTGTTGGCCGCACCCCGGGCGGTGCTCGAACTGCCCCGGCACCGGCGCCGTACCCGCACCCACGATTCCGACGCCGATCAGCTGGCCGCCCTCACCGGCGTGCCGGCGCTGGTGTGGGTCGCGGTCTTCCTCGTCGTCACTTCGGGCGCGCTCGCCCTGGGCGCCCGGTGGCTTTTGACCTGACGGTCCGTGGCTGCTGACCTGACGGTCCGTGGCTGCTGGCCTGATGCTCGGTGCCCGGCGGTAGCGTTCGCCCGGTGAGCGTCCCCGACGGGCCCTGCGCGGCGACCGTGGTCTGGGACGACCACTACCTCGATTACGACTTCGGCGACCACCCGATGCACCCGGTCCGCCTCGATCTCACCATCCGCCTGGCCCGGGCCTGCGGCGTGCTCGACGCGGCGACGCTGCGGCGCCCGCAGCCGGCCGCCGAGCACGACCTGCGCACCGCCCACACCAGCGAGTACCTGGCCGGGTTGCGCGCGGCGTCGCAGGATCCGGACTACGTGGGCTTCGGGCTCGGCACGTCCGACGACCCGGTGTTCCCCGGTATGTACGAGGTCGGCGCGCTCATCGCCGGCGGGTCGCTGACCGCGGTACAGGACGTATGGCTCGGCCGGGCCGATCACGCAGTCAACATCGCCGGCGGCCTGCACCACGCCATGACCGACCGGGCGTCCGGGTTCTGCCTGGTCAACGACGTGGTCGTCGCCATCCGTTGGCTGCTAGCCAACGGGGCCCGGCGGGTGGCCTACGTCGACGTCGACGTCCACCACGGTGACGGCGTGCAAGCCGCGTTCTACGACGATCCGCGCGTCCTCACGGTCAGCCTCCACCAGCACCCGGCCACCCTGTTCCCCGGCACCGGCCTGCCGGCCGAACTCGGTGCCGGCGCGGGGGAGGGCACGTCGGTGAACCTGCCGCTGCCGCCGGGCACGGACGACGACGCCTGGCTCAGCGCGTTCGCCGCCGTGGTGCCGAGCCTGGTGCAGTCCTTCGGTCCGGACGTCCTGGTGACCCAGTGTGGCTGCGACACCCACCACGAGGACCCGCTGGCCGACCTGGCGTTGACCATCGACGGCCAGCGGGCGGCGCTGCAGGCCCTGCACGAGCTGGCCCACCGGTGCGCCGGCGGGCGCTGGGTGGCCCTCGGCGGCGGGGGCTATGGCGTGCTGCGCTGCGTGCCCCGCACCTGGACCCACCTGATCGCCGAGATCGCCGGCACCCCGATCGATCCGCAGAGGCCGGTGCCCTCGGCCTGGCTGGACGACGTCCGTAGCCGCGGGGCCACTGGCGACTTGCCGACCGTGATGGGGGAGGGACGGGTGCCGCAGCCGCGCGCCTGGGTGCCCGGCGGGGACTCCTGGCTCGACCGCTCCGTGCTGGCCACCCGGCGCGCGGCGTTTCCTTTGGCCGGCCTCGACCCCGACGATCCGCGTGACTGAGTCCACCGTGATGGGGACCGCCGGTGACTGAGACTCGCTCCGACGCCCGTTCCGATGCCGACCGGGCCGCGGACTACCCACCGCAGTGGGAGGCCGACGTCGTGGTCACCGACGGCGGCACGGTGCACCTTCGCCCGATGACACCGTCCGACTCGCCGGCCGTGGTCGCGTTCCACGGCCAGCTGTCCGAGCGCAGCCGCTACCTGCGGTACTTCTCGGCCTATCCACGCATCCCCGAGAAGGACCTGCACCGGTTCACCCACGTCGATCACGTCGACCGGGTCGCGCTGGTGGTCTGGCTGGGCGGGGAGATCATCGGCATCGGCCGCTTCGACCGGCTGCAGGACAGCACCGAGGCCGAGGTCGCCTTCGTCATCGCCGACGCCCACCAGCGCCGTGGCATCGGTTCCATCCTGCTCGAGCACCTGGCCGCGGCCGCACGGGAGCGGGGGATCACCCGCTTCACTGCCGAGGTGCTGGCCGAGAACGCGCGGATGCTGCGGGTGTTCGTCGACGCCGGCTACGAGGCCCGGCGCTCGGTCGAGTACAACGTCGTCCACCTCGAGTTCGAGATCGACGAGACCGCGCTCACCGAGTCGGTTGCTCGCCAGCGGGAGCAGTCGGCCGAGGCCGCGTCCATCCGGCGACTGCTGACGCCGCGCTCCGTGGCGGTGATCGGTGCCAGCCGCGACCCGTCGAAGATCGGCAACGCCGTGCTGCGCAACCTGGTCCGGGGCGACTTCGCCGGCTCGATCCTGCCGGTGCACCCGTCGGCGGCCGAGGTGGAAGGACGGCCGGCCTACGCCTCGGTGCTGGACGTGCCCGGGCCGGTGGACTTGGCGGTGATCGCCACCCCGGCCGACTCCGTGGGCGGGGTGGTGGCCGAGTGCGCGGCCAAGGGCGTGCACGGGCTGGTGGTCATCTCCGGCGGGTTCGGCGAGCGCAGCGGTGACGAGCGCGCAGCCGGCCTCGCCGCCCAGCGGGCCCTCGTCGCCTCGGCCCGCGAGCACGGCATGCGGGTGGTCGGCCCGAACTGTCTCGGCATCGCCAACAATGATCCGGCCATCCGGCTCAACGCCTCCCTCGCGCCGCTGGTCCCGCCGCGTGGGCGCACCGGCTTCTTCAGCCAGTCCGGCGCGCTCGGGGTGGCGGTGCTCGGAGAGGCGGTGCGCCGCGACGTCGGCTTGTCGACGTTCGTCTCGGCGGGCAATCGGGCAGACGTTTCGGGCAACGACCTGCTGCAGTACTGGGCTGGAGACCCCGACACCGACGTCGTGCTGCTGTACCTGGAGAGCTTCGGCAACCCGCGCAAGTTCGTCCGGCTCAGCCGCCGGCTCGGTCGCACCAAGCCGATCGTCGCAGTGAAGTCGGGGCGCGGGGGTGTGGCCGGCGGCCTGCGCAACACGTCGGTGGCCATGAGCGAGGAAGCGGTCGGTGCCCTGTTCGAGGCCTCCGGGATCATCCGGGTGGACACCCTCGACGTGCTCTTCGACGTCGGGCTGCTCTTGGCCACCCAGCCGCTGCCCGCCGGCCTCCGGGTGGCAGTGGTTGGCAACTCCGCCGCGCTCAACGTCCTGGTCACCTCCTCCTGCACGGCTGAGGGTCTCGAGCCGGTCCGGGCGGTCGACATCGGCGTCAACGCCACGGCCGAGCAGTTCGCCGCCGCGGCCGGCGACGCGGTGGCGGCCGAGGACGTCGACGCGCTGGTGGCGGTGTTCGTTCCGCCGCTGTTGCAGGTCGACGGCGCGCGGTACGCCCAGGCCCTGCGCGAGGCGGTCCGGGCGGCAGGCAAGCCGGTGCTGACGACGTTCCTCGGCTTCGACGGCGTGCCCGGTGCACTGGCCGAGGAGGGGGAGCTGTTGCCGACCCGCGGTTCCATCCCCTCCTATCCGTCGCCCGAGCGCGCGGTGCGGACCCTCGCGCGTACGGCCCGGCACGCGGCCTGGCGCCGGCGCGATCCGGGTGTGGTGCCCGCCCAGGCCGGCACCGACCTGCCTGCCGCCCGGCGGGTGGCCCAGCACGTCCTGGCCACCACCCCGGGCGGACGCGAGCTCGGCGAGGACGAGGTAGAGACCGTGCTCGGCGCGGTCGGCCTGCACCTGGTGCCCTCGCGCGGGGTCGTCGGGCCGTGGGAGGCCCGCTCGGCCGCGGTCACCCTCGGCTGGCCGGTGGCGCTGCGCCTGCCCTCGGGGTCGGGGGCGGAGACGTCGGTGCGCCTGCGCCTGACCGACGAGCACGCCCTGGCCGACGCGTGGGCCGACCTCGGGCTGGCGGAGGACGGACGGGCCGTGGTGCAAGCCATGGCCCCGCGCGGCGTGGACACCGTCTTCGGCGTGCAGGACGACCCGTCGTTCGGCGCGCTGGTGTCCTTCGGAGTGGGTGGCGTGGCCACGCGGTTACTCGGCGATCTGGCCTACGCCGCCGCGCCGCTGACCGACCGTGACGCCGACGAGCTGGTCCGCCGCCCGCGGGCGGCACCGCTGTTGACCGGTTACGCCGGGGGCCCGGTCGCCGACCTGACCGCACTGGCCGAGATCGCCCTGCGCCTGTCCTTGCTGGCCGACGAGCTGCCCGAGATCGCCCAACTGCGACTGGGCACCGTGGTGGCCTCGGTCGACGGCGCCCATATCCTCTCCGCCGGCATCCGGGTGGCGCCGCCGCCGTCGCGCGCCGACGGTCCCCGCCGCATCGGCGGCTTATGACGGAGCCGCATCGGCGGCTTATGACGGAGCCGCATCGGCGGCTTATGACGGAGCCGCATCGGCGGCTTGTGAGGTGGACGCCGTGGACGGCAGTTCAGTTGGTGGCCGATACCGTCGAGGGATGAGCGGATTCGACACGCTGGCCATCCACGCCGGTCAGGAACCCGATCCCGGCACCGGCGCGGTCACCGTGCCGATCTTCGCCACGTCGACCTACGCCCAGGACGGCGTCGGCGGCGTGCGCGGCGGGTACGAGTACAGCCGTAGCGCCAACCCGACCCGCACCGCGTTGGAGACCTGCCTGGCCGCGCTCGAAGGCGGCCGGCGCGGCCTGGCCTTCGCCTCCGGCCTGGCCGCCGAGGATGCCGCGCTGCGAGCGCTGTGCGCGCCGGGCGATCACGTGATCCTGCCCGGGGACGCCTACGGCGGGACGTTCCGCCTCGTGGCGCGGGTGCTGCAGCGGTGGGGGATCAGTCACACCGCGGTCCCGCTGGGCGACCTGGATGCGGTGCGCGGCGCGCTGACCGAAACCACCCGCGTCATCTGGTGCGAAACGCCGACCAACCCGCTGCTCGGCGTGGCCGACATCGCCGCGCTGGCCGGCATCGCCCGGGAGGCCTCGGCTTCCCTGGTCGTCGACAACACCTTCGCCTCGCCCTATCTGCAGCAGCCGCTGGCTCTGGGCGCCGACGTCGTCGTGCACTCGACCACCAAGTACCTCGGTGGGCACTCCGACGTCGTCGGCGGCGCCCTGGTGACCGCCGACGTGGAGCTCGGCGAGCTGCTGGCCTTCCATCAGAACGCCATGGGGTCGGTGGCTGGTCCCTTCGACGCCTGGCTGGTGCTGCGCGGGATCAAGACCCTCGGCGTGCGCATGGATCGCCACAACGCCAACGCCGCTCGGGTGGTGGAGTTCCTGGAGAACCATCCCGCCGTGACCCAGGTGCTGTACCCGGGGCGGGCTGAGCATCCCGGGCACGAGATCGCGGCCAAACAGATGAGCGGGTTCGGCGGCATGGTCTCGTTCCGCGTGCACGGTGGGCAGCAGGCCGCGGTCGCGGTGTGCGATGCCGCCCGGGTGTTCATATTGGCCGAGTCCCTGGGTGGAGTGGAGTCGTTGATCGAACACCCGGGGCTCATGACCCACGCCAGCGTGGCCGGGTCGGCGCTCGAGGTGCCGGCCGACCTCGTCCGACTGTCGGTCGGCATCGAGGACGCCGAGGACCTGGTCGAGGACCTGCGCCAGGCGCTCGACTCCCTCAGCGCTTCGTGAGCTCGCCGAGCAGCCGGAGCAGCTCGGTACCGGCAGCGCGGTTGGTGCGCCCGTTGCTAAGCAGGTAACAGTCCTGCGCGGCCGCGACAGCCGCCGGGCCTGGCCCAGCCGCGGTGGCCGGCAGCAGGACCACTGTGTAGGCCGGCCGCGAGGCGCACTTGATGATTGCGGAGGAGGGCGGCTCGGCGTTCACCGCGGTGGTCAGCGCGATCGAGCGAGTGTGGCTCAGCAGCCGCTCGACCACGGTGCTCCCCGCCGACGCGTCCACCGGGAAGAGGCAGACCCGCACCGCCACGGTCTCGGCCGGCAGCACCGGTTCGTCGGGCTTCGGGAGCGCCGGTACCAGCCGTGGCGCCGTCGTTGGACAGGCAGCGGGAACCCCGGAGGACGGGATGGCGGCCGGACCCGGCGAATCGACCCCGCCGGCCGCCTGCTGGGTGGCCGGTCCGGCCGCCGTGTCCCTCTGCGCCGAGCTCGCCGCGCCGGACCCGCCCTGGCGTTCGGCCAGGGTGACGCCCGCGCCGGCGACCAGGACCGCGGCGGCGACACCGGCCGCGGTCGTCCAACGGCGGCGTCGGGCTACGCGCTTGCTGAACGCGTGATCGCGCACAGTGCGCACCAGGCGGTCGACGTCGCTGCGCGAGGACGTCTCGCCCTCGCGCAAAGCCCGGCGCAGGTCCTCCTCGGTCGGGCTCACCAGCCCTCACCCCCAACGGCCGGGGCCGGACCCAACGCGCCGGGGTCCGGCGCAGTGCTGACGCGCAGCCGGGCCAACGCGCGGGAGGCCCCGCTCTTCACCGTGCCGACCGGCAGATCCAGGGCCTCGGCGGCCTGGCGTTCGGACAGGTCGCAGTAGTAGCGGAGGACCACGATCGAGCGCTCTCGGGCCGTCAGTGTCGCGAGCAGCCGGCGCAATGTGTCGCGTTCGTCGGTGGCGTCTTCGCCGCCGGGGGTGGCGGTTTCCGGCAGCACCTCCACCGAGCGCTCGCCCCACCAGCGGCGCCGGGCCGAATCGATGTGCGTGGTGACCAGGCTGCGGCGGGCATAGGCCAGCGGATCGTCGATGCGGTCCCAACCCAGGTAGACCTTGGTCAGCGTCGTCTGCACGAGGTCCTCCCCTCGGTGGTGGTCACCGGTCAGCAGGCGGGCGGCGTGCAGCAGCGTCGTGCCGTGGTCCTGCACGAACGCCCGAAATGCTTCTTCATCACGCACCGCTGGTGCCCATCACCAGTTCGACGAGATGGGGTCGCCGATCGGTTGCCGCCGAGCCGGCTCTACGGTGCGGTCCATGTGGATGTGCGGGACCGGCGGGTCGCCCGAGGGGTGAATGCCGCTGACCGTCACGAAGCCGTGGGCGGCGTAGAAGCCCTCGGCCACCGTCCGCGCGTGGCACCACACCCGGCCGCCGCCGGCCGCGGCGACGTGGGCGACCACCGAGTCGAGAACCGCGACACCGGCACCCTGACGACGGTGAGCCGGGTCAGTAGCCATCTGGCGCAGATGCCAGGCGCCGATATCGGCGGAATCCCAGGGCGGGGCCTCGCGCACTAGGAAGCACGTGCTCGCCGGACGGTCGTCGTCATCAGGACGACCGGGCTCACCGGCACCGCGGTCACCGGGTTCGTGGTCGGCGGCGAAGGCGGCGAAGTGCACCGCCTCCGGCCGGTCGTCGCCGGGCATCGGTTGGTCAGCGGTCAGGTGCGGGCGCAGGACCGAACGCCGCAGGGCCTCCGTCACCGACCGGTCGACGATCTCCACCCGCCACACGAGCGCGATTGTGCCGGGTCGAGCCCGGCGGCGTTCAGGAGGTCAGCCGGCGCGGCGCCGGCCGCCGCGGGCCCGCAGGTAGTCAGCGACCACGAACTCGCCCAGCCGCCCAGGCTTGGGCAGGAACACCCGTCCGCCGTTGCGCCGGCCGACCTCGGCCATGAAGTCGACCAGGGCCGGCTCGTCGTCGAGCATGAAGACGTTGATCACCGCGCCGGCGCGCGTGCACCGCGCGACCTCGGCCACGGTGGCGGCGATCGTCTCGCGGGTCGGCGGCCAGGCGAAGTCGGCGTAGCCATCCGGGCTGAGGTGGGCGGTCGGCTCGCCGTCGGTGACCACGAGGATCACCGGCTCGTCGTTGCGGTGCCGGTCGAGGTGACGCCGGGCCAGCATCAGCGCGTGCTGCAGGTTGGTGCCCTGCACCCGTTCCCACTCGTGCTGGATGAGGTCCGACGGCGTCATCACCCGGGCGTAGTCGCTGAACCCGATGATCTGGATCGAGTCCTGCGGGAACCGGGTGGTTATCAGCGAGTGCAGGGCCAGTGCGGTGGTCTTGGCCTCGCCCCAGGTGCCGCGCAGCTCCATCGAGAACGACATGTCGACCAACAGCGCGACCGCCGCGCTCGTACGCCGCTCGGTCTCGGCCACCTCGAAGTCTTCGGGCCGCAGCCGGGTGGCCGCCGTCCGCGGACGGTCGGACGGTCCCTCCGCCGCGATGCGCAGGACGGCATTACGCACCGTCCGGGACACGTCCAGCGGCTGCTCGTCGCCGAACTGCCAGGCCCGGGTGGCCCCGGTGGCCTCGCCGGAGGGGCCGGCGTCGCGCAGGTCGTGGGTGCCGCGGCCACGGGTCTGCAGGTCCTCGAACACGCGGCGTAGCGCGGCGTTGCCCAGCCGGCGCAGCGCCCGGGGAGTGAGGGTCAGCGTCTGCCCGCTGCGGTCGAGATAGCCCTGGTGCTGCAGCTCCTGTTCGATGCGCCGCAGGGCCGCGACGTCCTCCACCGCCTGCCGGCCGAGCGCCCGCTCGACCAGTTCCTCGTCGATGTCGGCCAGGGACGCACCGGGATAGTCCTGCTCGGTGAGCGCGTCGAGCTGATCGAGGTCGGCCAACTCGGCCAGCGCCTCGGTGCCGTCGGAGTAGCCCATCGGCTCCGTGCCCGTGCCGCCCATGGGCTCGCGGCCGTCCCAGGGCAGGTCCGGACGAGCCGAGCGCAGGGCGTCCTGCAGGCGGCCCATCTGCTCGGCCAGACCGGAGTCGCGCAGCATCCCGGCCATCAGCTCAGCGAGCTCGGCCTGCTGCTCGGGGGACAGGGAGTTCACCAGCCGCTGGGCCGCGGCCGAGCGCCGGGCCAGCGTGTCGACCAGCTCGGCCAGATCCGTCGGGTTCTCCGGGAAGAAGTCGCCGTACTGCTGCATGAAATCGGCGAACTGCTCGGGCGTGTGCTCGCCGCGGGCATCGGCGTCGAGCATGTCGTTGAGCGCCGACATCATCTCGCGCACCCGGGCCAGGTCCTGGGGCGTGGCGTTCTGCATAGCTTGGCGCAGTCCGGCGAACTGGGCGTCCAGCACCTCCGAGCGCAGCAGGTCCTGGATCTCCTGGAACTTCTGCGCGGCCTCGGGGGAGCGCCACCGGTAGTCGGCCAGCTCGCGCACCGCCCGCGAGGTCTCCGGCGGTAGCGCATCGAGCTCGGCCTCGGCCATGCGGGCGGAGTCGTCCGGGTCGGGGAACAAGGCCCTGCGCTCGGCGGTCAGCGCGTCATCGAGGAGGGCCCGGATCTGCTCCAGCGTGCCGTCCAAGCGGTTGTTCTTGCGCAGTTCCTTGGCCCGGCGCCGGGCGGCCTGGCGCAGTGCGTCGAGTCCGCGGTGCTCGTTCATGCCCCGGCGCAGCAGCCGGTCGAGTGCGCTGCGGGGCGACATGCCCCGCAGCACCGATTCGCCGATCTCGTCCATGGCCGAGCGCACGTCGAACGGCGCCTCGAGCGGGTCACGCCCGCCGTGCCAGGCGCCGTAGGACGACGTCACCGGAATCGCTCCGGCGCCGACGCGTTCGGACCAGCAAGCACTTGGGTGCGATCGTGGACCCCCGGGGTCCAGGATCGCACCCAACCGGTGTCGGGGGGCTTGGCGATCATGCGCCGTACACGGTGCGGCCGGCGGCGGAATCCTTGGCCAGGCGACGGTTCAGGTGCAGGCCCTCGAGGGCGAACTCGACGCCGGCCGCGGCCAGCCCCACCGCGGCCGGGCCTTCGGCCACGCCACCGGGTTCGAGCTTGTCGAGCAGCTCGGCCAATCCGGGGACGGTGCCGAGCTGACCGAGCAGCTCGTCGGAGGACACGGTGTCGCCGGACGTGACCAGCAGACCGTCGTCGAACTTCTCCTGCAACCGGCGCAGGTCGAGACCGGCCAGGCGGGATCGGTAGGTCTCGGCGATAGCCCGGCGCAGCAGATGATCCAGGATCTCGAACTCCCGCCCTTCCGCCGTTCCGTCGGAGTCGTCGAACTCGACCTTGCCGCGCGACGCGGGCACGACCGAGGGCAGATCGGCCACCCGGGCCACCGCCACCGCCTCACCGGCGATGGCCGCCCGCCGTACCGCGGAGGCGGCCACCGTCTCCACCGCGGCGATGGCGAAGCGAGCCGAGACGCCGGAGCGGTGATCGATCTGCGGAGCGTCGCGGACCGCCCGGGCGAACCGGCCGATCACCTCGAGCAGGTGCGAGGGGACGAGCGGCGCGGCGTGCTCCGAGCCGTCCCACAGGACCGCCGCCTCCTGGGCGATGAGGGTCAGCTCGTCGTCGAGGTCGAGCGGGTAGTGGGTGCGGATCTCGGCACCGAAGCGGTCCTTGAGCGGCGTGATGATCCGCCCGCGGTTGGTGTAGTCCTCGGG